>JBFYYO010000197.1:0-7388 GCA_041310025.1 Syntrophobacterales bacterium
CCCAGGTACCTGCCTTCCTTATCCTTGTAAAAGACGGACACGGGTATGGCACGCAGAAGGGAGGTGATGAAATGGTTCTTCTCATTCAGCGCCTCCTCGACCTTCTTCCTCTCGGTGATATCACGGGCGGCTGCGTAGACGAGGTTGCCAGCAGGAAAGGATCGCCACTCGATCCAGCGATAAGAGCCATCGCTGCAACGGTACCGGTTCGTGAAATCCAACACGGACTCCCGGGTTGCCAGGCGGCTGAGGGCTTCCAGTGTGGCTTCCAGGTCATCGGGATGCACCAGGTCCAGGAAACGGCTGCCTTCCAACTCGGATAACGGATAACCCAGCACCGCCTGCCACTGGGGGTTCAATCTGATGAATCTCCCCTCCGTGTCGGCAATGCAAAGAAGGTCCAGCGCCACCGAGAAGAAGCGGTCCAGCTCCTCGGTCTTGGCCCGCAGGGCGCCCTCCGCACGTTTTCGCTCACTGAAATCGTAGATGAGCGAGAGCATGACCTCGGCCCCGCCAAGATTGACCTTCTCCGCGGACCACAGGGCATCCTTGATAACCCCTGACTTGGTGATGAAGCGGATCGGTTCGTCTCCAAAAGACCCGGTTTCTTTTAATCTTCTTCCCAAACGGGTCCTGACCTCGGGATTTTCCCAGATCTGCTGTTCATAGGATGTGTGGCCTATCGTTTCCTCTCGCGTGTGCTCGAGCATGCGCAGCCACTGCTCGTTGACATCAATGAAACGGCCTGTATCCATATCGGAGATGACCATCGGGGCAGGAGACAATGCGAAGGCCTTGGAGAATCGCTCCTCGCTCTCCCTGAGGGCCTCCTCCGCCCGCCCGCGCTCGAGAACCTCCTCGGCCAGAGCAACGTTTCTGGCCGCCAGCTCGGCGGTGCGCTCCGCCACGCGCAGCTCCAGCTCCTCCTTGGCCTGGCGCAATTCAGCTTCCACCCGGCTGCGCGCCGCAACCTCGATCGAGAGGCGCCGGTTCCAGTAAATGAAGATCAGCAGGAGGAATGCACCGCCGGCGAGGATTCTCCAGATGAGCGAGTAATCCGGTCTGTAGGTGACGGGAACGGTGGCCCATTTCTGGAAGAATCGATCACGTTCCGCCTCCGGTATGGCCCTGACGGCCTTCTGAAGAATGGAGGCCAGAATGGGCTGCTGTTTCGAGGCGGCCATGGACATCTCATAGCGGAAGGGGGTCTCACCGGCGACATGGATATTCGTGAACCCATGGCGACTGAGCCCATAGCTTCCGGGAGCCAGAGCGTCGACGTAAGCGTATACATTGCCGCTTGAGAGCATGGTGAGGCCCTGCTCAAGGTTCCTGACGGGGACGAGCAGGATTTCGGGGTATTCCTCGGAGAGGAGCTCCTGAAGGGCGTATCCTTCGACAACGGCAACGGGCTGGCCCTTCAGCGAGGGCAGGTCAACGTAGTTCACATTGGTGCGGGCGAAGATGGCAGTGGGCATGGAAATATAGGGTTCCGTGAACTCCATGAACGAGCGACGCTGAACCGTGTCGCGTACGCAGGAAGCCATGTCGAGGCGGCCGTCTTTGAGCGCATCCATCATCTGGGCCCAGCTCATCTCCCAGGGAGTCTCGAACTTCACATGGAGCATCTGCTCCAGGCGGCCGAGGTACTCGGAGGTGATGCCACTGAGTCGGCCGTTTTCATCCACGAGCTCGATGGGGGCCCACGCGGGATCCGCGGCATTCCGGATCACCGGATGGTTGGCCAGCCATTGCTGCTCCTCTGGAGAAAGACCGATGCCGGCGCTTTCCGCTGCCCCCACACTGACCCATCTTTGGCGGATCTGCTGATGGTCCTCGGGGGTGATGGAGCCCAGGGCCTTGTCCAGAATCGACACCAGGATCGGCCAGTCGCTGCGAACCCCCATGCGCAGCCCCTCCGTCTCGAAGGGGGCGATTCCAGCGACCTTGAGATTGAGGAAGTTGAACTCGCTGATTCTGTAGCTCAGGGACGGGAGGTCGCTGACAATGGCCTCGGCCTCGCCGTTGGATACCTTGTTGAGCCCCTCAAGCACCGTGTCGACGTAAATCGGGACAATGTCCGGTTGACTGGCCAGGGCGAGCTCCGTGAAGGCATAGCCCTTGACGAGGGCCATGTTCCTTCCCGCGAGCGCAGTGAGGCCGTCGATGGTACCGTGCTCCGATCGCGTGACGATGGCGACGGAGTACTTGATGTGGGGCTGTGTGAAGAGAAGAAAACGGCTGCGCTCATGGGTCAGCGTGATGGCCGGGGAGACGTCCAGCTCCTTTTCCCGGAGCCCGGCAAGGACCTGTTCCCAGGAGAGACCGGGCTGGACTTCCATGGCAATGCCGAGGCGGCCGCTGATCAGCCTGACGTAGTCGGCGGCAATGCCCGAATAACGCCCTGCGGGATCGATGAGCTCGTAAGGAGGCCAGGCAGGATCCACTCCAAGCCTCAATATCGGATGTTCACAAAGCCATGCCAGCTCTTCCTGTGTGAGCGGGATGGCCTTGGAATGATCCCTTCCGTCGCTTGAGACCGGCTGCTCCGTATCGCGGGCCCGCAGCCCCGCCTCCCTCGCCGCCGCCCACAAAGAAGCTGCCAAAAGGAGCAGGGCCAGGATCGTGATCCCTGCAGTGCCCATGCACCTTTGGACCTTGCGGCCACTTCCCGTAACCATCCTTCTGATCCTTTAGAGCTCTGAGCACACGGTCAGGCAATCTCCCGCAATGCCTCGCGCAGCCTGGCGATCTGGTAGGGCTTCTGAATGAACGCGGCCAGACCTTTTCCCGAAAATCGCGCCGCGATCTCATGCTCACTGTACCCGCTGGAAAGGATGACCCGCACCGCGGGATCAATGCGCCGGAGCTCCCGGAAAGCCTCCTCACCGTTCATGTGGGGCATCGTGAGATCCAGAAGCACCACGGCGATTTCATGCCCCCGCATCCGGTAAATCTCGATGGCCTCCCTGCCATCCCCCGCTGTGATCACCGAGAACCCGAGTTTTTCGAGCATCAGGCGCGCCACCCCGAGGATCGTCTCCTCGTCATCCACCAGGAGAATGGTGCCGCTGCCGCGCCATTCGGTGCTCGGCCCGACCGCTCTCGTGGAGGGCTCCTCGGCCTCGACCGAGGCCGGGAACAGGAGGTGGAAGGTGGTCCCTTTCCCGGCCTCGCTGTAGACCTTGAGGCTCCCCTTGTGGCCCCGCACAATCCCCAGGACAGCGGACATTCCCAAGCCTCGCCCGGTGAACTTGGTCGTGAAGAACGGCTCGAAGATTCGCGCCTGCGTCTCCCGGTCCATGCCGCAGCCGGTATCGCTCACCTCGAGGCTCACATAGAGCCCTACGGGAAGCGAGTCGTCGAGGAGGGTTTCCCGAAGGTACTCCGCGTCGCAGTACCTTGCCCCGGTGGATATCGTGACCACGCCGCTTCGCTCGCCGATGGCCTCGGAGGCATTGATCACGAGGTTCATGAGCACCTGCCGGATCTGAGCGGGATCGCCTTCGATGGGAGGCACATCCTTTGCCAGGTTGAGGTTGAGGAGGACCTTCTTGGAGATGCAGGTCTTGAGCATGTGCATCATCTCCTGGACCACTTCACCCATCTGCAAACGCTCGATCACGAACTTCCCCCTGCCCGAATAGGCGAGCATCTGGCGGCAAAGGTCCGCGGCCCGGTGGGACGCGTTGATGATCTCCTCCAGGCTTGGCCGGGCTGGAGACACGGGGGAGACCTCCAGCAGGGCGAGATCGGCGTAGCCCAGAATCGCCATGAGCAGGTTGTTGAAATCATGGGCGATGCCTCCGGCCAGCACGCCCAGGCTTTCGAGCTTCTGCGCATGCAGCAGACGGCGCTCCATTTCCAGACGATCGACTTCGGCTTGCTTGCGCTCATCGATGTCCGTGTGCGTGCCCATCATGCGCAGGGGCATCCCATCCCTGTCCCATTCCAGGATCTTGCCGAGCGAAAGAACCCATTTCCAGTCACCGGACGCCGTCCGCTGCCTGAACTCGACCCGATAGTCACTGCGCCGCCCTGCGATGTAATCCTTGTAAGTGCGGTAAGCCTGCTCCCGGTCGTCCGGATGCAGCCGGTCACGCCATGCGGCAGTAGTTTCCCGGAAGGAGCCCGGGTCGTAGCCGAACATGCGCGCATACTCGGCGCTCACCACACTCTCCCCCGTCTGCACGTTCAAGTCCCAGAATCCCTGGTTGGCGGCCAGGAGCGACAACCGCAGGCGCTCTTCGCTCTCGCGCAGCGCCGATTCCCGCTCTCGGCGATCGGTCACATCCTGAAAGACCAGAACGGTTCCCGTCATGGCCCCGAAATCATCCAGGATGGGCGCGGCACAATCGTCAATGGGGATCTCGCCCCCGTCCCGGCTCAGGAGGATGGTATGATTGGCCAGCCCGACGACACTGCCTTCGCGCAATACCCTCGCAACGGGATCCTCCAGGGGCTGTCGGGTTTTCTCGTTGGCGATCCGGAAAATCTCAGAGAGGGGACGTCCGTTCGCCTCCTCCAGGGACCACCCGGTGAGCCTCTCGGCGACAGGATTCAGGAAAGTCACACGACCCTCGGAATCCGTGGCGATCACCCCGTCGCCGATGCTTTTCAGAGTCGTCGCATAACGCCGCTCGCTCTCCCGAAGGCGCTGCTCAGCCTTGTGCTTGTGGAGTGCCATCTCGATGGCGGCCTGGATTTCGCGGTCCTCGAACGGTTTGATGATGTAGCCAAACGGTTCGGTGACCTTGGCGCGCTGGAGGGTGCTGTCTTCGGAAAATGCCGTGAGGTAGATGACCGGGATCCGCCAGCGCTCGCGGATTTCCTCCGCAGCGGCGATACCGTCGATCTCCCCTTTGAGCCGGATATCCATGAGCACCAGATCGGGGTGCTCGGCCGCCACCAGGGCTAAGGCATCATCAGCTCGATCAGCCGCTCCGATCACCTCGTAGCCGAGCTCCGCAAGCCGGTCCTGTACATCCATTGCGACAATGCTCTCATCTTCGACAACGAGGATCCTGGGCGACTTCATACAATCCACCTCGGAGATGAACGGAAAAAAGACTGTTGACAGGAGTGGTCCACGATCCGCCTCCTGAAGCGGTCAGGACGTCGACTCCAATAAAGCGTAGAATTCCACACCTTCCATGGTTTCGACTTCGAGGAGCCGCCTGGATACCTGTTCCAGAATGCCCTGTTTTTCCGTGAGCAGACCCCTCACATGGTCGGCCCGGGCCGAGATGAGGTCTTTCACTTCCTCGTCCAGCTGAGCTGCAGTGGCTTCGCTGTATTCCTTTCCCAGGAGGGAGGACTGCTCGGGACTCAGGAATGCGGGATGCCTCTGCCTCGGGTAGGTGGAAAGGCCGAGAGTTTTCCCCATGCCGTATTCGGAGACCATGGCCCGGGCGATGTCCGTCGCTCGCTGCAGATCGTTGTGCGCCCCCGTGGAGACATCCCCGAAAACAATGGCCTCCGCCATGCGTCCTCCCAGGAGCACGTCGATTTTGCCCAGGAGCTCCTGGCGAGTCATCAGGTAACGGTCTTCGGTGGGCAACTGCTGGGTGTAGCCCAGGGCCCCGATGCCCCGCGGGATGATGGAGATCTTGTGCACCTTGTCCGCACCCGGCGTGGAAGCTGCCACGAGGGCATGTCCCGTTTCGTGGTAAGCCACGATCTCCTTCTCCTTCGGGTTGATGACCCGGTTCTTCTTTTCCAGACCGGCTATGATGCGGTCCACGGCGTCGTCCAGATCCTTCATGGCAACCGCGGGACGTCCCCGGCGAGCGGCCAGGAGCGCCGCCTCGTTGATCACATTGGCCAGGTCGGCCCCTGAAAACCCGGGGGTTTTGCGGGCGATCACCTTCAGGTCCACGTCCTCTCCAAGCTTGACGTTTTTCGAGTGAATTCTGAGGATGGCCTCCCGTCCGTTGAAATCCGGCCGGTCCACCAGGACCTGCCTGTCGAAGCGTCCCGCGCGCAGGAGCGCCGGATCCAGGATTTCAGGCCGGTTGGTGGCCGCAAGAATCACGACCCCGACTCGCGGGTCAAAGCCGTCCATCTCGACAAGGAGCTGGTTGAGGGTCTGCTCGCGTTCGTCGTGCCCCCCCACGCTCATGCCGCCTCTGGATTTCCCGATGGCGTCCAGCTCGTCGATGAAGATGATGCAGGGCGCCTTGTCCCTGGCCTGCTGAAAGAGCTCGCGCACCCGGGCCGCACCCACACCGACGAACATCTCCACGAATTCTGAGCCGCTGATGCTGAAGAAAGGCACACCGGCTTCTCCCGCCACGGCCCGGGCCAGGAGGGTCTTGCCCGTTCCCGGAGGCCCCACGAGCAGAATCCCCTTGGGCATCCGACCGCCGAGCTGCTGGAAGCGCCCGGGCTCGCGCAGATAGTCCACAATTTCCTGGAGCTCCTCCTTGGCTTCATCGGCACCGGCCACATCTCCGAACTTGGTGTCAATCTCCTTTTCCGCGTAGAGCTTGGCGCGATTGCGACCGAAGGACATGATTCCCTGATTGGCTCCCCCGCCGATTCGCTTCATCAGGAGATACCAGAGCCCAAAAAACACCAGAGCCGGCACCACCCAGGAGAGAATATCCCGGATCAGAGTGTTTTCCGGCTGACCCCTGAAAACGATGTTGTGCTTCGAGAGCTCATCCGACAGCTCCGGATCTACCCTGAAGGTCACAAATCGAACCTCCTGCGCTTCCCCATTTTCCGTAATCTTCATCTTTCCGGAGAGAGTTCCCTGGGAAATCACCACTTCGATGATTTCATCGGCCCTGAGGGCACGCAGGAATTCACTGTAGGGAATGTGCCGAGGCTGGAACTGCTGAGAAATCAAATTCTGAATGAGAAGAACCCCCCAGATGGCCAAAACCACGTACCAGAGGGAAAACCGGGTTGTCTTTTCCATGGGTGCAGACCCCTCTCGTGTGTCTGTGTCTGGTTCGAAAAAGTCAGTGATCTTTGGTGGTTTCGAGTATTCTCACGTCCATTAAAAGCACGATTACCCAGAGATTCAAGCGAAAATTCGCAGGAAAGCACCAGGCTCCACCAGGATGCCACCTTGATGGACGAGGATCGAAGAACTATCTAGTTTCTTGTTGCCTTTTTGAGTCGCGCGGCTAAGGTTCATGTCTAATTCATGAGGGTAAACAAACCTTCCCAATGAATGGCGACTCGACGCCGCGCATCATCGTGCGGAGGGGCATTGATCATAAGGAGCCTATTGATGGAAAAACTCCTCGGCAAACACTGGCACCATCTTACCCACGAGGAGGTGCTCGATCTCACGGCAACAGACCCGGAGCGGGGTCTGGATATCTTTGAAGTCGAGACCCGCCAGCAGCACTTCGGGCCCAATGTGCTTTCCCAGA
>JBFYYO010000198.1:0-7368 GCA_041310025.1 Syntrophobacterales bacterium
ATTCCCGCGAACGCGGGAATCCAGAGCTTTTTTCTGGAACGCTGGATCCCCGCTTTCGCGGGGATGACGAACAAGGCTTTCGGACACTTTCTTGTGTCGCGCTGCACTAAGCTACCGGTGGGCCTCCTTTTCCAGGACCTCCCTCACCCACCCCATTGCGGCGATCATGTTGGGGAACCCCGTCGTGGTCAGCGACAACAAAACGGCCTGAATGATTTCTTCCTTCGTGGCGCCTGAAGCCAGCGCTTTTCTGGTGTGCGAGCGCACGGCTCCCATGGAATTGGCGCCAATGGCGATTCCCAGCTTGACCAGGTCCTGAACCTTCTGGTCCAGAGGGCCGGCGGAGCGGCAGGCTTGGCCCAGCTGGTCGTACTTCTCGGAAATATCTGCATATTGATCTCGAAACTTGTCGTAGATTTCCGGCAAATACATGGCTTCTCCTCATTGTTCAGGATTCTTGGACGCTTCCGGCTTCAGACTGTGGATGAGCCCATATAATCAGGTCGATACCCGAGCTGCAAGCGTAAAACAGATGATTCCGGCTGAGAACGGGACATGATGCATCCGACGGGAAGCCGGACCCCTCATTTCGGACCGCGGGGAAGTCCAACAGGCCTCTCGCGAGGAAAGGCTTGCAGAAAAGGGCTCGATGCGCTAGAGGTTTCGGAAGGTTTTTGGTCCGGAGCCCGGAGGACATTGCTCGGCCACGGTGACAAGCACTCAGAACGCTTGCCGGGGGAGAGCGTCGCTGCAGTTCAGACGAGGCTCCGGGTGGATGACTCTTGAGCATCGTATCGGAGGGAGCTGTTTCGGTTCTCTGAAAATGGACAAGGGGGGCTGATGATTGGGACGTGGCTTGTGGGCGTCGAATGGTTGGGGGTTCGGGTTGGATGCGATCACAGGGCTTGCGGATTCAGAGCACAGATCCAAACCAGGTTCGTTTTCGCGTGCTGCATCCTTTCAATGCTCGCGGGATGTTCCACCCTTTCCTCTCATCAAACCGCTTCTTCCACCAGGTTGACTGTTCTACGAGACAAAGCCGGCAGTTCTGCTGAGGAAGCGCTCCTCTTTTCAAAGCATAGGGCCGCTGGCGCTCAATCCAAGCCGGTACTCGCCGTTCCGGATCACCCGTCCATCGATGCCTGGACGATCACCTACACCGAGAAGAAGCACCAGTCCTTTCAGACCCTTTTGAGGAGGGCCGAAGACTACGTTCTTCCGGTTCAGAGAATTTTCGCCGAAGCGGGGGTGCCCAAGGACCTGGTCTACGTCGCACTGGTGGAAAGCGGCTTCACCACGACCGCCCGCTCCAGTGCCGACGCCGTCGGCATGTGGCAGTTCATCGCTTCGACGGGGGAGCGTTTTGGACTGGAGCAGAACAAGTGGGTCGACGAGCGGCGCCATCCATTCAAATCTGCTGAGGCAGCTGCAGCCTATCTTTCGACCTTGTACGATCAGTTTGGCTCCTGGCCCCTCGCTCTCGCCGCTTACAACTGCGGGGAAAACCGTGTTCAGAGGGTTCTCGATGAAAGCGGCCTCACCACTTTCTGGGAGCTGCGGGATGCGGACTGGCTTCCGACGGAGACCGAGGAGTACGTTCCGAAGGTCTATGCCGCCATTCGAATCAGCCGAGACCTCAACCGATACGGGTTCTATTTCAAGCCGCAGGACAACCGACCCGCACACGAGACCGTGTCGGTTCCGGGCGGGGTGAAGCTCGCCTGGCTTGGACAGAAGATCGGGGTGGACGAAGCGATCCTCCAGGAGCACAACCCGGAGCTTTGTCGCACCATCACCCCTCCCGGCGAACCTGCATATACGCTGTGCGTTCCCCCGGGCACGAAGGAATCTGTTCTGGCCGCCTTGACGGAACCACGGCCATCCGAGGTGAGGCCATCGAGATCTTCGTCCAGAGAGCAGCGTTCGTCCCGGACCGCGGTTGGGACTTCCAAGGGCAAAAAATCGAATGTTTCCAGCGGAAAACTCACCGCAAGAAACAAGCCCCCTGCGGCACCGGCACCGTCCAAAGCCTTGAAGCAGGATCGGCTTGCCGCTCCCAAGCTTGCCAGGGCCTCCCAGCCTGCGGCGGATTCCAAGGCTCCCAAGGCCATGGCCGCTGCGAAGCCGTCCAAAGATGTCAAGATATCCAGGAAGACCGCTGCGACTGGGGCTGTGGCGACCATTGCCAAAAAGAAATAGCTGCAGTGTGATGGAGAGGTTGGCCGTTTAGAGAATACTCCCTCAAAGAGCAGGCTTGACACGCGCACGGCTTCGATTAAAATTGAGCTGCCTTGTAGCATTCAAAAAGCCGCATTAAGCCACATCACCTGAGAGGTGGTCAAATGTTCGAGGACCTCAACGCCGTCACCCTGGCACGAATCCAGTTCGCCTTCACCGTTTCCTTCCACATTCTGTTCCCGGCCTTCACCATCGGACTCGCCAGCTGGCTGGCGGTGCTCGAATGGCGCTGGCTCAGCACCGGCAAGACCGTCTATGCGGAAGTCTACCGCATGTGGGTCAAGATTTTTGCGGTCACCTTCGGGATGGGCGTGGTCTCAGGGGTGGTGCTGTCCTTTCAGTTCGGCACCAACTGGTCTGTTTTTGCCGACAAGGGCGGCAACATATTGGGTCCTTTGCTGGGCTACGAGGTGCTCACCGCCTTCTTTCTGGAGGCGTCCTTCCTCGGCGTCATGCTCTTCGGCTGGAATCGCGTCAGCCCCAGGATGCATTTTACCTCGACGGTGATCGTGGCAGTGGGAACGCTGATTTCGGCCTTCTGGATCCTTTCCGCCAACAGCTGGATGCAGACCCCGCAGGGGTTCACTCTGGGTGAAGACGGCCTGCTCTATCCGACAAACTGGCTGGAGATCATCTTCAACCCGTCTTTCCCCTATCGGTTCTTTCACATGGTCACGGCTGCCTACCTGACCACGGCTTTTACAGTGGCAGGAATCGGTGCGTTTTACCTCTGGCGGGAGCGTCATGTCAGCCATGCCCGCGTGATGTTCGGGATGGCGATGATCATGGCCATTCTTGTGGCCCCGATGCAGCTCGTGCTGGGAGACCTTCACGGCCTCAACACTCTCGAGCATCAGCCCGCCAAGGTGTCCGCCATGGAGGGCCTTTGGGACACTCAGCGGGAAGCCCCCCTGGTGCTTTTCGGCTGGCCGGATCAGGATGCGGAGACGACTCGCTACAAGCTGGAAATCCCCCAGCTCTCGAGCTTGATCCTCACCCACGACCCTCAGGGAGAGGTCAAGGGGCTCAAGGAGTGGCCGCCGGATGAGCGACCTCCCGTCGCATGGGTGTTCTGGTCGTTCAGGATCATGGTGGGCGTTGGGATCATGATGATCGCAACCGGGGTGATCGGGCTGGTGCTCTATTTGAGGAAACGCCTGTTTGACACGAAGTGGTTTCAGGTCTGGTGCATGGCCCTGACACCGGGAGGATTCATTGCGGTGCTGGCCGGGTGGTTCGTCACTGAGATTGGCCGCCAGCCTTACATCGTGTACGGGTTCATGAAGACGGCTGAAGCCACCTCCCCCGTGTCTGCGGGTCCCATTGCCATCTCCCTCCTGGCGTTCGTCGTGGTTTATGTATTCGTTTTCGGAGCCGGCAGCTACTACATTCTGAAGCTCATCGCCAAGGGCCCCGGTATTCTGGAGCCGGTCTACGGCGATCACGGAGTTGCCAGGCCGCCGATTGTGACCGAGATAGGAGATAGGGAGGCGCAGCATGTTTAGCCTGGAACATGTGGTGGATCTGCCGCTCATTTGGTACGCTCTGATCATTGTGGCGATTTTTCTGTATATTCTTCTGGACGGGTTCGACCTGGGAGTCGGTGTTGTTTTCCCGTTTGCGCCTTCAGACCCGTGCCGCGACCGCATGATGAATTCCATCGCCCCTTTCTGGGACGGCAACGAAACCTGGCTCGTCCTGGCTGGCGGCGGCCTGTTTGCGGCGTTTCCCCTGGCCTACGCGATCCTCATGCCCGCGCTCTACATTCCGGTCATCATCATGCTGCTCGGACTGATCTTCAGGGGGGTTGCCTTTGAATTCCGGTTCAAGGCGAGCGACCGCGGCCGCGTTGTGTGGGACTACGCCTTCCATTTCGGCTCCATTGCCGCAGCCTTCATGCAGGGGGTGTTCATCGGCTCCGTGGTGCAGGGGATAACGGTGAACGGTCGCCAGTTTGCGGGGGGAGCTTTCGACTGGCTCAACGCCTACAGCGTGATGACCGGGGTGGCCGTGGTGTCTGGCTATGCCTTGCTGGGGGCCTGCTGGCTGGTCATGAAAACCGACGGAATCACCCAGGTCTGGGCGCGCAAGTGTGCCGCTTATGCTCTCGGCTACGTGGGGCTTTTTCTGGCCATCGTGAGCATCAGCATGCCCCTGATGAACCCCGCCATCCGGGAGCTCTGGTGGAGCACCCCGAACATCTACTACCTGGCGCCTATTCCCAGCACCAGCCTGGTTTTGATTCTCCTCATCTGGCGCGACCTTCATGCGGGGAGGGAAGTGCGGCCCTTTTTATGCTCCATGGGAGTATTCTTCACCGCCTATCTGGGGCTGGGCATCAGCCTGTGGCCTTATGTAGTCCCGTTCGCGGTCACCTTTCGGCAAGCTGCGGCTGCGGCTCCATCTCAGTCCCTGCTCCTGGTCGGCACCATCATCCTGCTGCCGGCCGTACTCGGCTATACAGCTTACTGCTACTATCTGTTCCGCGGGAAAGCCCCCTGTGAAAGCGCCTACTGAAAGACGGCGGCAATGGTTGTGGTTTGTCGCTCTCTGGTGTGGAGGGCTCCTTGCCGCCGTACTTCTGGCCCGTGCCGCCCGGTGGTTGATGGCGAGCACCTGACGGCACCCCTGAGATTCAAAGCCTCACTGTATTCCCTGTCAGAGCAGCCTGCGCCAGCGCATCCAGCGTTCTCATGTTTGCGATGCTGTCTTCGAGGGATGAATCCAATCGAGTCCCCCCCAGGACTGCATCGCTGAAGTGCTCCACCATGAGCTGGTATTCGTCAGCCCCTGGGACCACATGTCTGCATCCGGCTTCCTCATCCTGACCGCGCAGAATGTACTCGGCATCGCGGTGCCAGGGTATGAAGGCATCGTGCGGCAGATCCACGGCCCCTCCGGTACCGACCACGGTGTAGGTTTGCTGAAGGGCCGTGATGAAGCTGGCTTCGAGAGTTGCCAGGCCTCCGCCGGGGAATTGCAGAGTCCCGACCACATGCAGATCCACACCGGAATCCAGGCGCACCGCCTGGGCCTGCACCTGTGTGGGCTCAGCTCCCATCATCCACCGGGCCACGCTCACGCTGTAGCAGCCGACATCCAGCAGCGCGCCACCCGCTGTCTCGGGCCTCAACCGCACGTTGCTGCCGGCTTCCAGGGTCTCCCTGTCCATATGGAAACAAAAGGCTGAACGAACCAGGCGCGGTTCCCCGATGCGTCCTTCACGGACCAGCTGCTTGATTTTCAGGCTGCGGGGATGGAAGCGATACATGAACGCCTCCATCAGGATGCGATCGTGCCGCCGCGCCGCTTCGGCCATTTCTCGGGCTTCGTTTGCGTTGCAGGCTATCGGTTTCTCAACCAGCACGTGTTTTCCAGCATGGAGCGCTTTCAGCGTCCAGGGCCGATGGAGATGGTTTGGCAGGGGAATGTAGACGGCAGCGATGGCGGGATCCTCGAGCAGTGCCTCATAACGGTCGTAGATCCTGTCGACGTTGTTTTCGGATTGGACCCAGGCGGCCTGAGCCGGGTGCCGGGTGGCCAGGGCTCGCACACGACCGTTTCGCGATCGTTGGATGGCCGGAATCACACAAATGCGTGCGATGCCGGCGTTTCCCAGAACCCCCCATCGAACCTCAACCGTCATGGAGCACCTCCACTGTTCCGCCCTTCGACATGGATCGTGCGGCAGCCTCGAGAATCGCCACCACTTTGACGGAATCCTCGAGAGGTGCCGCGATGGGCTCGCCGGTCAACAGGTGATCGGCCAGGTTCCGGTGGAAGGCATAATGCTCCCGGACCGGCATGGCCACTCTCTGGGACAGGATCTGGCCGGTGTGATGACGACGGTGCAGGCTCAAGTCCGGGGGCATCTCGGTGGCCGGTATGTCGTGCCGGTGGAAGTACAGCACCGGGTCAATTTCGAAAGCGCACATATCCTGCCAGTGCCCCACGATCGCTCCCTCGGTCCCGAGGAGATACCACTTGGGCTTGCGGGCCGCCGCGACATCGGAGTGCATGAACTCTGCCTCCCGCCCTCCGCAGAATCGGATTTGGATGCGCTCCTGGTCGGCGTTGGTGACGTCATGCCACACCCGCTTGTGACGGGTTCCGACGACGCTCTCCACCTGGTCCGCAATCAAGCCCACCACCCAGTCGAGATAATGGGCACCCCAATCGTAGCTGGCGCCGCCGCAAACGACCGAATGGGAATGCCAGTAGCCACAGGGGTGCTCAAAGCAGCCGACAAAAGTCTCCAGATAGAAAAGATCGCCGATCAGACCTTCGGCGACAGCCCGCTTGATTGCCAGGTAGTCCGTGTCCCAGCGTCTGTTCTGGTGACAGCTGAGATGCACGTGCTGTTCCCTGGCCATCCGGACCAGCGGCCTGGCTTCCTCCATCGAGAGCACCAGCGGTTTTTCACACACAACGTGCTTGCCGGCTTCCATCATCTGCATGCACATTCGAGCATGGCTGTTGGGAGGGGTGGTGACGATGACGACGTCGACTTCCTTGTCGCCACCGAGGAGCTCTGAGGCTTCATAGGTCGTCACCCGGGGAAAGTCTTCCCTGGCCTGCGTCAGTCGCTGAGGGTTCACATCACACACCGCACGCAGGGACAAACCGCTCGTGCATTGCACGCCAAGCCCGTGGCTCTGCCCCACGGCCGGCGAATATCCAAGCAATCCGACGCCCAGTTCACGACGGGGGTCCACAGGTCCGGCGAGCTGCCGCAGCAGGCGGTAAAGAATCTGCTGGAATACCGGGTTGCCATAGGCCTGCAGCGTCGTGCAGGCCACCTGTCCCCTGCCGACCGAACGGCGCGTGAGCATGGGTCTGTGCTGATAGTGCCAGTCCGCATAGAGGATGGTTTGAGAGTCTTCTTCGATCTTTCTCAGGGGGTGGAAGCGTCCCGGCAAATAGAAGGCATCCGGCAGCCGGGCCGCCAGGGAATGAGGTCCGGCATCAAAGAGGATGCGGAGCTCCGCAGCCGGTCCCACCGGTTCCGGTTGAACCCCGAGAATCGCAGGCAGCGGCTCTTGAGATCGATCCACCAGAGCCAGCCAGCTGCCCCCGTTTTCAACGAACTGCCCGAGATATGCCGATTCGGCTCCTCCATTCCGAAGGTTT
>JBFYYO010000199.1:0-7290 GCA_041310025.1 Syntrophobacterales bacterium
ACCTTGTCGCCACTGGCGAGAGAGTCACGCTGCTTGGGCCGTTTTTCAATCCCCTTGAGGTATCGATTGAGCTGCCATGCACAGGGGGTGACGACGAGGGGGAGGATCTTTTTGAGCTTGCCGGCCTCCTTTCGCTCGAGCAGCGCCGGCAGCTCCTTTTCCATGATGAAGCGCGAGGTCAGGAAGTTCGTCGACACAAGGAGGATGGCGATGTGCGCACGATCGAGGGCGCTCCGGATCTCCTGGGGCCAGTCGTCCCCGGGCCGCAGGTTCTCGTCGCTCCACGCATCGACGAGCCCCTCCGCCTGAAGCACGGCCAGGTGCCTCAGGAGCTCGGAGAGCCATTCCCCGTCCCGATGACTGTAGCTGATGAAGATGGGAGAGTGCGGCATGGACAGTGACTCCTTGATGGAGGGTGGCGGGACACAGGACCCCGGATTGTCGCGATGAGCGCAGGTGAAGCGGACAAACAGGTGATTGAAATAACGACGAAAAAATTAAAAACGAGTCTTGATCCCTCTCTCTGTCAGGGCTGGAGGGGATCGAGACGTGAATATCTAGTGTATCAAATAAGTTACATTCTACTATCAACAGGATCGGCTCTGGTGTCAAGGATTTTGTCCTGATTCGATTAGCCCGCTCCTCCATGAAGATATCCAGGGGCATTGTGATTGTGCTCGGGCCGTGCCTCCTGTATCTTGTCCATCAGACCGGAGACTCACTTGAAGTGACTCGCCCCATTCACAAGGAGGATATCATGCCTCAGCCCCTTTGTTTCGTGCTCATGCCTTTTGGACAGAAGCCGTGCGCTTCGGGAGCCGTGATCGACTTCGACGCCGTGTACAGGGATCTCATCGGGCCGGCCATTGCGCAGGCCAAAATGGATCCCATACGGGCGGACGAAGAGGTGACGGGCGGCATCATTCACAAGCCCATGTTCGAGCGGCTGATCCTCTGCGAGTACGCTGTGTGCGACCTCACGACAGCCAACGCCAACGTCTTCTACGAGCTGGGACTGCGGCATGCTCTGCGTCCCGCGACGACGGTCCTGATCTTCGCCACGGGAACGGGCCAGCTTCCCTTTGATGTGCGGCCGCTGCGGGCTCTCCCCTACCGCCTCGACCCGGAAGGCAAACCCGCCGGGGTCGCCGATGCACTGGCCCTGCTCGCCGGAAGGCTCGAAGAGGCGCGCGGGGTCTCGGTGGACAGCCCGGTGTTTCAACTGGTCGAGGGATTTCCGGACATCCAGCGGCTCAAGACAGACGTCTTTCGCGATCGTGTCCGCTATTCGGAGGAGATCAAGAGGCGGCTTGCCACGGCGAGAAAGCAGGGCGTGGAGGCGGTCCGTGCCATTCAGCAGGAGCTTTGCCTCATAAGGGATGCCGACGCTGCCGTGGTGATCGATCTTTTCCTTTCATACCGGGCTGTGAAGGCCTGGGACGAGATGATCGCCCTCGTCGAAGCGATGTCGCCGCCACTCGCTGCGACGGTGATGGTGCAGGAGCAGCTCGGCCTGGCCCTCAACCGGGCTGGTCGAAGCGAGGAAGCCGAGCAGGTCCTCCTGGAGCTCATCGAACGGCGGGGGCCCAGCAGCGAGACGTACGGCATTCTCGGGCGGGTCTACAAGGATCGATGGGAATCCGCGCTCAAGGCGGGTGAGACTGCACTGGCCAGAGGGCTGCTCGACAGAGCCATCCGTGCCTATCTCAGCGGGTTTGAAGCGGACTGGCGAGATGCCTACCCGGGAATCAACGCCGTCACCCTGATGGAGATCAGGAACCCGCCTGATCCCAGGCGCGAGGAGGTCATCCCGGTGGTGGCCTACGCCGTTTCCCGCCGGATTGCAGGGGGACGGGCCGACTACTGGGACCACGCCTCCAGGCTCGAGCTGGCCGTCCTGGCCCGGAGGGAGGACGCAGCCCGGGCGGCTCTTGCCGACGCTCTGGCCAGCCTGCGCGAAGGCTGGGAAGCGGAGACCACCGCCCGCAATCTCAGGATTATCCGGGAAGCGAGGACCGAGCGGGGCGAGGCAACCCCCTGGGCGGAATCCATCGAAAGGGAACTGGCCCAGAAGGCGGAGCGGTAGGGGAACCGAGGCGACGCGTTGACAGGGAGACGCGTTGACAGGGAGACGCGGAGACAGGGGGACGGGGATACAGGGGGACGCGGAGACAGGGGGACGCGGAGGCGCAGGGGGACAGGGAGACGCACGGACAGGGCACGTGCAGGCAGGTGATGGGGAAGCCTCAGAAATGGAGGGAGAGATGGGAGACGCTCCTGCAATCGCCAGGGAGTATGTGCGAGGCCACAGGGACTCCATGAGCGAGGAAGAACTGAGAAGGCTCGTCCGCGACTTGAAGGGCCAACTGGAATTCGGTCTTGCGCGCAAGGTCCTCGTCAGGGCTCGAGAGCAGGGATTCTGCGCTGCCTGGTTTCTCCAGCAGCTGGCTCTGTGCACATACAAAGATGAGGAGTTGGTCCCCTCCACCCGCTTCCGGGAAGCCCTCGGAATTCTTGGTGAAGTGTCGGACCGGGCCGGAGGCGCTGAGGATTTCGCCGAACGGTCGGAAACCCTGTCCTTGAAGGGGGCTGTCTACAAGCGGATGTGGGAATACGGAGGCCTGCTGGAAGATCTCCATCGCTCCCTGGCTTACTACTGTGATGCTTGGGACCACGCCGGGAAACCCGAGCCGGGAAGCCAGGAGCCACCCGCCATGCCCAGGGATTGCGGATACAGCGCGGTGAATGCAGCGTTTATTCTGGACATCCTCCACTTCCGCAGCAAATGGATCGTCTCCCGAGGCGGGGAGCAGCTGGAGTTCTTCAGGAACTATGAACAGGACGCCAGGAAACTGCGGGAAGATGCGTTGACTCGGCTGAATCAGGCGCTTGCCCTGCAGCCGGACCTCCTGGGCAGGGACTGGATGCCTCAGACAATGGCCGAGCTTCATTTCGGGCTCAGGAGCTACGACCAAGCGGGTGAGTGGCTGGCCAGGGCCAGGAAGGTGTTTGAATCGAGGGAGGGGAAGTCGTCCGAATGGGAGAAACAGACGACCTTCAAACAGCTCGTTTCCATCGCCCGTCACCAGGGGATCCGCGTACCCAGACCCGATGTGGAGCCAAAGGACTGGGAGGCGCCCTGGCGGGCACTCTCCAGGTTTCTCGGAGAGCAGGAAACGGCGAGCGCTCTTTCCTGCTACCGGGGCAAAGTGGGTCTCGCCCTTTCGGGAGGTGGATTCAGGGCTTCCCTCTTCCATATCGGCGTCCTGGCACGGCTCGCCGAAGTGGATGTCCTGCGCAGTGTCGAGGTGCTCTCCACCGTGTCCGGGGGCAGCATTGTCGGGGCCCACTACTACCTGGAAGTCCAGGATATGCTGACACGGTACAAGGACCATGAGAACGACCGGGAAGATTACATCGACATCGTCCGGCGGGTTCTGAGCAGGTTCCTGGCCGGTGTGCAGAAGAACCTGCGGATGTCGGCACTGTCGGACATTCGCAAGAATATAGAGATGATTTACTCGAACGAGTACTCGCGGAGCCACCGTCTCGGCGAATTGTACGAGGAAGCTTTTTACAGTGTCATCGGGGAGTCCGGGGAAAAGCGAGCGTCTCCTCCCACCATGCCCGACCTGCTCATCACGCCTGCCGATGAAGCGGAGGGATCGAGGTTCAATCCCAGGTTCTCCAACTGGCGGCGGCTTGCCAAGGTGCCGGTTCTGATCCTCAATGCCACGTCTCTCAATTCCGGCCACAACTGGCACTTCACGGCGAGCTGGATGGGGGAGCCTCCGGGCAGGCTTGAAACCGAGATCGACATCAACGAACGGTACCGTCGACTCTGGTATCGCCAGGCCGTCAGCGAGAAGCACCAGAAATATCCGCTGGGTTACGCCGTGGCCGCTTCCGCCTGCGTGCCGGGGCTCTTCGAGCCCCTCGTTCTTGAAGGGCTCTACCCGGGGCGCACGGTTCGGCTGGTGGATGGGGGAGTGCACGACAACCAGGGGGTGGCAAGCCTCTTGGACGAAGGCTGCACCTTGATTTTCTGCAGCGATGCCTGCGGGCAGATGAACGACCAGGCGCGGCCCTCGGACAGCCTCCTCGGCGTGCCTCTCCGTTCAAACAGCATTCTCATGGACAGGGTGCGGGAGGCCGTATACCAGGATCTGCGATCCAGGGTGGACAGTCGCGCGCTGGAGGGACTCTTTTTCATCCACCTGAAAAAGGACCTCGAAACCCTGCCCATCGACTGGATCGAGTGCGACGATCCGACCATTGCCCCCCATGAGGCCTCGTCGACCACGGTCTACGGGGTGGACAAAGACCTGCAACGGAAGCTCGCTGCAATCCGCACGGACCTGGATTCCTTCACTGAGGTGGAGGCGTACTCCCTCATGTTGAGCGGCTACCTCATGACCGAGCACGAGCTCCGGGAGCTCAACCGGCGGCATCAGGAGGTGAATGGAACGGACACGAACTGGGGAGGATACGACATCGGGGCCTCGCGCGGGGATTGGCCTTTCCTGCAGCTGGAGGACCTCATGCGCCAGCCGCCCGATGCTTCGGATGCGCGCCGTGCCGACCTCGGAAAGCAGTTGAAGGCTTCCTCGTCCCTGGCTTTCAAAGTCTTCAAGCTGGATTCATTTTTGAGAGTCTCGCTCTGGAGTGTCATTGGCTTTGCTATTTTCTGCGTTTTGTGGCTTGCGGCAAAATTCTGGGCCACGACATTGTTCGAAATCGACATATCCCCTGGAGTTGTCATCTTGACCCTGGGAATGCTGCTGGTGTCCATCGTGGTGCCGCTGGCCAAGTGGCTGCAGCCGGAGCAGGCCGTGAAGGGCTACGTCAACAAGGCCCTGGTGGCTTTATTCGGATACCTGGCCGCCAAGGTGCAACTGACCTGCTTCGATCGCCGGTTCATTGAGAGGGGAAAGCTCAAACGGTTGCTGGAATTGCGTTGAAGACCGTCGATGATTGGCTCAATTCCAGGAAGTTCGACGCTCAGCCAGACTCGAAGCCCTAAAGATATGGTGTGAATCTTCAGTTTCTTTTACTTGGAGCCCCTCAAGGAGCCATTGCTGAGTCTTTCGGCAACTCCCCGGGCCCAGCCGCTCAACTGGCTGATGGCGGTTGAATTCACATCGGGTCTTGCATCAGCGGCGTTGAACCAGATTTTGCCTTCCGTGGATATGCCTGCTGCGCAAATGTGGGGGTGGGGATGCCCATCTCTTGAAATAATGTGCAGGTCTTCGGTAACGTCCATGCCTCCCAGTTCGAATTGGAACCCCTCGGATTCGTTGATGTAGGTTCTTATCATGCCCTTCTTGAGAAGGTTCTGCACCAAAGGGGATGTGTCGTGCTTGATGTTGACACCGTGAATTCTCCCGTTCAGCACATGCTGCACCTTTCGCTGTGAACCTTTGACGTCCGGGCTGTCAACGATGAAGCAGCCTTCCTTTTCATCGATGGTGAGCTTTGGGTTGGGGCCTGAAAAAGAGACATATCCCTTTTCCGCCAGAAGCAGCAGTTGCCGGGTGCTTTCAATGGGGGGGCCCACGGCGATGCGGTTGTTGACTCGATCGAAAACCGAGATGAGATATTTGTGGGATTTAGCTGTCAACCCGCCGAAATTGACCGCGCTTCTCAGAACATCCCGGCAGTCCCTGAACACCGAGTCGATGGCGCATTTCAGGGGGCTCGTCAGATTACCCTTCTCCGCTTCCGCCACATCCTCCCTGATGAGATTCAGAACAAAGGCCGTATAGCTTTCGAGGGAATCGAACAGCGGATGTCCCTGTTGCTGTTGACGCTGCATTTCCGCCATGGGATTCTCCAGGGATTCCCAATGGAGTCGCCTTTCCTCAGAAACGGCTTCCTCAATCAGTCGCCTGCGCTGCGCATCCGTCTCGCAGCCCGCATAGAGTGAGCAGAAATGCTCTCCGAGCATGGTCGAATAAAAGACATATTCCACCTCCTGCCAGAAGAGCGGAAACAAGTCCTCTTGAAAATCCAGCCTCTCTTTGGAGGATTTGATCTTGTTGACCGCTTCATAAGTGAAAAGGGCAGCATGATACTGATTCTTCCTCTGGCTGAAAGCCCTGGCACAGTAAGGGATGCCAAGCCTTGATCCCAGGATGACCATCGGTTCACGGCCGTTCTTGATGTACTCACCTCGCTGAAATGTGCCGCCTCTCCCGATGCTGAATGCGCGGACAATGTCAATGGCCGTCAGCCCCATGCCAATGACATAGACATTCTCGCCACCACCAATGTGTGCGGTTTTCTCGGGGATGGGATAAACGTCGTGAACATAACTGATGTTCCTGCCTTCATGGCGGCATTGATCGGCAAATTGAATCCATTGATCTTCTTTTGATCCTGGATTCACTCTTACCCGGGAATGCCCGTTTGCCAGGAGAATTTCATCTGCTTCGAGAAATCCGTCGTCTTCAAGGATTATCTTCAAACCATCGGTTGGATCAATATCAACGGCTGTGACCGGGTGGCGTTTCAAGACAACGCCTGGCGGAAGGGTCTTTTCCGTCCAGTCGAAGATAGACGCCAGATACTGACCATGGTGGCACCTGCCGGGGTAGTCGATTTCAGAAAAGGGCAACCCCCGTTCCTGCAGAAACCCATGAAGCGTCCTTCTGGCCGCCGAAGCCCTGCCGACCTCGTCATCATCGCCAAGGGCCGTTATCTGAGCTGCAATGGTGTTGAGCAGAAGGTACTCGGGCTGGTTCGGGTCATGAACACATCCACCGCCAAAATTACCGGATTTTTCAATGACATGAATCACGACAGGGCGCTTCGGCGGAGTCCGAGCCAGCTGCAGCGAAAGTCTTCTCAACGCGTAAGTGCCCCTCGGTCCTGCACCGATGATCACGATATTGTGTGCCAAGTCCTTCCTCCTGCTTTTCTTATCGCGAGATTGACACAGAATTTTCATCCAGAGAATATCACGGCTGGCCCCGGTGACCGTAGACAAATCATTCAACCCTCCTCACCCCTCTACATTTCTACTTTCTTCGTCTCCTGATCGTCGGCGATAACATCCGGGCAAAGAGATCTGCACATTGAAGGTGCAGTGATTATTATAGTGAATGTGTAATTTTTTCGGTTTGACACCAGCCCTGGTGACCATGGCAAGGCGCGGCAGCAGATGGGGTTCACATGAGGGTGCGGAAAAGAGGGAAATGGAAGCATGGCGCGGCGACCGGTTCTGGATTTGAGCGAATGCACGGACTGCGAAGGTTGCATCGAGATGTGTCCTGAGGTTTTCAAGCGCAA
>JBFYYO010000200.1:0-7247 GCA_041310025.1 Syntrophobacterales bacterium
TCTCGTCCCGTGTTGCGCGTGGCCCTCTGCACGGGGAGCGGCGGCAGTCTCGTCGAGCTCGCCGCGAAAGCCGGGGTGGATGTCTACCTCACGGGCGACATCAAGTATCATGAGGCTCAACGCGCCCTTGAAGAAGGAATGGCGCTGGTCGACATGGGACACTTCGCCTCGGAGAGAATCATCGTCGCTCCCGTGGCGGAGGTTCTACGTGCTCGAGCTTCCCTTGGTGAACTGGAACTGGAGGTCTTCACGGCGAGCCGGGAAGAAGACCCATTTTGGATGCTGTAAAACACAGGAGGAACACCTTGCTCCAACAACTCAGGTATCTTGTAGAGCTCCAGGTTTTGGAGGATAAGAAGAGCCAGCTGGTTCGAGGCTACAATGAGACGCCCAGGCGTATTGCCGAAATCGAGCAGGAATACACGCGGTATGAGCAGGGTCTTCTCACACGAAAAGCAGAGAGTGACCATGCCAGGAAGATGCGTCGGGCTCTGGAGCAGTCCATAGCGGATTTGGACAATCGGGTTGCCCGGTGCAAGATCCGCATGAACGAGGTGAAGACGAACAAGGAATACCAGGCCATCCTGAGGGAGATCGACGACTTCAAGGCCGAAATCAGGCGCAGGGAGGATGATGCCCTGGAGTTGATGGAGCAAATCGACACTCTCGGGAAGGAGCTCCAGACCCTCGAGAAGGAGGTCGCAACCCACAAAACCCGCATGGAGGCGGATAAGACAATCCTGCAGGAGGAGGCCGACCGGCTGAAGGAACGCCTCGATCATTACGATGCAGTGGCCGCGGTGATCAGGGCGAAGATCGATGCCAACCTCCTCAAGCGATGCGACTTCCTCCTGTCGCGGCAGGCCGGCATCGCCGTCGCCCCGGTGGAGGCCGGGACCTGCCAGGTCTGCCATCTGAACATTCCGCCGCAGAAGTTCAATGAGCTTCAAAGAGATGAAGCGATCCTCCAGTGCCCTCATTGCCACCGCTTTCTCTTCTGGACAGGGAACGAGGCCTACCTGGTGCTGGAGGAGGATTTGGGCCTTTCGGCCTGAGCTTCGAGTCACGGGCTTCGGGCTTCAGGATCCATGGGGTGGGGGGCGCGCCAGCCGCTTAGCCCTACAACGAGATATCTCAGGTAGGGTGGGCAAAAGCTGCAGCGTTGCCCACCGAAGGATGCGGCTTCAGGAGCGCGGTGGGCAAGAAAGAACCCTTGCCCACCCTGCGTGGGACAGCATCCGGGTTCAATTCTCGTTGCAGCTTTAGGGCTGCAGCCTTCTCCTTGCCTCCATGCGGGCCTTCAGCCTCGGGAAGAGGTCGATGTTGGTGTGGGGGAGGAAGAGGGACGCCACGTAAGAGTGCATGTAGGACGGGGTGTCGGAGAGCTCGAAGCTCGTCATCTTCCTGGTCACCTCGACCACGTCGCGGCGGAGTCGATTGGTGAGGGAGCTCATGCGGCAGCCCAGCAGGGAGCCGTTCCCGATGTAGGTGATCTTCTCCGGGTCCATCTCGGGAAGGAGCCCGATGACCATGGCCTTCTCCAGGTCCACGTAGCTTCCGAAGCCGCCGGCCAGGACGATCTTGTCGATGTTCTCGAGGGTGAGCCCGACTTCTTCCAGCAGGGTCTGGTAGCCGCTGAAGATGGCGCCCTTGGCCCGGATGAGGTTGTCCACGTCGTTTTCATTGAGGGTGATGTCGCGTTCGATCTGGGTTTCCTCTGCCCAGGCCAGGACGTATTCCCAGACCCCGTCGTGCTCGCGGATTCGGGGAGTTTTCAGGTCTGTGTGGTACTTTCCGCTGTTGTCGATGATGCCGAGCTCGAAGAAAGTGGCCACAATGGTGATGAGTCCCGACCCGCAGATCCCTTTGGGGCGGGCATTGCCCACGGTGATGAGCATGGGCTCCAGGGTGACCGGGTCGATGGAGAAGTCTTCGATGGCGCCCTTGGCGGCTCGCATGCCGAACTGGAGGCCTCCCCCCTCGAAGGCGGGACCGGCCGAACAGGCGGCGCAGGCGAACCAGTCCTTGTTCCCCACCACGATCTCCGCATTGGTGCCGATGTCGAGATAAAGGGTCACTTCTTCAGTCCGGTAGAGGCCGGCGCCCATGACGCCGGCCACGATATCGCCTCCAACGTAGCTGGAGATGGCGGGGTAGACCAGGGCCGAAACGTGATCTCCCAGCTCCAGGCCCAGGTTGGAGGCCGTGACAGGCGGGTACAGGGTGGCCGCAGGAACGTAAGGTGCGTAGCGGATGTAGCGGGGGGTGATCTTGAGCAGGAGCTGGGTCATGGTTGTGTTGCCGGCCAGGGTGATGCTGGAGATCTCCTCGAGACTGACCCTGGAATCCTTGACGATCTTCCGGATGACGGTATTGATCGTCGCGATCACCACCTGGTGCAGCTTCTCCAGGCCGCCGGGCTTCTCGGCAAAGACGATGCGGCTCAGCACGTCCTCGCCGTAGCTGATCTGGCCGTTGAACTCCCCGTGCTGGGCCAGCACCTCGCCGCTGATGACATCGATGAGCTGCCCGTAAACCGTGGTGGTCCCGATATCCATGGCGATGGCGAAGTTGCGGCCGGTGGTGTCTCCGGGCTCGATGTTGATGATGTGGGATTTGCGGCCGGGCTGCACCGGGCGGGCGAGGGTGGCCGTCACCTTGAACCCGCTGGATCGCATCAGATCGGGAATCTTGCGGATCACGGGCAGCCGGGCCACCAGCCGATGCTCGTTGTGCTTGGCCTTGAGGAAGCTGATGAGCCGGGTCACATCCGGGAGGCGGTCCTGATCGCTCGGCGGAGGCAGCTCCAGATAGCGTTTCTCAACGGGTGGAATGAAGAGCCCCTGTTCCTTGAGCTCCTCGAAATCCACCTGGTGGATCCGGGCGGCCCTCCTGGGCGTGGCCAGCTTGTTGAGAACGCTGGCGTCGACCTCGGATTCGACGGGGATGCGCACCGTCACATCTCCCTGGATGGAGGTCTGGCAGGCCAGCCGATAACCCTTGGACACGTCTTCCGGACTGAGCTTTTCCGTCACGCCGCCTTCAACGGTCCCGCTTTCGATGATCACGCGGCACTTTCCGCACACGCCGGCTCCGCCACAGGACGCATTGATGTGAACACCGGCTTCCATGGCCGTGCGAATGAGATTGTCCCCGTCGGCTGCGACAACCTCCTTGTTGTGAGGCTGAAAGATCACTCTGCGTGTGCTCATCGAGTCCATCCTTTCTCTTCGATCAATTCAGCATCATCCCGTCCGGCCGGTGGCGCCACCCTCGCCCCTCCTCACATCTCAATACATTGGACTGACCGGCATTTCAGTTATCACCCCTTTCCCGCATCCATACAATCAGAGCAGGGATTTGAAAAGAGAGATCCATGTCCTCCTGAAAAATGCATTGACAGAGGGTCAGATCGTGGCTCCCGTGGGGGGATTCGAGATCGGAGGCATTGCCGGGTGCATCCTCGCGGGAGCCTGTCATCGTCGGCCCGTGGTCATCGACGGCTTCATCTCCACAGCGGGCGCCCTGATCGCGCACGCCCTCTCTCCCGCCGTATCGGACTATCAGTTTGCCGGCCACTGCTCGGAGGAATCGGGCCATCGAGCCATGCTGAGATACCTCGGGCTTGAGCCCCTCCTCGACCTGCGGCTGCGCCTCGGTGAGGGCACCGGTGGCGCCCTGGCCATGGGCGTCATCGAGAGCGCCACGCGGGTTTTCAAGGAAGTTCTCACCTTTGAGGAGGCGGGCGTCAGCAGCGGCTCCAACCGCTGATGCCCTGGGTGATCCTCCGCCCGTCCTGCCCTCAAAAGCATTGTATGAGGTCGTGAAAAAGGGTAGTCTCGGGCCGGAGTCGCTCAGCAGCCAAACGGCACGGTGCTCAGCATACGGGCCTTTCTGGGAATGGGTGACCGAAGACGAAAATCAGCAGGCCGGGCGGGGACAAACCCCGCCTCTAAGCGGGAAACGCGGCATGCCATTTGACGGGCGGGGTTCATCTCCGCCCGAACCGCGGCAAGCCCGGCGGTTCCAAAACAGGCTCTCAGAGAAGGGAAGGCGCAAGCGGTGGCAGAGGGTTGTGGCAAGGCGAGGATCATCGCCTCTACAAAGCGGGGGGACCAGGGGGAGACCAGCCTCCTCTCCGGCCAGAGGGTTTCCAAGACCCATCTTCGAATTGAGGCCTGCGGCAATCTCGACGAATCCAATGCGACCATGGGACTCGCCAAGGCTCTTGCGACCAACCCCAGGATCCGGGAAATCCTGTCATCCATCCAAAAGGATCTTGTTTGGCTCGGTGCTGAGCTTTCGAACATCGATCCGGAGAGAAGGCTTGACCGGGTGGAGGAGGCGCACATCTCCGACCTGGAGACGTGGATCGCTGAACTGCAAGCGGAGGCTCCGTTATCCCGCAATTTCGTTGATCCGGGCACGAACCCGGTGAGCGCTGCCCTGGATATGGCCCGGACGGTGATCCGTCGTGCCGAGCGGAGCATCGTGGCTTTGCACGGGGCAGAAGGCTTGCAGCGGCCGGAAGTCTTGAGCTACGTCAACCGCCTCGGATTTCTTTTGTTCATCATGGCTCGCTATGCGGATAAATTCCCGTGAGATCCTGAAAAGATCCGAGCCGGGGGAGAAACCGGGCAAGTCTATCCTTCGGTGGCACCCGATCGTCCCGTATCTTTTCGAAACTATCCCTCCGAAACTATCCCTCTTGACGACACAAGGATCTCATCGCAAACTGTGGTGGCGATTCTTCTTCAGAAACCCTTTGTTCAGGAGGGTCCATGCGTTGGTTCTTCTTTCTTCTGTCGCTTCTTTTCATCTCCCTGGGAACGATGTTGATCCTTTACTCAAAGGAAACCAGGGCCTACGTCCGGAACTGGTTCTACAGGTATGATGTCCGCCTTATGTCCGGGGTGCCGTTTGCGATCGGGGTTCTGCTGCTGATCGGTGCATTCCAGGTGAGAGAGGTTTTCGGGCTGGCGATCGTCCTGGGTCTGCTGGCGATGGCCAAAGGGGCGTATCTCGCCTTCGGACCCCGGGAGCAGGTCAGAAATCTGCGCGACTGGTGGTTCGAGGAGGCCGGAGACAACGTGATCAGGTTGTCCGGCCTGGTCACGTTCCTGATCGGAGCGGCTTTCCTTTCCTGGCTGGTTTAGAGTCATGAAGACGAGCACCGGTATCGGGATGACCGGCCTTTCCACGGCAGCGGCACAGGAGGAAATGCCGGGACTGAAGGCCAGGATCCTGACCGGGATGGCCGTGAGATCCGGGCTGATGCTCGTGATGGCGGCCTTCACACTGGGCGGCTGCACCAAGGTGGGGCCGGAGTATGTCCGCCCCGAGACCTCCATCTCTGCCGAGTGGCTGGAAGCCCATGACTCGCGGGTCAAGACCGACCCGGCGGAGTACCGGGCATGGTGGGAGGTGTTCGACGATCCGACTCTGGACGCGATCATCGATCGGGCGTACCGCGAGAACCTCTCGCTCAAGATCGCCGGCGTGCGGGTCCTGGAGGCGAGGGCTCAGCTGGGCATTGCCGTCGGCGGCCTTTATCCTCAGAGCCAGTTTGCTGACGGCTCTCTCGCGTTCACGAGGTCCAGCGGCCGTTCGTCTGCCGCGGGGAGGCAGCCCGGCATCGATCTCAGCATCTGGGAAGACCGGGTTGGCCTGGGGGCCGCCTGGGAGATCGATTTCTGGGGCAAGTTCAGGCGGGCCGTGGAAGCCGCCGAGGCGGATCTTCAGGGGGCCGTAGCCGATTTCGACAGTGCCCTGGTGACCCTCACGGCCGATGTCGCCACCTTGTACGTTCAGATCCGGACCCTCGAGCGAAGACTCGAGATCGCGCGCCAGAATGTCGAAACCCAGAAGGAATCCCTGCGGATTGCCGAGGCCCGGTTCCAGGGCGGCACGACGACCCAGCGGGACGTCGAGCAGGCCAAGACCGTCCTGTACAATACCGAGGCCACCATCCCCATCCTGGATGCCCAGCTCAGGCAGGCCCGGAACGCTCTGAGCGTTCTGCTGGGTTTGCCACCCGGCCATTTTGAAGGGGTCCTGCAGGGTTCGGCCATGATCCCGGCGCCACCTCCTCAGGTGGCGGTGGGCATCCCGGCGGATCTGCTCCGAAGAAGGCCGGACGTCCGAGGCGCCGAACTGCAGGCCATGGCCCAGTCCGCGCGGATCGGGGTCGCCCGGGCGGATCTCTTCCCGGCCTTTTCCCTTTCGGGGACCTTCGGCTTTGCCGCATCCGATGTGGGCCGATTCGGGCTATCGGACCTATCCTCCTGGGAGGCCTCCTCATCGCCTATCAGAACGCGGTCTTGAGGGCGCAGCAGGAGGTGGAGGATTCCCTGGCGGGATACCTCCGCGCCCAGGAGAATGCCGAATCCCTGGCCATGAGTGCCGAAGCGGCCAGGCGGTCTCTCGATCTCGCCTTCATTCAATATCAGCAGGGCATCACCGATTTCACCACGGTCCTGACGGCCCAGCAGGCTCTCTTGAACGCGCAGGACAGCCTGGCCAGTGCGGTGGGCAGCATCAGCGGCAACCTGGCTTCCCTTTACCGGGCCTTGGGGGGAGGCTGGCAGATCAGGGAAGGGAAGGAGCTCCTGTCTCCCGACATCAAGGAGGTCATGGCCCGGCGGACCAACTGGGGAAAGCTGCTCGATGCGGCGGTCTACCCCGCGGAAGAGCCGGATGCATCGGCGCCCATCCGTCTCCCCGACCGGTGAGGAGGCTTTCGGCGGCCTCAGTACACGTCTACAGGAGAGGGTGGCCATATTCCTTAAGCACGTCATCCCTGCAGGCTTCTGGCGGGGATCCAAGTATTTTGAGGCTTCTGGATTCCCGCCAGGAACATGCGGGAATGACCATTCAATCGGACACTCGATTGTGTTGAGCGGTGCCTGGGGCGTTACAGCCTGCTGCAGGCAATGATTCTTTGACTCGCGCGGAGCCGCAGAGAGCGCAATGAAACATCGAGGAGAGGAACCTCGGCGGATCTGCTGCAGATCGTGGTCAGGGCCATCCTCACACCTTTTGAGTGCACCCCTTGAATCGATGAGCGACCGGGAGAGAACTTGATGCCAGACCCGTTGGCCCAGTCCTTCCAGGCATTCAGGAGCGCAGCCTCCATTCTCCTGTGCATTCTCGTGTACATGGTTCTGGCGGCGCTCTACGAGAGCTGGACCTCTCCCGCGGCCATCGTCCTGGTGGTTCCCGTGGCGCTGGTGGGAGTGCTCCTGGCC
>JBFYYO010000201.1:0-7230 GCA_041310025.1 Syntrophobacterales bacterium
TCTGCAGGTCATCGGGCGCCCTGCGGTGCGACCGGAACAACAGGGCTTCATTCACATGCATCCCGTTCGCGAGTCCCTTCACTTCCTTCTCCCCGAGGAGAAGGATTTTCAGAAGGCCTGGGATTACACCCAGACCATCGATTTCAAGGCTTTCAATGTCCACCTCAAGCCAGAACCCGGCCTGGTGGAGTTTCTGGAGTCTGCCCGGAGCACGCACCGCATCGCCATGGCCACCAACCGAACGGTGTCTACGCGTGAAGTGCTCGCTCACTTCAGCCTGGAACAATATTTCGATCTGGTGGTTTCGGCGTCCGATGTGCGCTTTCCCAAGCCCCATCCGGAATCCATGGAAAGGATTCTCGAAACCTTTCAGGTGGGGGCGGACCAGGTTCTGTATGTTGGGGACTCCCAGGTTGACGAGGCGCTGGCCGCTTCGACGGGGGTGTGCTTCGTGGCCTACAAGAATCCTTCCCTGATGGCGAATTTTCACATCAGCCATTTCAGCGAGCTCCATCCCATCATCTGATCTGCAGGAGAAACGGGTGCGAGGTTTCTGTGTGCTCGGCAAGCTCAATACGCCCATCGCGATGCAGCTCGAACGGCTTCCAACTCCCATCATCTGAGCTGGAGGCCTCAACGTCCATGAAGCAGCTCGTTCTGGTGGGAGTCGAGCACGGGGATCCCGAGGGCTTCAAACGCACAAAGGCTCTCTTGGACGCCCTCCGGCCGGATCTCATCCTGATTGAGCTAAGCCCCTTCGGTCGTTCCCTGAGAGCCAAAAAACAGCGGGAGCTTTCGAAGACCCTCTCGGCAAACGTCTCCCAAGCTTCCCTGGAGCTGAATCTGGTGCTGCGTGAAAGCCTCCGCCATCCAGACCTGGTGCGCATCCGAAGACAGATCTGCCTGCCGTTTGAGTACCGCGCTGCAAGGCGATGCGCTCGGGCCCACGGCTCGAGGCTGGTCCTCTGCGATGATTCGGCGCTCAGCAGGCATTGGCTGGCGTCCTGGCCCCAGCTGATTTCGCTCGACAACGTCCGTATGCTGCTCTCATTCCACGGCACCTCGAAGGAGCATGAGGGCAGTTATGTCCTGGCGCGCAAGGCTCTGGAGGAGGACCCGGGCGGAGGATCGGTGTGGAGCCGAGCGGTTGAGAGCCGTGGGGATTCCTGGTGGGATCGACGGGAGCAGTATCTGGCACGCAGCGTCTGGAACGCTCTTCACGTGCTCACTCCGGTGAACCCCGTGTATCTGGGCGGGTGGCAGCATCTGGTGCGCGGGAAAAGTCGCCCCACCCTGCGAACGCTCCTGAACATACCTTTCGAACGCTGCCGGCTCCTGCCGGACGCCAGTCAGCTGGATTCGCCGCCCTCGGAGCCACTTTCGATGCAAGCCCGTTGATCAGCCGGCGATTTTGTGATATCCAAACCATGAACGTCGATCTGCCAGTCCCCTTGGTCGTGCTAGGCGGGGAGCTAGCGGTGCCCTGTAACCCGAAATCCGCTTAGCGGGGCTGAATTCCCTCGGAAGGATTCGCATCAGGTCGGCTGTTTCTAATTCCGGTGTTTATTGGACACCGCGCAACAGACGAATACGAACCCCGTCAGGTCCGGAAGGAAGCAGCGGTAAGTATCACCGGCTGTGTCGTGGTTTACTCTGATGGAGCACCTGAAGGCGGGCAGCTGGATTCTGTGCAATTCGACCCAGGGTGCGCGGCCAAGGTCTCTTCTCCTGCCCTCCAAACCTCCAGGCGCTTCAAAGTGATGGTGCGCGCGCCTTTTTGAGGTTTAGGGGCCATTCTGCCCACTCCTCAAAACCTGAATCTCCGATCGTATGTGTCCGGAAGATGTTTGATAGGGTCAATCCTCTGCGATCTTACGATTTGCTCTTTTTCGGCATTTGGGTAAGAATGCATGGCGGTTATGGAGTCGCCTCCATCCAGCCGGTTTCTTTCTGCAGAATCAAATGCGCTCAGCTCACATGCAGGGAGATCTGAATGAGTAAGATGAAGGTTCTTATTGTAGAAGACGATAAGGATATTCTTCAGCTGCTTTCGTACAACATGCAAGCTTCAGGTTTTGATGTCTTAACCTCAAGGGATGGATTCGACGCGCTCAGTGTTGCACGCCAGAATCTGCCCGATCTGATCCTCCTGGATCTCATGCTCCCCAATCTGGACGGTTTTGAGGTCTGCAAGGAGCTCAAGCGGGATCCGGAGACCAAGAATATCCCCATCCTCATGCTGACCGCACGCGGCGAGGAAGTGGACCGAATCGTCGGTCTGGAGCTTGGTGCCGACGATTACGTGGTGAAGCCTTTCAGTCCGAGGGAGCTGATCCTCAGAATTCGCGCCATTTTGAGGAGGTCGGCCACGGATACCTCAGCCGAAGCCATCTGGCAGCATGAAGGGCTTCGCGTGGATTTCGAGGGGCACAAGGCGAGTCTGCAAGGTGAGGAAATCGCGCTCACGGCTACTGAATTCAAGCTTCTCGTAGAATTGGTCAAGAGCCGCGGCAAGGTGCAGACTCGGGATCAGCTGCTGGATAAGGTGTGGGGCTACCATTTCGAGGGCTATGCGCGGACGGTGGACACCCATGTGCGCCGACTGCGTCAGAAGTTGGGCATCTACTCCGACTGGGTTGAAACGGTCCGCGGAGTGGGATACCGATTCAGGGTGTAGGCTGATGTCCGGACTGTCGAGTCTTCGAATGCGTCTCCTCCTGATTTTGTGGGGGATCCTCGCCCTATTCATGATTGGGCCATGCTGGCGGATGTATGCGGAGGTCCACGAGCGAATCGTGAGCGATGCGAAGGTGCAGGCGGTTCATGACCTGGACCTGGTGCATTGGCTGCTCCAGCAGCATGCGATGTTCGCCGATCTGGCCCAGGTGCAGACCTGGGTTCGTGGGATATCCGAATCCCAGGGATATCGCGTCACCTACATCGATGAGAAGGGAACGGTTGTCGTCGACTCTCAATTCAGTCTCGAGGAGATCGTACAGCTGGACGAATTCGGAACGAGGCCCGAAATCCTTCAGGCGCGAAAGGGCGAGATCGGCGTGCTCATTCGACTGAGCACCCTGACCCAACGGGAGCACATCTTCGTCGCCAGGCAGGTCGAGGCGCGCGGGGTTCTTCCTGCCGGTATTCTGAGACTGGCTGTGCCGTTCTGGCAGACGAACCGAGCCCTGGATGCCCTCAACCGGGGGCTCAAAGTAGCCGTCCTGCTCTCCTTTGCAGGGATGATCCTCGCAGTCTTCATTTGGGGCCGAGATCTCCGCAAGCCCCTGCGCAAGGTCATTGAAGCAACGGAGAAGATAGCGATGCGCAGAGACGTGGAGCTCTTGAGATTCTCGGCCTCGCATGAGCTCCAGCCCCTGGCGGATGCGGTCAACTACGTGGCGCGCCAGATCCGGGAGCGTTTCCGCCTCATCGAAGAAGAGAAGGAGCAGCTCGAAGCGGTTTTCCAAGGAATGCAGGAAGGCGTGATGGTGCTCGATTCGAGGGGCAGAATCCGGAGGATCAACCGTTCCCTCTCGAAGATCGCCACTCGGGCTCCCATCACCATCGGTCGGCAGCCGATGGAAGTCCTCATGAATTATGAGATCCAGGAGGCCTGCGACAGGCTGCTCGGTGAAGCGAACGGTGAGGCGTTCGAGCGCTTCAACCTGCAGGTCGAGCTCGAGCGGGAGCGGACTTACGACGTCAACATTGTCCGGCTCAAGGAACCGGAAATGAGTCCCGTGCTCATTGTCGTGTTTCACAACATTTCGGAGATCAAGCGCCTGGAGAAGGTCCGCCAGGATTTCGTCGCCAATGTCTCCCATGAGCTGAGAACTCCCCTGACCTGCATCAAGGGATACACGGAGACCCTTCTCGCAGATCCTCAATTCGAACGTGAGCCTGCCGCCACCTTTCTTCAGACCATTCTCAAGAATACCAACCACATGGTCATGATCGTGGATGACTTGCTCAAACTGGCCCGCCTGGAGGCAAGGGACCAACGGATCGAATCAATGCCCGTCAATGCCGCGGATTCTCTCGAAGAAGCCTGGAGGTCCTGCACTCCCATGGCGGAAACGAGGAAGGTTTCACTCGAGAACAGGCTTCCACGCGATGGAGTACTCGTCCAGGGGGATATGGATCGACTGGTCCAGGTGTTTCGAAATCTTATCGAAAATGCGTTGAAATTCAGTCCGGAAGGGGAGTCGATCACCGTCTCCTGTGAAGTAGGCGACAAACAGATCACGTTCAGCGTTCAGGATAACGGCATTGGAATCCCCACTCCCCATCAGCAAAGGATTTTTGAGAGATTCTACCGCATCGAAAGGTATCGTGACCGGGAGTCCGGCAGCACGGGGCTCGGGCTTGCCATCTGCCGCCACATCGTTCTGAATTTCGGAGGACAGTTCTGGCTTCAAAGTCCAAACCCGGGCGATATTAAAGGGAGTACCTTCTTCTTCTCCCTGCCGAAGGCGATCTCCTCTCGGGAGCATGCCGGCGCCTTGGCAGAATTCGACGACTCGAGTCTCACAACTCCATGATCTCCTTGTGGCTCACTCTGTGCGCTGTGGCAGAAATCTTGCTAATTTGAACCATTATGCTAGGTTCCCGGGAAGCCGAATGAAAGGATGAGTAAACAGGAGCACCGTGGCTTCATCATCTGAATCAATGCGTTACTGGCATGGGGTGGTCTCAGGGCTGCGGCTTCTGCCAGCTTTCTTCGAGGAGAGAGAGAAAGAGAATGGAGAGTCGTTTTCATCAGGAAATGGAACATCTCAAGATGACCATCCTCCAGATGGCTGCCTTGACGGAAGCCGCCCTGAAGAAGGCAGTTCAAGCACTTTTCGAGAGAGACATTCCTCTCGCGAACGAAGTGGTCGAGAAGGATGAGGAAATCAACATGCTCGAGGTGGCCGTCGATAAACACTGCCTCCGTCTGCTTGCCCTGGAGCAGCCCATGGCCCGCGACCTCCGATTCATCATCGGCTGCCTCAGGATCGCGGTGGATCTCGAACGCGTGGCCGATCAAGCCGTCAACGTGGCTCAGCGGGCCCAGTTCCTGAGCACCCGCCCCCCGCTCCCTCCCAATCAGGCCATGGAGCAGCTGGCCGAGACGGCCATGGACATGTTGTCCAGTGTCATCACCGCATTCATCAACCAGAATGTGAGTCAGGCCGCGGATGTTTGCCAGATGGACGACAATGCCGACGAGCTCAACGTGACAGTCTTGAAGAATTTGCTCGATTACATGGTGAATGAGGTCCCGGCCGTCGAGCGCTCCGTGCAGACCATCATCGCCGCCCGTTGCCTGGAGCGTGCCGCCGATCAGGCCACGAACATTGCCGAAAGCGTGATCTTCATGGTCAAAGGGGTCAACGTGAAGCACCACTGCGAGCAGTAGAAAGATTCCCTTCCAGGCTGATGCTGCTGATCCGTACGGTCAAGTTGCTTCCGACGGTACACCAACTCTCATTCAAAGGAGTGGATGATGGTCAACAGGAGAGTCAGAATCCTCATGGTGAAATTTGGGGATGGCTATCAGACCGCGATGATGAAGCTCGCCCGCGCATTCAGCGAAGCCGGCTTTGAAGTCATATACACCGAGCTGCAGGATCCTCAAGCCATCGTTAATTCCGCCATACAGGAATCGGTGGACCACATCGGGGTGACCACTCTGCCGGGAACCGATGTTCAATCCTTCGCCACCCTTCTGGAATTGCTGAAAAAAGAAGGTGCAGGCCACATCCGTATCACAGCCGGAGGATTCCTGCCCGACGAGAGCATCCCCAGACTGAAAGAGATGGGCGTGGTGGAGTTCTTCCACAAGGGAACCACTTACGAAGAATTGATCGAGTGGTCACTCAACAACATCAGGCCGACGGAAGATTAGCCTGCCTCTGACTGAGAGGCACCACATCCCTTCAGGACTGCGCTTGACGCCTGCTGCCTGCCGATGCAACATGAAACGACATGGGGGTTGGCCAGCAGCAGGATGGCAGCCAGAGCCCTGACGATCCACTTGCGTCGTCCCTTCAGCCTCTCCTCCGGGTGCTTCCATCATTCGAGACTCTCCTCCTTCCGACGGGGGCGAACGGCCATGGAAAACGATCCCCTTGAAGCGTGATGAGCAGCACCAAAAACCGCGGGGATCAAACCCTGGACTGGATACGCCTCAAAGTGAGCAGCGCCGATGTCCCTCACTCGGAAGGCAGCTCGCAGACGTCGACTTCTCTTCCGCCGGTGATGGCGAGGAGCTGTTCGACCGTGATCGGCACCGCAGAATGGTCGCTGCCTGCGGCCGCATAGACTTTCGGAAAGCGGCGCATGGAGCGATCGATCAGGACGGGAAGCCCATGGGGCAAAAGAAACGGGCACACGCCGCCCGGGGCGTAGCCCGTGTAACGGACCACGTCTTCGGCATCCGGCAGACGCACCTTCCCTGTCAGGCCGGTCGCCTGCTTGAGCTTGGCGTTTTTGACCTTGGCGTCGCCGGAGGTCACCACCAGGACAGGTGCTCCGCCGACGAGAACCAGGATGCTCTTGGCGATTTCGCCCACCGAACAGCCCACGGCACGAGCAGCCGCATGCGAATTGGGTGTGGGCTCTACAAATTCCCAAACCTCGATGCCCCACTCCAGGAGTGATTCTCGCACATCATCGAGCACTGGCATGGGTGCTCCTTTCGACCTCACAGAAAGCCCATCAGGCTACGATGGAAATGCTGCTGGATCCATCGGCAACCTTCGCCACCCGAATCTGCGTGGGGATCTCATCAGCCAGCCGCTTCACATGGGAGATAACGCCCACGACCTTTCCGTTGGCGCGAAGGCTCTTCAGGGCTGCCACCACCCTGTAGAGCATTTCCTCATCCAGGGCGCCGAAGCCCTCATCCAGAAAGAGTGACTCGATCTTTCGATGCCTGGCGGCCATCTCTGAAAGCCCCAGCGCCAGACAAAGACTCACCACGAAGGACTCTCCGCCCGAAAGCGTCTTGACCGGGCGACGGGTCCTGTCCTGCAGGGAGTCCTCGACCTCGATCCCAAGCCCGTCCCCTTCGACGGAGCGCAGCAGATACCGGCCGCTCAACAGGGCCAGATGCTCATTGGTCTGGTCGAGCAGCCGAGTCATCATGAGCCTCTGCCGTTTTCGCTGCGCTTCTGCGGCGTCCCGTTCACGGAGAACCTTTTGCTCGGCGAGGATTTCGTCCACCAGCTTCTCCTGAACCGCGAC
>JBFYYO010000202.1:0-7217 GCA_041310025.1 Syntrophobacterales bacterium
TGCAAAACTTGTTTTTCGATGGCCGCCAGTCAATGAGCACCCTGACCTGCAGGGAACGGTCATAAAGTGGGGAAGTCATCATCCATGCTGGAGAATGCAGACCTTCAAAACTTCGATCGATCCGACAGTCGTGCCGACATGCATCTGCCGGATGGCTTCATCCGCTACCTGGCGGCCAAGAAGAGCGTCGATGACCAATCGCTGAACCAATATGTGTGGCGGAGCCTCAGGGAAGCCCTGCAGCACGCAGCGTGCCCTGAGCCGGTTCAGGTTATCGAGCTTGGAGCCGGCATCGGAACCATGTTCGATCGGGTCCGGGAATGGGATCTGGCGCCCAGCTTCCACTACACCATGGTGGAGCTCAACCCTTGCTGCCTTGCCGCATTCCGGTCCCGCAACGACCCCAACGAAGGGGGCACGCCGAAGACCATCACGGGACGGAGGGCTGAGGACTTTGCGATAAGCGATCGTGATGAAGCCCGCACCGTTGAAGCCGTCTGTGCGGACCTCTACGACGTGATCGATGACCCGCGCCATCGGGGACGATACGACCTCATCATTGCCCATGCGGTCATGGATCTCTTGAACCTAGACGAGGCGCTTCGGGGGTTCGTCACGATAGCCAAACCCGGCGCGCTCTTCTATCTCTCGCTCATCTACGATGGTCACACCGAATTGCTGCCTGCTGGGGACCCCGAATTCGAGCGCGCGCTCTTCGATCGATATCACATCAGTATGGATCGGCGGGAAAGCCGGGGAAAACCATCCGGAGGGAGCCGCGCCGCGCGGGCCATGTTCGCCCATCTGGCGGCGCTGAAATTGCCAATCCTCGCCGCAGGGAGCTCAGACTGGATCGTTTTTCCCCGGGCCGGGCGTTACGAAGCTCAAGAGGCATTCTTTCTCCATCGGATCATCGACACCATCGACAACCAGTTGCAGCGGGACTCGGCCATCGACCCGCGTCGATTGGCGGAGTGGGCAAGGTGGAGACACGCACAGGTGCGGGACGGGGAGTTGATTCTCGTCGCTCGAAACATGGACTTTCTCGTCTCAAGGCCGGGCCTCTGAAGGCCCTGCGGAATGTTGCGGATCCTGACAACTTCTCTTCGAGGGACATCATGCCCCATCGGGCTGCGCTGCAATCGGCACTGCGGTTGATTCTGGCCTGGTTTTTCCTGAACCTGGTCCTCAACACCGATTATCCGGAAGCCCTGCCAACCCTTCTGGATGCGCTTCGACCCTCGCTGGAGGTCTGGGGGCTGCTCCTGGCGCTGAGCTTATGGGCCGCGCTCAGCCCCGGGCCGTCAACCGCGTTCCGGATTTCCCTCATCGTGTTGTTCGTGTTCGTCCGGCTGTTTCGAATCGGGGATGTGTTGATGCCCCTCTATTTCTCCCGTCCTTTTAACCTTTACATGGATTCAGGCTACGTGCCGGACCTGATCCATCTGTTGGGCCGCTCCTTTGCCTCGCAGAACCTGTTGCTTATGGGGGGGGCAGCCGTCGCGCTCGTCATCCTTCTTCTTCTGGGAATTCACAAGGCCTTTCAGGTCGCCCTGGAGGCCTTCTCGTTCCAGCGGCTGCGCCGGATTTTCTGGGGGCTCACGGCTGCCCTGGCGGTGTGGGTCGTCTTTTTTCCGCAGTCCATGAATCCATACCATGCGGGTATCCACCCCACAACCTGCACTCCCCGCCTGCTGGAGGAAGCCGAGCTCATCACCCGAATCGGCGATCTCCGGAGCGACTGGGACTCGGCTGTTCAATCCGCTGCCGGGAGAATCCCGCCGTATCCCCTGTCCCTTGCCAGGCTCGAAAAGACTGACGTCTACCTTTTCATCATCGAGTCCTACGGAGAGACTCTTTTTGATGAAACCCGCCATGCGGGAGAATTCCTCCCGCTGCTCCGAAACTTTGAGGAAGGCCTGAACCGCGCCGGTTTTGCCGTATGCTCGCATTACCTGGAATCACCCACATCCGGAGGGTCTTCCTGGCTGGCCTTTGGGACACTGGAGAGCGGCATTCGGATCCCTGACCAACTTCGCTACGAATTCCTTCTCAATAGCAGGGTTCAGCCCCTGGCCGGCTACTTCAACGACACAGGGTACCGCACGGTGTCAGTGATGCCGGGCACCACCATGGAATGGCCCGAAGGAGAGTATTTTCAATATCATCAGACTTATTATTATAAAGACCTGGATTATCAGGGCCCTCCTTTCAACTGGTCGCCCATGCCGGACCAATATGTCATCAAGGCAGTGCACCAGCGGGAAATCGCGCAGCGAAGCCAACCGCTGTTCATCCGCTTCATGCTCACCAGCACCCATGCCCCATTCAATCTCCAGCCGCCGTTTTTTCCGAACTGGACCGACATCGGCAACGGCGAGATCTATCACCACCGGCAGCCCATCGCCTTCTCAGTCAACTGGCCCGACATGAGCGAGGCGGGAAAGGCTTACCTGTCATCCATGCGTTACGATTTCACAGTTCTCCAGGACTATCTGTGCCGCTTCGTTGAGGATGGGGCGCTGATCATCATCCTGGGAGACCATCAGCCCATCGCGCCGGTCACGGGACCGGATGCATCGGCCTGCGTTCCTGTGCATGTGATCAGCCGTAACCGGGCTCTTCTGGAGCCGTTTGCCCGGATGGGCTACAATCTTGGCATGGTTCCCGGGCCTGATCCGCGAAACGCAAAGGCCATGCAGGATTTTCTGGCTGATCTTCTCGAAGCTTTCGGCACGCATCGGTCGGGGGAGCTCCGCTGAACTTTGTATCGAGGACACCGGCAAAGTCCTCTCCCGGTCGGCCATGACTCATGGAAGCAACAAAAAGAACTTCAAGGTTTTCTCTGCCGAGGAATTCATCGCTGCCATCACGCAGCATATCCCGGACAAACATTTCCAGATGGTGAGGTACGGAGCCTGTCCTGAGCTTGTCGAAGGAGCTGGTATTCGAACAGAAGCAGGGGAGAGAGAATCAAAGCGGGCCTCTTGAGGCCGGGTGCCTGCGGGAATGAAGATGCATCCGGTCACTCAATCTTGTGGAGATGACCTTAGTACACGCGCGCACATTAAAGTGTCCAATAGCGACTGTGGGACTCCGCAGCACGTCATTCCGGCGGTTTTCAAGCCGGAATCCAGACTGATCAAAGAGAACCTGGATCCCGGCTAAAGCTTGTCCCGGCAGGCTCTAAGCCGGGAGATTGCCGGGATGACGTTTGCGAATTCGAGCCCTTAATTGCGAGGACATGCACTTAGCCCCCATGGCACCCGGCTGTACCAACGGAGAGAACCACATGCAACAGCATCGTGGGGTCTCTCCTCGGCTACTCCTGCCATTCGATCAGGATGGCGCTCAGTTGGGCCCTCTCCGTTGGTGATTCGAGGCTCAGGCGGAGGTGTCCATCCCGGACCACGGTGAGGAAAGGGATTTCACAGGGCGAGCTGTTCCCGGCCATGGAAGCTGCATCGTTGCTGGAGAGCACGTCCTGGTCCTGAGCCTTCACGTGGAAGACCTCCCGGCTCCCCCCGCCCACGCCGAGCTCGGCGAACATCAAGGTGACCAGGTAGGGGCCGTCGGGCAGGGGGATGTCGTACGTGAAATCACCCGAGCGCCGGGTCGCCAAGAGAGCCTGGTCAGGGGTCCCCTCCTCCGAGGCGGGGGCTGCGTGTACCCGCCCGCCGGTGCCGAACGCATCGTGCTCGTAGACGACGCCTGCCGCATCCTCGAAACGCCTTCCCCCTGCGTTCACCCCGTAGCTCAGTCCATGCTCCAGTTTCTGAATGAGCAGCGCACTCAGCTTGGCCTCGCTCACGTCGGCCCTGAACCCGATGTTCAGGGTGCCGTCGCTCACCTTGACCGGCAGGCGGATGTCGTAGGACTGGTTCCTGCCTGCAGCGCCGTACAGGTCGAGGTCGCCGAGAATCTCGCGACCTTCGACGGTCACATCCATGAGGCGGCGCCCAGGTGCGTTCCAGGTGATCTCGGCCAGTTTGAGCGTCATGAGGTAATGGCCGTTTTCGAGCGGGATATCGTAAGAAAAGCTTCCCGAACGCTCGCTCTGGTAAAGCGTCTCGTCTGCCGTCCCGTCGATGGCGGCCGCCGACTGGCGAGTGCGGCCTCCGGAGTAGAACCGGTCCGCCTCGAAGTGGATGCCCTGTGAGTCGACATAGGACGGTCCTCCAGCATTCAGGGCGAGGACCACGGGATTGGCCGCTCCCAGGTCGATGGAAGCACTGGCCGGGTTGGAGTCGGCCTTGCCGTCGCTGACTTTGAATGTGAACGAATCCTCCCCCGAGCTCCCCGCGTACGGCGTGTATACAAAGGCTCCTGTTGCTGGATTGGTCAGGGATACGCTCCCTTTGGAGGGTTCCTGCACGATGACATACTGGAGTGGATCACCGTCGGGATCTGCAGCCTTCATGCTTGCGGAAAGGGTGACCCCACCTTGAGCCGAGTGGCTGGAGCCACTGGCGCTGGGCGGAGTGTTGGCGGCCAGTACCTGCACGACGACGGCCGCGGGGGAGGAGTTGAGCCGGCCGTCACTGACCGTATAGGTGAACGTGTCCGTGCCCGTGAAGCGCTGCCTGGGTGTGTACTGGATGGTTGTCTTCCCGATGACCCGGATGCGGCCTTTTCGCCCCCGCCGCACGGATTTGATGACGAGGCTGTCGCCGTCCGCGTCGGCGTCGTTGGCGAGCACATGGATGAGGATCGGGGTTCTCCGGGTGGTGAAGGCCGCGTCTGCCGCGGCGACGGGAGGATCATCCGACGGGGCGATGATGAGGTTTATCGTGGCTGTGTTGGACTCCCGCTGCGAGTCAGATGCCCTGAATGAAAAAGAATCCATTCCGAAGGCGTTCGGGTGGGGAACGTAACGGAATGCGCCCGAGGAGCCATCGATCAGCTTCACCGCTCCCTGTGTGGGAGGGGTCACGATGCTGAAGGTCAGGTCATCGCCCTCCGGATCGCCGGCCTGAAGGGTTCCGGTCCCTTCGCCATCTTCGGCCAGACTCAGGGTGCCGTTGGCGGCAGTGGGTGAGCCGTTTTCCGGCGCCTCGGGGACGGTATAGGAGATTTCCTCGGAGTAGTCGCTCTGGTTGCCGCCGGCATCGTAGGCAGCCGCCGCGAAGTAGTAGGTCAATCCGGGATAGAGGTCGGAGAGAGTGCATGAGAGCTGCCCGCCGGCATCCATCACTCGGGAGTAGCTGCCGCTGGATTGGCCGCAAAAGAGCTTATACCCGGTGACTCTCGTGTCCGGGCTGGGCTGCCAGCCGACCTTGAGGGTCAGGGCGAAGCCTGGGGTCGCCATGAGAAGCGTGGAGAAGGCCAGGGTGAGTCCAAGGGTTGTGAACAATCGACGGTAAAGGGTGAAAAGAGGACTCGCGGTGTGGGAGAGCGGCATCGGATAGCACCTCCTGCAGACATGGGGGCGTACCCGCAAGGAGGCACTGAAAATGCTCCACCCGCCAGGCAGCCCTGCGACCATGTCCCTCTCGGTAAGGGGTTTAGGCCAGTAGCTTTCTGTCCCACCCTTTCGGATGGTTTAGCCTTGTCAGACGGTTTTCGACCGACGGTTTTCGTTTTTCGATACACCGGAGAGGGCAATATCAGTGCCAGATACCGTAGACGTTTGATGGGTGCGATTCTAAGAGTCTTCTGCGTGACCCGGGGGCAGGCAAAGGCTGCCTGCTGCACGGCAGGATTTTCTGCGATGCAAGTGGTTGTCGGATCGAGCCCATTGCTGCTTTTCGGCATGCTCCGGGGTACCCGGGACTGGGGAAAGAGCGGATGGTTGGACCCCTGTGCCTGCTTCTCCGGCAACCGGCATCTCAGGGCCTGTTTGGGACGTGCCTGAATTCCCCTGATTGGGGCGGGGATCAAGTCCGCCTCACCATGCCGGCCCACGTGTTGAACGCAGGGGCGTGGTTGATCCCCGCCCGGCCTGCTCATTTGCGTCGAAGGTCACGGCGTTCAGGAGGGTGGAGACCTGCAGGGGCTTGCCTTCGCTCCTGTGATGCGGCCGTTTCCACCACTGCGCAATAAGCGTAACCACCGTGCGCAAGAATCGTAACCATCCCCGGGAACGACGGGGCGTGAGCGATAAATAAGTAGAAATAACAAATAGTTAAATCGTGGCACAACCATTGCGTATGGGGGGGCGTGTTGGTGATTCGGAGATCACGAGACCCCGCCCCGCGGGGTCCAGACCATGCGACCTGCATCGATAGAGTGAGGGAAAAATGACCCCGCCAGTGAGTGGCAATGCCTATGAGCTGCAGTTGGACGACGCCGGCGAAAAGACGGAGTCCGGAGAAGGAGAATTGGAAACCCTTGTCACCGCCCGCTCGGATGAGCCAGGCGTCGTGAGACCGGCTTTGACCAGGAGCGAAACCTTGTTCCGCGAAGCTCCGGCGAATGTCGAGCCCGCATCCTCTGAACGCACGGCCAAGTTGTTCCGCATCAAGCCCGAAGTTCCCGCAGAGCTGCCGGCGGTCCTCCCGAGTGTATCGACTCCCAGCACCATCGCCGAGTTCTACCTCAGCCCTCCACGGTCGCTGCCGGTGATCGACGGTGTGCGTCCGCGGGTGGCCGGCAAGTTCCTGTTTGTCGGGGATGAGAAGTTCTACATCCGTGGCGTGACCTACGGCCCGTTCCGACCCGACGAAGAGGGATGCGAATACCACACGCCGGAGCAGGTGGAGCAGGACTTCGAGCTCATGGCCCGGTATGGCATCAACTCCGTGAGGACTTACACGGTTCCCCCGCGATGGCTGCTCGACATCGCCCAGAAGCATGGCCTCCGGGTCATGATCGGCCTTCCCTGGGAGGAGCACATCACGTTCCTGGACAACCGAAAGCTGGCTCAGGACATCGAGCGGCGGGTGCGCGAGGGCGTGCGTGCCTGCGCCGGGCATCCGGCTCTTCTGGCCTACACCATCGGCAACGAGATTCCGGCCACCATCGTGCGCTGGTTTGGGCGCCACCGCATCGAGGCTTTCCTCGAGCGGCTCTACCGGGCCGCCAAGGCCGAGGACCCTGAAGGCCTCGTGACCTATGTGAACTTCCCGACCACGGAGTACCTGGAGCTTCCCTTCGTCGATTTCGTGTCCTTCAACGTGTACCTGGAGACACGGGAGAAACTGGAAGGCTACCTGGCGCGCCTTCAGAACCTGGCCGGCGACCGGCCGCTCCTCATGGCCGAAGTCGGCCTGGACAGC
>JBFYYO010000203.1:0-7114 GCA_041310025.1 Syntrophobacterales bacterium
CATCGCGAGATCTCTCGACAGGGTCACCAGTGCATTGTAACGATTCGCCTTATGATATAAAGATTTTGCGGGGTTTCAAGTCTCAAATTCATCCTTTTTTCCATATTTTGTCAGGAATTTCCGGATTATTTTCCCGTCTTCCCCGGCTGCGGGCAGCGGCAACCAACATGTATGGAATGGCCATGCGCTTGCGGGGTGTGTGGCGGTGGCACGGACCTGAAGAGTTTATGCTCCTGCTCACGAGGGGAGGCTCGAAAATTGATTCGTGTCAATGAGATCTTTTACAGTATCCAGGGTGAGTCGATTCGTGCCGGGTGGCCCTGCGTGATGGTGAGGCTCACGGGATGCAACCTGCGGTGCACCTATTGTGATACCCGCTACGCGTACGATGAGGGGATGGAGATGACCATCGCGCAAATCTCGACCGGTGTGAGCGCCTTTAACTGCCCTCTGGTTGAAATCACGGGAGGCGAGCCCCTCATGCAAGAGGAGACCCCCTTCCTCGTCGATAAATTGTTGAGCCAGGGGTTCACGGTTCTCGTCGAGACCAACGGAAGCTGCGACATCTCCCTGCTGAATCCTCGTTGTGCGAGGATCGTCGATTTGAAATGTCCTTCCAGCGGCGAGCAGGATGCCAATGACTATGCCAACCTCGATCGTCTGAGCGGAAACGACGAGCTGAAGTTCGTCTTGGCTGAGCGGCGAGACTTCGAGTTTGCCAGGGACCTTGCCAGGAGGGTTCAGAAGGTTCCCGCTGGCATGGCGATTCCCGTCAACTTCTCGCCGGTCTTTGGCCGCCTTGCCCCCAAAACGCTTGCCGAGTGGATCCTCGACGATCGGCTGCAGGTTCGACTCAATCTGCAGCTCCACAAGATCATCTGGGGACATGATGCCCGTGGGGTGTGAAAGCGTGTGTCAGATGTGATGCAGCCATTTCCGGAAGAGGATTTTTCATGGAGCACACGGGAAAGCCCAAGGCTGTGGTTTTGTTTTCAGGTGGCGTGGATTCGACCACATGTCTTGCCATCGCAGCGCGTGAAGGATTCGATCTTTACGCACTCAGCTTCTACTACCACCAGCGGCATCGAGTGGAAGTGGAGTCCGCACGGCATGTGGCCTCTCTCATGGATGTGAAGGAGCATATGGTGCTGGAGCTCCCCCTCGAAAAGATCGGTGGCTCGGCTCTCACAGCGGATATACCGGTGCCCAAGGACACTCCTGCTCAAGAGATGGGGAGCCAAATCCCGGTCACGTATGTTCCAGCTCGCAATACCATCTTCCTTTCCTTCGCACTGGGTTGGGCTGAGGTGCTGAGGGCAGCGGACATCTTCATCGGTGTGAACGCCCTGGACTACTCGGGATATCCCGATTGTCGACCCGAATATATCGAAGCCTTCACCCGGCTGGCCAACCTGGCGACGCGGGAGACGGTGGAGGGCAGGCTCAAGATGCGAATCCATGCGCCTTTGATCCGAATGAGCAAGGCGGACATCATTCGCCAAGGTCTGGAGCTCGGAGTGGATTTCGGTCTGACCCACTCATGCTACGATCCCGACGATCAGGGACGAGCCTGCGGACGGTGTGACAGCTGCATCCTGCGTCGCAAGGGGTTTGAGGAGGCAGGCGTGGCCGATCCGACGAAGTATTCGCCATGGATCGCTCGCTGATGTCTCCAGAGAGGATTTCGCCGTGAAAAGACCGACGCGCTCCAGATGGCAGAGCTTCTGCGTGATGATGTTGCACAGTGTTTCATAGAGGACCGGGGTGATGGAGGAAAAAAATCAGGCTTTGACGCAGTTGGGGCGGCCGGTGGACTGCCCGCAGAACCCGGATGATGCCGTTCTCGAGACTTTTCCAAACCCTCATCCGGGAAGCCTTTATGTGGTGCGTCTGACAGCACCCGAACTGACATCCCTTTGCCCCATCACCGGGCAGCCCGATTTCGGCGTGCTGGTGGTGGACTACGTTCCAGCGGATAACCTGGTGGAGAGCAAATCCTTCAAGCTCTTTCTGGGGAGCTTCCGGAATCACGGCGCTTTCCACGAGGCGTGCACGGTGTACATCCACAATCGACTCCGGGATGCTCTGAACCCGCACTTTCTTCGCGTGGTCGGGCTTTGGAATGCGAGGGGGGGAATCACCATCGATGTGGTGAAGCAGTCGGGAAGACTTCCCGAGGGCTGTGAAACCCTTCCCCTGGTCAAAACCGCTTACCGTGGTGGAAGGGAGTGAGACGGGGGCCAGGAATCGGAAGTCGGGGGTTGGAGATCAGAGGTCAGAGATCGGTAGTCGGAAGTCGGGGGTTGACAGCGGGTTGTTGAACGCGGGTCGTCGAGTGCAACGGGGTCACAAGCTGCTGCCCGTGCTGCCAGGAGAGACGGCAAGACTGAGTCTCGAGGGCCCAACTCGAAACCCGAAACCCGAGACCCGAAACCGATCCTCACACGGCATTCCGGGACCCGGAGGGAAGACGAACCATGAAGGACCTGGTGAGAGCTTACCGATTGTACCGGAGCATGATGCAGCATCCTCATCTTCTGGATGAATTCCGTCAGGTCTTTCTCGACAGGCTGCTGGAGCTTGAAATCGTCACGGAAGAGACGGTGGCTCAGCAGGTGCGGGCGCTGCTGGACGAGCTTGCTGCGCCGGCCGACGCGGAAACCATCCGGGAATACCGGAACGCCCTGGTCGATCTCCTGTTCGCCCGGCATTCCACTGACTCCGAAATCGAAAACCACATCAATCTGGCTCGCAAACGGAATGCCTTCCGGAACCTGCAGCAGGTGGTCAACGCCGAGGGGGCTACCTCCGCTGAGATTCGCCGGGCGCTGAAGGAACTCACCAGCATTCCCCAGGGGACGCTCCACCTGCCCCCCGCGGAGGTCGAAGGCGTCCGTGTTGCCCTCATCGACCACTTCATCTCCAATCAGCTCCCCTTCATCGGCATCGCCAAGCAGCACATCACGCTGCGCGATGTGGACGAGATGCTGACCACTTCCCATTGGACTCCGCGCCGTTCCGGGAAGATCGGCGGAAAATCCGCAGGCCTTCTCCTGGCCCGCTGTGTCGTGCTCCCCCGGCTCACCGAGCGAGACCCTGAAATCGAGCAAAAGGTGGCCGTCCCCGAATCACACTACTTCAGCTCAGGGATTCTTGCGGATTTCATCGACTACAACCGGTTCTACTCCCTCCACAGCCAGAAGTACAAGACAGGCGACCAGCTCGAGGACGATTATTACAAAATGGCCGCCATGGTGGAAAAGGCCGCTTTTCCGTCGGACATCATGGAGGAGCTCAGGAGCTTTCTCGCAGACGTGGGGGAGCACCCCCTCATTGTGAGATCTTCGAGCCTTCTGGAAGACAACATCGGCTATGCCTTTTCCGGCAAGTACGCATCTGTCTTCGTGGCCAACCAGGGGGATCTGGAGGCTCGAACGGCTGAGCTCGTCAGGGCGTACAAGCAGGTTTTTGTGAGTGTGTTCAGTCCAGGGGCCATATTGTACCGTCGCGACCACGACCTCCTGGATTATGACGAGCGTATGAGCGTGCTGGTTCAAAAGGTGGTGGGCCGGCGCTTCGGAGAGTATTTTTACCCGTTTGCAGCCGGCGTGGCTTTCTCGCAGAACATGCATCTCTGGACCCCGCGGATTCGGCGGGAAGAGGGGCTTGTGAGGATCGTTCTGGGGCTTGGGACCCGGGCTGTGGACCGGGTCGAGCCGGACTACCCGCGGATGATCGCCCTCAGTCATCCCACGCTGCGTCCCGAGGTGGCCGTTCAACAGGTCATGAAGTACTCACAGCGCATGGTGGATGTCTTGAACCTTCGAACCCGGAGACTGGAAACGATTCCCTATCATGACCTGCTGGAGGCGTCACCGCACCCGGAGGCTCACCTGGCCCTTTCCATCGAGGAGGGAGATCATCTGTCGCCGCAGCTCTTTCGAGGGCAGCCGATTCCACTGGAGAGAAGCTGCGTCACCTTCGACGGTTTCTTTGCCCAGACACCCTTCGTGGAGCTCATGCGCAAGATCCTGAGAAAGCTCGAGACGGCCTACGGTCGGCCCGTGGATCTCGAGTTCGCATGGGACCAGGACAGGCTCTATCTCCTTCAGTGCCGCTCGCTGGCCGCCAGGGAAGACATTGGACAGGTGACGGTGCCCCATGATATCGCTCCAGATGCCATCCTGTTCACCAATCATCGCGCGGTCGGCAACTGCGTGACCCTGGATATCGAGTATGTTGTGTACGTGGACCCCAAAGCCTATCAAAAGCTCTCCGGCTACGAGGAGAAGGTGGCTGTGGGCAGGGTGGTCGGAAGGCTGAACCGGCTTCTCAAGGCCGAGCGCTACGCCTTGTTCGGTCCTTCGCGATGGGGGACCAACGACATCAACATCGGTGTGAAGGTTGGCTACGAAGATATCAACCACGCGCTCATCCTGGGAGAAATCGCTTTCGAGGAGGGAGGGGTGACTCCGGAGGTGTCTTACGGGACCCATTTCTTCAACGACCTCGTGGAGGCGCGCATCACCCCGGTGGCCGTCTTCCCGGACGAGCCGGCCACCCTCTTCGACGAGGAATTCTTCTCGAAATCCCCGAGCATCCTGAACTCCCTCGTGCCGGATTTATCGCTGCCGTCCGAAGCCGTCAAGGTCATTCACGTGCCCACCTGCCGAAACGGTCAGGTGCTGCACATCTACCAGGACAGTCGAAACCAGGAGGGAATCGGCTTCTTCGGTCCCCGGACTGCAGATGTCTCCGGTTCCTGACTGCTACGAAAAGTTTCAAGTTTCAGGTTTCAAGTCTCAAGTTAAAACCTGCTCCCGTGGGACTTTTCATCGTTTAGGGTGGCCCGAAGGGGCATGAGGAACTGCTCTGAATGGTTTCGAGTCTCGGGTTTCGAGTTTCTGGTTGAAAAGCGCTCCGGGCCACGGCCCTTTCCTTCTTCGTGGTGGCCCGAAGGGGCATGAGGGAATGTTTTGAAAAGGGGGATGATTCCCATGCTGCCTCGGCATTGGTCATGGATTCCGCTGATCCTGTTGGTCGCCTGGGTGATGGCGGGCTGCGCTGCTCTCACGTCTCGACAAATTCAAAGGGAATTGAATCGCCCGACGGAGTGTGTGGAATTCTTCTCGCGCCTGGACCGTCATGTTGTGGAGGCGGGGGTGCGGGATGCTTCCACGGCTTCAATTCCGGGTTTTCCGTATCTCCGGGCCAGCCGCTTCCTTGCCGCACTGGGAGGGCGGGTTCGATCGGATGCCGAGAGGGACCAGTGGGTGGATCTCCTGCGGCGGGCAGACCTGGAGTCGAGGCAGAAAGAGGTCAGGAACCTGCCCGATGAAGCTCTGAAAGGGATCCTTGCCCCCGGGAAAGGAGGACCGGACCGCTCGAAGATCATGCACCGCGTTTCGGCCTGTGCTGAAAAGCTTCATGCCCATGATCGCTCCCAGCCCGGGTTTCTGGAGGCCCTTCGAGATCAAGCCCGGGTGCCGGATGAATACTCCCTGGGCATGAGGATTGCCGGGTTCTATCCCCTGGCCTCTGTTCCCGTGGCCGTGGTGACCCTTCGGGTCAGGGACCGGGTTCGGAAATGGTTCGAGGCTGACATGAACCGACTGCCCGTCCGCGGCGCGCTTCAACAATATGTTCCAGAGGCGTCGACCCGATTGCAGCCATCCACTGTGGCGGAATGGATCCAATCCGCCGCGTCCAATCCACTTTCCATTCCGCTGTTGAGCTCCGGGCAGGAGCTCGAAATACTGAACCACCATGCGCCGGAATTCGTCGTGGATGTGGCGGGTCCTCACGATCGTCCGGGTGCGGTTTCGAGAGCCCCCTGGGGAGCTCAGGTCGATGCAGGCGATCCCACCGTCTACGCATACCTGTCGCACGGCTTCCTGCGCGGTAAGGCCATTCTCCAGTGCAATTATGTCATCTGGTTTTCGAAAAGGGCCGGCGAAGCCTCACCCTGGATCGAGCGCGGCAACCTGGACGGCCTGACGGTTCGCGTGTCCCTGGACTTCAAGGGCAAGCCGTTCATGGTGGACATCATGAACAACTGCGGCTGCTACCATTTCTTCGTTCCGGACCCCGGGGCGGTCGCTCTGGTCCTGTCTCGGCCGGCGGCTCTCGACCCGTTCGTTCCCCAATGGCTCCCGGCCCTGGCTCCGGGGCAGCAGCTGGGAATCCGTATCAACTCCGGATGGCACCAGGTGGAGCGCGTCTACGCCGCATCGGCTGTGGGAGAGCAGGGAGCGGTCACGCCCTACCGGCTCGCCCCATACGAACAGATCGAGTCGCACCCGGCCGATGAGGGGCGTTGGAGGAGCCTTTTCGACAACTGCGGTATTGCCGTGGGCTCCGGGAGGATCGAGCCGCTCATCTTCTTTCCCATGGGCATCCGCAGCATAGGAAGCATGCGTCAGCGAGGCCGCCATGCCATCGACCTCATCGGCCGCGAGCATTTCGACAATCCTCACCTCTTCGACCAGAATTTCATCTTCTATTGACGGGAATGCAGTGCGACGGCCGGTTGCGTCAATCGAGGACGGGATCCAGAAGGACGAACAAGGCCTCGGAGAGTCCCGGATTGATTCTGATGTCCCGATAGTCCACCGTGCGGCGCAAGGCCCCGTTCGGCTCCATCTCGGTCACGCTCACCGGAAGCCAGAGCCGGTTGTCGATGGTGAAGAGGTAACGCGTCGGGACTCCTCTCCGGAACGTATTGTCCGACAAGACATTCAGCACAGTCCGATCGGGCGTTTCCTGGACTTCCAGCTCGCCCTGGAACATGTCGGTGAGGGTGCGGCGGATGTTGGCGATGAGGACCCCATGGTCTGTCTGGTCGATCTGCTGCCCCGGGGAGATCTCCAGCAGCGAATTGCGCGGTTCCAGGCGCAGTGTGAAGACAGAGGCCCATCCCGAGGGCTGCAGCAGAACCTTGCTGTCGGACGCGGGGTAGAGGATGGTCATGCCGGCGTGGGGGGTGATGAAATCTATGCGGAGCCTGTTGGGCTTCTTGAATCGATAGATGAGCTCCTGCCGGGACTTGAAGGCATCGTCCTTTCCGAAGCCCGTGATCACCAGGCGCGTCTCGTACTCCTGCACCTTTTGGTAA
>JBFYYO010000204.1:0-7053 GCA_041310025.1 Syntrophobacterales bacterium
CACTTTGAAGGCTTTGAGCATTTCCCTCTCCTTCCTGGTGGTCGCTGCGGTCAGCAGCTCGATACGGGAGATCTCAAATCCCCTCCTCCCTCGCCAAAACTCTGCCCAACACATCTCTCAGATTCTGGAACGAGAAAGGCTTCGGTATCAAACCCGCCAGTTCTGCACCGCTGAAGTGGCTCTCCACCTCCTCTTCACTGTAGCCGCTGGAAATGATGATGGGGATATTCGGATCGATGGCCTTCAGGGCATGAAACGTCTCTTCGCCGCTCATGCGGGGCATGGCGAGGTCTAGCACGACAAAATCGATGTCCTGCCTCTTTGCCCGCATGACCTCGATGGCCTCCACACCATCACAGGCCGTGATCACCCTGAAGCCCAGCATTTCAAGCATCTGTCTGGCCACAGTCCGCACGGGCTCCTCATCGTCCACCACCAGAATCGTTTTGCTGCCGACATCGGTTATCATTGGCTCGATGGATCTCGCAGAGCGTCGGTCGGATTTCCCCTCAATCGCAGGCAGCAAAACCCTGAACGTCGATCCCCGCCCCGGCTCAGAGCGAACCTCGATGGCACCTTTGTGTCCCCTGACGATCCCGAGGACTGCCGCCAGGCCCAGCCCTCGCCCCGTAAACTTCGTCGAGAAAAAGGGATCGAAGACCTTCTGGCGGGTGGCTTCATCCATGCCGCCGCCGGTATCGGCCACCTCCATGCAGACATAGAGGCCCCCCGGCATGTTCTCGTTGAGATAGGAGTTGCGGAAGTCCCCCTGCGTGCACGCCACCGCTCTCGTGGAGACGGTGATGATGCCTGGGGCGTCTCCGATGGATTCGGATGCGTTGACCACGAGGTTCATCAAGACCTGTCTCAGTTGCACCAGGTCAGCTTCCACATCGGGGAGCCCTTCCGCCAGTTGATAGAGGATACGGACCTGCTTCGGAACCGAGACCTGGATCATGGCCGAAAGTTCTCTGATCATGGCCGTCAGCTGAACCCTCTCGATCAGGAACTGAGCTCTCCCCGAGTACGCCAGCATCTGGCGGCACAGTTCCGCAGCCCGCACCACGGCTCTCTGAATCTCCTGCAGATTGTTCCGCACCGAATCATCCTGTGGCAGGGAGAGCAGCCCCAGTTCGGTGTTGCCGAGCATCCCCATCAGCAAGTTGTTGAAATCATGCGCGATGCCTCCCGCGAGAACCGCCAGGCTCTCAAGCTTCTGAACATGGCGAACCTGGTCCTCCAGTTTACGCCTCTCCTTCTCGGCCTGCTTCTTCCCGGTGATGTCCTTGATCGTACCGATGACGGCCGGTTTGCCCTGGAAGAGTGTCATGCCGACCGATATGTTGACCGTGATGCGCGTCAGGCCGTCTCGATGAATCATTTTGAGCTCGTACTCCCTGGGCACTGCCTCCCCCAGGAGTCTTCGCCGGTGAAAGTCCTCGACCATGGTGCGGTCTTCGGGCGCAACCAGCTCATGGGAATCCACTCCGATCATCTCTTCGGGGCTCCAGCCGATCATCTCAGCACAAGCACCATTGGCGAACACGATCCGGGTGTCCTGGACGAGAAAAACCCCATCCTGTATGCTTTCAACAAGGGTCCGGTATTTCTCCTCGCTCTCCCGACGCGCCTGCTCGGCCTCTCTGCGCTCCGTAATGTCGCGGCTGCTCACCACCGTCCCCACTGGCTCGTCTTGATCGTTGGTGATGACCGTTCCCGTTGAGTGAATCCAGACGTAGTGTCCATCAGCGTGCCTATACCTCAGCTCGGCCTGGCCCGGCCTGCGCACCGCAACAGCTGACTGGAACTCGCTGACGACGCGTCCCAGGTCTTCGGGATGGACGCGTTCAAACATCAGCTCGCCGAGAAGATCCAGGGGATCGTACCCCAGTAACCGTTTGTAGGAGGGTGTGAGGTAAAGATAACGCCCCTCGATGTCTGTATAGCAAAGGAGGTCGCACATGTTTTCCGTGATGCGGCGGAATCTCTCTTCGCTCAGGCGCAGCGCTTCGCTCACCCAGAACTTGTCCGGCAAGTCCAATGCGGGATCGATTCCTTCGCAGGGTCGAATCGCGTTTCTCCCGGTGTTCGGCTGCCGGGAGGCACACGAGAGCGCAAGAGCGGAGGTGCCGGCGACAATTTCCAGATAGGCGCGGTTCACGCTGAAGTCCCGGCGATCCCTGTCGGCCAGCATCAGAACCCCAAGCACATCTCCAGAGTTCAGGAGTGGAAGGACCGCCAGGGAATGGATTGCAATGTCCTCGTCGTCCGGGAGGACGATTCGAACATCATCCCGAATCTCACAGGTGAAATGAGCTTCCCGAGCCATGAGGACTCTTTCGCTCAACGCCGCTGCAAATGCGTTCAACCCGGAATCCATGGGTACCTCATCTTTTGGCCCGTGCTGGCTGGCTGCCAGGCGGAGCCGCCCCCCCTCCGAAAGGAAGACAAGGATCAAGTCCGGAGCCAGCAAACCATTGAGCTGGTCCACCATGGCCGAGAGAATGTCAGCCTCTGAAAGCTTGAAAACAAACCTGCGGCTCAGTTCGCGCAGTGCAGAAAGCTCATCCGCCATGGGTCGCAATATCCTCTGTCTATGAGGGTGCCCGTGGGCGTCCATGAATCACCCTCTCGGGTGGGGACAAAACCCTTACTCATCAAGCTTTCGCGGAAATCATCATGAGTCCCCCTCGAGGGGGGGAATTTCTGCGACAAATATTTTGATTTGATGCTTTCGGGACAGAACCCACTCCTACGGGCATGGTGGACACTTCAATCTCCTTGGGCCAAATTAAATATAATGTCCGAATCGTACGGAGGACATGGCGGGCCGGCACTTTTGGTCAATCCACTATCTTTGGGAAGGTTATTCGTGTCATCAACCAAAAAGGAATGCAACAAAATCATTCGAAGTCTATGCGGTTTTGCAGCGAACTGGACCCCTGGTCTGCTCCCCCATTTGGACGCGATCAGCATTCTGCAACCCACCCTCCCGCCCGGGTCAATGCTGTTGACTTAAGCCCATTGTTCATGTCTGGAGGGTGACATGGGCTAAGCGAAGCTTGCCCATGCGTGACTTTCCCACCACGGGCAAGCTCCGCTTAGCCCGTGCCACCCCTTAAGTCAACGGCATTGCCCGCCCGGGTCGCCTGACAATGTCACGGTATCCCGTGCCGTGCTCACCTCCAGAAACGGCTCATGGAGTGTTTCCGGAAGAGGCACGGTGCCGGGGAAAACCATCACCTTGACTCTCGGGCTGAGCACGGTCGGCATAACCACAGTGCAAAGAACTGGAACCTGGCGAGTTGCTCGTGCGAAGATCTCCCAGATTCCCGGTGCGGGCGGCGCAGCATGGATGAAAGTTTACATGCGGGGAGCGCGCATGAGGAGTTGCAGGGACCTGTTCCGAGTACCGCACATTGCGGATACAGAACCGATAAACCGATGTTCTCCTTGACTTTTGAGCGATCGTTTTCTAGACAATTGGATTTCTGGTGAAATCTGCTGGTCACGCTGAAGCTTTTCGCGAGGATTGAATGGAAACCATCCAGGCCGTCAAAGGCATGAACGACATCCTCCCCGACCAGATCGGATGGTGGCATTTTGTGGAGTCCACCACCCGAATGGTCTTCGAGAATTTCGGGTATCGGGAGATACGAACCCCGGCACTCGAGAAACTGGATCTTTTCGCACGGAGCATCGGGGAGAGCACGGATATCGTCGAAAAGGAAATGTACACGATCGCTGACAGCAAGGGCGAGTGGCTGGCTCTGAGGCCGGAGGCCACGGCATCCATTGTGCGCGCTTTCATCCAGCACAACCTTCAGGCCGATCCTCTGGCGCGCAAGTTTTACGCCATTGGTCCCATGTTTCGGCATGAACGCCCACAGAAGGGGCGCTACCGCCAGTTTCACCAGATCGACGCCGAGGCCTTCGGGGTGGATGACCCCATGCTCGACGCCGAAGTGATGTATATGCTGCAGACGCTCCTCGAAAAGCTCGGGCTGAATGGTGTGGTCCTTCACATCAACTCGCTGGGCTGTCCGGAATGCCGTCCCGTCTTTCGGGAGAAGCTGCAGAAGTTTCTGGAACAGGCCTCGAATGGCCTGTGTCCCGACTGCCAGAGGCGCCGCCACACGAACCCGCTCCGCACCTTCGACTGCAAGGTGGAGCGCTGTCAGGCCTCCCTCGTGGACGCCCCCATCCTCCTCGACTCCATCTGCAGCGATTGCGCGGAGCACTTCCGTCAGGTCAAGGGATACCTCGAGGAGCTTGGAACGCCCTACGTCATCAATTCCCGGATGGTTCGCGGCCTCGATTACTACATGCGGACCACCTTCGAGATCATCACCGACCGGTTGGGGGCCCAGAACGCCGTGGGTGGGGGAGGACGCTACAACGGGCTGGTTCGGGATCTCGGCGGACCGGATGTTCCCGGAATCGGGTTCGCCATCGGAATGGAGCGGCTCATCCTGCTGCTGCAGCAGGACCGGCCCGTCCCCTCACGCACGCCGCCCATCTTCCTGGCGGTGCTCGGCGAGAAGGCGCGCCAGCGGGGATTCCTGCTCAGCCAGGCCATGCGGGAGCTCGGTCTGGAAGTCGAGATGGATTATGAAGGCCGGAGCCTGAAGAGCCAGATGCGCCGGGCTGACAAGCTGGGCTCGCGCTACGTTCTGATCCTGGGCGAGGATGAGATCCAGAGAAACGAAGGGCAGCTTCGGGATATGCAGGAAAAGACTCAGACGGTGCTGCCTCTGCAGGACGCACCGGCGGAGCTCAAAAAACTCATGAGCGGCGCGGCTTGAGCGCGGAAGTCCAGGCATCATCAACGAACGCCATCGATACAGGAGCGTCCAGCAAGTGGAGACCTATTCAGAAGTGCAGCCGGAAACGCCGACCAGCGAGAGCCATCTCCTGGACGCATTGGGGGATTGGGAAAAGAGTCATGACTGCAACAGCCTTGGGGCATCCAATATTGGAGAGACCGTCATCCTCATGGGCTGGGTCCAGCGCCGCAGAGACCACGGGGGACTGATTTTCGTCGACTTGAGAGATCGCATGGGCATCACCCAGGTGGTCTTCGACCCCCAGCATGACGCCGTTGCCCACGAACGGGCGCATATCCTGCGCAGCGAGTTCGTCCTCGCCGTCCAGGGAACGGTTCGCCCGCGCCCCGAGGGGATGGCCAACCCGAAGCTTCAGACTGGCGAAATCGAGGTCATCGTGAGGACGCTCCGGATCTTGAACTCCTCTGCGACGCCTCCCTTCCAGATTGAAGATGAGCTCGACACCAGCGAGAACGTTCGTCTGCGCTACCGGTATCTGGATCTTCGGCGTCCCTCCATGTTCAAAAACCTGCTTCTCCGGCACCGTGCCGCCCAGTTGACGCGCAACTACTTCTCGGAGCACGGTTTTATCGAAGTCGAAACCCCGTTTCTGACGCGCAGCACTCCCGAGGGAGCCCGGGACTATCTCGTCCCGAGCCGCGTGAACCAGGGCAAGTTCTATGCCCTGCCCCAGTCCCCCCAGCTTTTCAAGCAGCTGCTCATGGTGGCGGGGTTTGAACGCTATTTCCAGATCGTCAAGTGTTTCCGCGACGAAGATCTTCGTGCCGATCGCCAGCCCGAATTCACCCAGGTGGACCTCGAGCTCTCCTATGTTCGCGAGGAGCAGATTTATCAGCTCATCGAAGGCTGGATCGGGCTGCTCTTTCAGGAGCTTTTGGGGATTGATCTCACCTTCCCCTTTTCCCACCTGCCCTATTCCGAGGCCATGGATCGGTTTGGAACGGATCGACCCGACTTGAGGTACGACTTATATTTGGTGAACGTGACGGACATCGTTGCGGAGTCGGAGCTCCGTGTTTTCAGGCAGGCCGTGGAGCGCGGCGGCATAGTCAAGGCCATCCGGGTTCCCGACGGGGGCCGGCTGTCCCGCAAGGACCTCGATGACCTGATCGAGTTCGTGAAGATCTTCGGGGCGCAGGGTATGGCCTGGATCAAAATTCAGCCCGACGGGTGGCAGTCCCCCATCACCAAATTCCTCTCCGAAGACGTGCAGGGGAAGCTGGCTCAAAGGATGGGGCTTCAGACGGGAGACCTGCTCCTTTTCGTGGCGGATCAGATCAAGATCGTCCATGATGCTCTGGCAAACCTGAGGGTTCGTTTGGGGCAGCAATTGGGGTTGGTGGACCCCAAACGGTTCGAGTTCGTGTGGGTGACGCATTTTCCACTGCTGGAGTGGGACCACGAGGAGAAGCGGTACACATCGGTGCACCACCCATTCACGGCCCCGCTGGAAGGGGACCTGGACCTCCTGGAAAGCGAGCCGGAGCGTGTGCGGAGCCGAGCCTACGACCTGGTCCTGAACGGGACGGAGATCGGGGGCGGGAGCATACGCATCCACAGGCAGGATGTTCAGGAACGGGTCTTTAAAGCCCTGGGCATCGGCGCAAACGAGGCCGGTGATAAATTTGGATTCCTGCTGGAAGCTCTGCAGCTCGGGGCCCCACCCCACGGGGGAATCGCCTTCGGCTTCGATCGGCTCATCATGCTGCTCGGCGGTCTGAGCTCCATCCGTGAGGTGATCGCATTCCCGAAAACACAGAAGGCCACCTGCCTGCTGAGCGGGGCGCCGGCGGAGCCCGAGATCAAACAGCTTCTGGAGCTCTGCGTCAGAGTGGAGACAGAACGAAGGAGTTGAGGCCATGGCCCGGTGGAATCCGGAAAAACGGGTTTTGGAGCATGAGCATTCGCGACACTGGCAGCATCACCTGGTTGAGACCAGCGAGCCCAACCTCATGCGGGAGATTTTTCCCTACGATGAAGTGCCGCGCATCGATTTCGACCACAAGCTGCAACCCATAGACCCGGCCGAGGACATCTTCATCACGGATACAACCTTCCGGGATGGACAGCAGGCCAGACCGCCTTACACGGTCAAGCAGATTGAAGTCATCTTCGATTTTCTGCAGCGCCTTTCCGGACCACGTGGAGTCGTCCGACAGTCCGAGTTCTTTCTGTACACGGACAAAGACCGTGAAGCCCTGGAGAA
>JBFYYO010000205.1:0-6999 GCA_041310025.1 Syntrophobacterales bacterium
TTGGGTGCTCAGCATCGATGCGGACGAGCGGGTGACAGACTCCCTGCGGGTAGAGATCGAAACCATTCTCGGGGTCGATGGCCCGGAGGACGGCTACTTCATCGCCCGGAAGAATCATTTCTGTGGCCAGTGGATCCGATATGGCGGCTGGTATCCCGATTACAGCCTGAGGCTGTTCCGCAGGGACAAGGGACGATTTGAAGAGCGGGCCGTGCATGAAAAGGTGGTGGTCCAGGGAAAAGTGGGATACCTGAAACATCCCCTCGAGCACTTCACCTATGCTTCGGTGAGTGATTACCTCCGGCGTATGGAGCGATACAGTGGACTGGCGGCTCGCGAGATGGCCCGTACCGGCAGACGGTCTCGTTGGCATCATCTGGTGTTGAGACCCCTCTTCACATTCTTCAAAATGTATGGTTTAAAGTTGGGTTTCCTGGATGGTCGGGCAGGTTTCTTTCTGGCCGTGTCCTACGCGTACTATACTTTTTTGAAATACCATCGCCTGGATTCCGATCCGGCCTGATTCATCTAAGGAGGTCTCAACTGCACCATGGAGCTTTATAAACGCCTGCTCCTCAATGCGAAACCTTACTGGCGCCGCGTTCTCATGGCCTTAATTTCCATGCTGGGCGTGGCGGGCTGCACGGGGGCTACGGCATATCTCATCAAGCCTGTGCTGGATGATATCTTCATCCAAAAGGACATGACCATGCTCCGCATCCTCCCCGTCATCGTGCTGACCATATTCGTGGTGAAGGGGGTCTGTTCCTGGTGCAGCACATATTTCATGGCCTACGTCGGTCAAAGGGTCATCTCACAGTTTCGCCAGCAACTCTACGATCACCTCCAGACCCTTTCCCTGTCTTTCTTTGACAAAACCCCGACGGGTGTCCTGATGTCGCGCATCATCAACGACGTCAATATAACGCAGGGTGCCGTTTCGGAGTCGCTTGCCGGAGTCGTAAAAGAGGTGATCAGTATCGTGGTTCTCATTGGCGTCATCTTCCACAGAGACTGGCAGCTTGCGATGGTTGCCATGGTCATCCTACCCTTTGCCTTTTTCCCCATCGTCAAGTTCGGTCGAAAGCTGAGAGTGATCAGCAAGAAAAATCAGGAATCCATGGGACAAATATCGGTGACATTGCATGAGACTTTCTCAGGCAACCGGATCGTCAAAGCATTTTGCATGGAAGATTACGAAAAGAAACGCTTTGCCAGGGATAACGCCAGGTACTTGAACTCGGTCCTGAAATCCGTGAAGGTCCGTGCCCTTTCAAGTCCTATCATGGAATTCTTGGGAGGACTCGGAATCGTGGCGGTGATCTGGTATGGAGGTTATAGTGTCATTCGTGGAGTATCCACTCCCGGCAATTTCTTCTCGTTTTTGGCTGCCATCATAATGCTTTACGAGCCGGTCAAGAAGCTCAGCAACATGAACAACACGATCCAGCTGGGAATGGCTGCTGCAGAGCGCATCTATCAGGTCCTCGACACCAAGCCGGAGATCGACAATCGTCCGGATGCCGGCGAGCTTGATCCGCCTATTCGAGCCGTTGAGCTCCGGAATGTGTCTTTCGGCTATGCTGCTGAAGAGATCGTTCTTGAGAACATTTGTCTCAAGGCGAAGGCCGGTGAGGTCATCGCACTTGTTGGAATGAGCGGGGCTGGGAAGACCACGCTGGTCAACCTCATCCCTCGCTTTTATGAGGTCAGCGATGGGGCCATCCTGATCAACTCCACCGACATCCGCGATGTGACGCAGGCGTCTTTGAGGGCTCAGATCGGTATCGTCACCCAGCAGTCGATCCTGTTCAACGACACCGTCTACAACAACATCGCCTACGGAGATATCCGGAAGGGAAGCGAACAGGTCATTGCAGCCGCGAAGGCAGCCAACGCCAATGATTTCGTCATGAAGATGCCCAACGGTTTCGACACAAGGATCGGTGAACAGGGCGTCAGGCTCTCGGGTGGGCAGCGCCAAAGGATCTGCATCGCACGGGCGCTTCTGAAGGATGCCCCAATACTCATACTGGACGAGGCCACCTCCTCCCTCGATAGCGATTCCGAGCTGGAGGTCCAGAAGGCCCTGGAGAATCTGATGGTCGGCAGGACCACGTTTGTGATCGCCCACAGACTCTCCACCATCAAGAATGCGGACCGTATCGTCGTCCTTGCGAATGGACGCATCGTGGAGGAAGGGCACCATGATGAGCTTCTGAGGGGCAGCGGGGAATATCGGAGATTGTACGAGCTGCAATTCTCCCACCTGGATACAGACCTGTCCAGCAAGGTCGCTTGAGGGGCACCGCAGAGAAGGCCCTTGTCGTCGGGTGGGATGGCAGCGGAGGCCAGGATATGGAGCGTCAGTGAGTGGGTGGGGATACGATGCTTCATGGCTTGGGGACACACGCAAGCCCGTTCGTGAATCGGATGGGCTGGAGAACATCAACATCCGCCGAGCCGGCTTCGTGCAGTGGCTTGGGCATCACGATGGCTCGTCTATGCAACCTGTGCCACTAGAGTCGATCCGACACGTTTTGTTCATCAAATTCCGTCACATAGGGGATGTGCTGCTGGCTGCTGCAACGTGCAGAGCATTGAAGGCGGCCAGTCCGGAAGTGCGGATATCCTTTCTCGTTCCATCGGGCACCGAGGACATGTTGATCGGCCACCCTGACATTGAGGAAGTGATCCCTATGCGGAGGGGCGGAGGATGGTTAGAGAATCTCGACCTCATACGGCGACTGCGTCGCAGGCATTTCGATGTTGCCGTCAACATGACGGAGGGGGACCGGGGGGCGATTCTGGCCTTTCTGTGCGGGGCTCGGTATCGGATCGGCGTCGATCCGAGGCACAAGGGCTTCATGGGAAAGAGGCGCCTGTACACTCATGCGATTCAGCCCGTTTACGACGGCAGGCATCGGGCGCTGATGGATATGGACGTTTTGAAGCCCTTCGGGATTCCCGGTCAGGCTCCCCAGGTCGAGCTTTTCGTACCGGAAGAGGACCAGTTATTCGTGGATCGTTGGCTCCGTGAACAGGGTTTGTCGGGGCAGCCCTTCGTCGTGGTTCATCCTACTTCCCGCTGGATATTCAAATGCTGGAGGGACGATGCGGTGGCCCGTGTGGTGGATCATCTGGAGCTCAATTCCATCCGGGTTGTCCTGACGAGCGGGCCGGACCGGAAGGAAGTCGAGAAGCTCTCCTCCATTGTGGCATCCTGTCATACCGAGCCATTGGTCCTGAGCGGTTGCCTGACGCTCAAACAGCTTGCTGCTCTCCTGCATCGAAGCACTCTTTTCTTCGGGGTGGATACGGCGCCCATGCACATGGCCGCAGCCCTGGGGAAGCCCGTGGTGGTGCTGTTCGGTCCTTCCGATCGCAGTCTGTGGGCTCCTCTCACCCCAATCCTGCGAATCATCGACCGGCGCTCCGATTTTCCTTGCCTTCCCTGCCGAAAGGACGGCTGCGATGGCACCAAGAGAAGCTTGTGTCTCGAAGCGATCACGGTGGAAGAGGTCATCGAGGCTCTCCATGAGGTGCTCGGGCTGGTCCTGCCTTCAGACTTTACGAAGCTGCACCCATGACATCTGCTTACTCCATTCTCTATGCTTCACATACCCCGGCACTGAAGGGATCCACCATCAGCCTTAGCCAGCTCATCCTGGGTTTGGATCGAGCGCGCTTCAGCCCCACCGTGGCCTTCTCCAAACCGGGGTATCTGGTCGAGCATTTGGGGGCCAGGGGAATACCTTGCCACGTCTTGAAGGAGCGTGGGTTTCTGAGCTGGAAGCTCGTTTCCGTGGCAGATAGCCTCATGGAGCGGGCCCACATTGAGCTTGTTCACCTGAACAGTGCCGTACCCTTCTGCAAATACGTGGGAATTGCCGCGAAGATCCGTCGGAGGCCGGTAGTGTGGCATATTCGGGAAGATCCCGGTGGCAAGAGAGTGCGCAGGCTGAAAAAGTGGATCCGCCTGTTGGCCGACAGGGTGGTGGTCGTCTCCGCGGAATTGGAGAAATCCTTTAAAGGGTTTCCCGCCGTGAGGGTCTACAACGGGGTTGACGTAGATCGGTTCCATGCATCCCTGAGCAGAGGCGGGTTCAGAGACCGGTTCAGAATCCCCGGAAACGCCTTTTTGTTTGGGATCGTCGGAACCGTCGAGGAGCGCAAGGGTTCGCTGGCATTTCTGAAGGCTGCGGAGGCCCTTCTCGGTTTGGATTTCGATGCCCACTTTGCGGTGGTTGGCGACGGCATGGCAGAGGACATGAGAATCGTCAGGAATTACCTCTCGGAGCATCAGGGTCTCTCTTCCCGCGTGGTCTTCACGGGGAGGCTGGAGAACATTCCCGAGGTCATGTCCGAGCTGGATGTACTGGTCATGCCCTCTCTTTGGGAAGGTTTTCCGCGCAGCCTCATCGAGGCCATGGCCTGCGGCAGGGCCGCCATAGCCTCGGACGTGGGGGAGATCTCATTCATTCTTGAAGAAGGAAAGTGCGGATTTGTCGTTCCAAGTGGGGATCACTCGGCCCTGGTCCAGGCGATGATTCGCTGCCTTTCGGATCGGCAGGGCCTCCAGGATATGGGACGGCGGGCGCGGGAGAGGGTGGTCAGCGAGTTCAGCCTTGATAAACATGTGGAGCTTATCCAGAATGAATACCTGGGGTTGCTGGCAGCTCCCCGAGGGCTATGAGAGAGTGTTCAGAGCTCATGGAGCATGCGATGTTCGCGGGGCGGGATCTTCTGCTGTAGGCAAGAGCTCGTGAAGCGCATCCTTTTCCTCTTCGTGACGATGCCCATCGGCGGGGCGGAAATGCTCTGCTTCCATTTCCTCAAGGGATTGGATGGCTCGCGGTTTCAGCCTCTGACCTGCTGCATCAATGGCAAAGGAGAACTGGGGCTTGAGATCGAGGGAGCTGGCTTCGAGGTGATCTCTCTGGGCAGGATGAAGACCAGGCGATTCGAGAGCGGGACCGTTTGCGTTCTGGCGAATCTCCTGAGATCACGCCAAATTGACATCATTCATACGAATATGTACCATGCAAATCTTTATGGTCGACTTGGGGCTCTCCTTTTGGGGAGGCGGAGGCCAAGAATCGTAACAGCCATTCACAGCCTGTATACGGAGAGAAAGGCTCACAGGCTGCTTGTCAACAGGGTCCTGAATCACTGGACGGATCGAATCATTGCGGTCTCTGGTGCCGTCAGGGAGGATATCCTGCGCTACGAGAGAGTCCCTCCCGAAAAGGTGGATGTGCTGCCGCTGGGAGCCGATTTCGACCGACTGGACACTGAAATGAGCCGGGAGCAAGCCCGGGAGAGACTTGGGTTGTCCCACTCGGACTGGGTCCTGGGGACGGTGGGGCGACTGGTGGAGGCCAAAGGGCACAGCCATATGCTGGAGGCGCTAGCCATCCTGCTGGAGCGTGGCCTGCCCTTGAAGCTGATCATCGCCGGCGGGGGAGTCCTGGAGCAGCCTTTGCGGCTGCAAATCGCTCAACGGGGACTTCAGGATCACGTTCTGCTCCTGGGCACCCGTCGGGATATTCCCGAGCTTTACCGGGCCATGGACCTTTACCTCATGGCTTCCGTCTCCGAGGCGGCATCCATCGCACTCCTGGAGGCCATGGCTGTCGGCCTGCCATGCGTCGTGACCTCGGTGGGCGGCATGATGGATCTTGTGGACGGCGGGCAGTGCGCGCGAGTGGTACCCCCCTCGGACGCGACTGCCATGGCTGACGCCATCGAAGACCTTTATGCTTCCCGAGGGGAACGCTTGCGATTGGGACGGGCAGCCAGGGAAAGAGCCAGGTCCCGATATGGCAGGGAAACGATGATCCATAAACTGGAATCCATTTATGACGGTTTTTTTCCTGGATAGTGCGAGAGGCGGGTCCAAATGCCATTGCCCAACTTTCTGATAGCCGGCGCCGCCAAATGTGGCACGACATCTCTGTTCCACTATTTGAAGCAGCATCCGGAAATTGGGATGCTGGAATCCAAAGAGGGGCATTTCTTTGTCGACTTTCGGGTAGATGTCCACACCCTCCAGGAGTATGAGACGCTCTTTGTAGATCTTGTCGACAGGAAGGCCGTCGGTGAGGCTCCGGTAAGAGCCTTGTATGATGAGAACGCTCTGAGAAAGATCAAGGAATACCTGCCGGGCGTCCGCATCATCCTCATCCTCCGCAATCCCGCAGATATGGCGTACTCACTTTGGGGACATATGGTGAGAAACGGGGAAAGACTCTCCTTCAAAAGGGCTTTGAAGTTGGAGCCCCGTCGAATGGCCGATCCAGATTTCAGAACACGGTGCAACAACTGGCATGGGGACTACTATTATTTTCATCGGGGACTGTATTTCGAGCAGGTTCAGCGCTGCTTCGAGCTTTTTGGCCGAGAATTTGTCCAGGTGCACTTGTTCGACGATTTGAATCGGGCGCCCGTGGATACGTGCAGGGAGTGTTTCCGCTTTCTCGATGTTGACCCTGCTTTCGAGCCGGTGATTGCGAGACACAATGTGGGCAAGGTTTACCGACACCGGGGCCTTCACAAGGCGCTGACGATACCACCACCCTGGCTTGGGAGGCTGGAAGAGGGGTTCATGGGAAAGCAGGTGCAGCGGTGGCGTGAAGCGCTCGCGGAGTGGAACACACAACGGCTTCCGCCGTTTGAACCCGTAGTGAGAGCAGATATGCTCAAGAGGTACCAGGCAGATATTCGAAAGCTCGAAGCCCTGCTGGGCAGAGATCTCTCTCACTGGTCCTAATACGACAACGAGATTTCTCATGTAGGGTGGGCAAAAGCGCTAGCGTTGCCCACCGAGAAGGGTACCTTCACTTCCGGTGGGCAAGATAAAGACCTTGCCCACCCTACCCTGAAAGTGCAGCTGATTTGATTGGGTGCAGATCTTTTGGAACAACGATCAGAAGCGAACCCGGAGGGTTCAAAGCCATTAGCCGGTGGTTGAGTCCGCGATAGCGGGCGATACCACCG
>JBFYYO010000206.1:0-6992 GCA_041310025.1 Syntrophobacterales bacterium
CAGAGCGTCGAACCTCACCTGGATCAGGTAGAATTCTATGTCTCCGCAGCCACCAGGCTCGGTTGATATCGGATCGGAGCCGCAACGCCCCCGTCGGATTTCATCCGCCCAGCGGCCGAAGCTCTCACTCAGCAACGCCACCGTCTCCCTGTTGTACCGCTCGATGGCGATGGATGAGTACGAATCGAGCATGGCGGCAAAAGGAGGGACCTTTTCCCACCGGTCCCACTTGTCGTCGATTTCCGTCTCGGCATTCACCACCACGAAGACGACCTTGTGTACGTTTACCATTCCGCTGGCCTTCAAGGTGGTCCAGGGGTCACCCATCAGCGTGACCCGCTCCAGCAGGGCTCGAAGGCCCAGGTTGTCGGCAACGCCTCCGTCCACCAGATGAATGTATGGCTTGCTCTTGGAATCCAGAAAAGGCAGCATGTTGTTGGCAAGGTCCAAACGGCGGGAGGTAACGTCCCTGGGTGGGACCATGGCCTGTGCTAGCGCCGGTGGCATCTGGTAGCCACACTCGCCGGCGTGGTTGCGCACGGTGATGGGACTCAACACCAAGGGCACCGCCGAGGAGGCCGCGCAGGCTCGAGCCACGGGAAACGAGGAAAGGTCGGAGCAGATCGCGTCGAATGTGTCCTGCATAAAGGAGAAGCGGGTACCATGGACCATGTCCGTGGCGTTGATCACAATCATGGGCTCTTTCAGGGCGAGCAGATCCCCAAACGTCTTTCCCTCGAAGACATGCTTGTTGTAGTAGTCCGCGGCCAGGTCGCTGCGATCATAGTATGCCGAGAAAAGCTTTCCCCAATTGATGGGGTTGAAAAGTGTCCCACGGGTAAGGTCGCTCTGGATGTTCTTCTTGAGGAACCGGGACTCGAAGTCCTCAAAGGTTCGATCCCTGAAGAGGCCGTAGTAGGCGGCAGTGAAGCTCCCGCCGGAGACTCCGGAGATCCAGTCCACTTCGTCGAGCAGGCGTCTTTGTCGACCGCGGATGGTGACGCTCGTATCCCGCAACGCTTCGAGGACACCGTAGGAAAAGGCGGCAGCCCGGGTCCCCCCACCGGAAAAAGTGAGCATGAGGAGCAACTGGTCGTCATTGGCGGGGTCAATGAGGTTCCTGCCCCGATAGCCCCCTTGAGGGTCGACCTGTCTCACGGCCTGATTAACAGGATAGTGGGCACAACCTGCCATTGCCCCCACCAGCACAAGCACGGCGAACAGGGCAAAGAAAGGTCTGTGCTCCGTGGAACAGCACCTGCGAGTTGTCTTCTTCATCACGAGCTTCTCTCCCTCTTCTCCACCCTCTGTCACTAAAGAAACTCTTATGACTACGGCCCCCATGCAAAGATGCGCTTCCAGTCGTTCTTCATGTCCACGACTGTCCAGCCTTTGGTCTTCGCTTCCTCGAGACCTTTGTCGAGGCGGCCGATGGGGGACGTGCGGTCATAGGCCCACTCGCGTTCTGCATCGGTATGGTGGACATAAAGGCAAAGACTCCGCCCAGTGCCCGCAGCCGTCCATTGCAGCATTTGGAGGTCGCCGTCAGAATTGCCGAATGCGGCAATGGGACGGCGCCCGATCTGTCGTTGGATGCCCACCGGCTTCCCTTCCTTGTCGTCGATGAAGTCCAACTCGGGCAGGCGCACCAGCACCGGTTTGTCGTCGCGCATTTCGAACCTGGTCTTGATGCTGCTGCCGATCACCTGCTCAGGCGGGATGCCATAGACCTTCTCCACCCACGGGCGCATGAATTCGATGCCGCCGCCGGAGACGATGAATGGCTTGAATCCGTTCGCGCGGAGGTAGGCGAGCAGTTCGAGCATGGGCTGATATACCATTTCCGTGTAGAGTCGACCGGTCTTCGGGTGCTTTGCGGAGGTGATCCAGGCTTGGACCGTTTGCGCGAACTCCTCCGTGGTCATGCCGGTGTGGGAGGCCATCACGATTTCCAGAATCGCGCGCTCGCCGCCCGCAAGCGCGCCCTTTACGTCGCCTTTGAGCAGGGAGGCGAACGGCTCTTTCTCCTCCCACTCAGGATGCTGGGGTGCGAGCGCCTTCACCCGGTCCAGGGCGAAGAGCAATTGGAAATACATGGGCTGCTCGGCCCAGAGCGTGCCGTCGTTGTCGAAGGCTGCGATACGTTCCTGCGGCGGCACAAACCTCGGACTTCCCGTGTCGATCGTCGTCATCACGAACTCGATGATCGCCATCTTGGCGGGTCCGTCGTTCCACGACGGTAAAGGGTCGGCGGCCTGCGTGCTCATCGCCGGAACCAGCGATGCAAGCATCGCGATGGCCAGAATCCGTCTCCATTTCATGGCAGTCGTACCTTTCGATGCACTCTACATGGCTGTTGCCGCTTCCGAAGCAACCGGCCTACGAACCCCCCTGCGCAGTTACAAGCCGGAAGGCGCGCAAAAAAACAGCCGTAGGGCGTGCTGGAAGTGATGGCTGCACCTCTCATACGGGTTCGTGAGGAGGTGGATGCCGTGCCGCACCCCGATGGGACAGGTGCGGCACTCACACGGTGTGTTGCTTCACCGTTTCATCCATCGCAGCGTCATTTGCTGCCGCCTTGAGGCGTGGTCACTGCTTCCATCACGCGGTCAAGGTTGAAGCTACCGGGCTTCTGGCGCGGCGGGAACTCGCGGAAGCTCTGCAGCCATTGCCCCACGTAGGCTCCGGCAGGTGCGAACGCAAACATGTGTTCGATCCACCATTGGGTGTACCCCATCCCTTCATACTCGGCGCGCTCGAACGGATCGCTGCGCAGGTTGGTCAGCATCGGCGCCCGCAGCTCCTCGAACGGCTGTTGCCAGACATGGGCTCCATGGGCGCGCTGCACCAGGAAGGTGACCTTCCACTGGTTGTAGCGCAAAGCCGCGACACTGCCATCATCGGTCCAGTAGATGAAATCCTTGCGCGGCCACTCGCCTTCGCCCTTGAGCGCGGGCATGAGATTGTACCCGTCGAGGTGAACCTTGTAAGTTGCGTCCCCGACTTTCCTGCCCTTTAAGAGGTCTTCCTTGACGGTGGTGTCGCCGGCTGCGGCCAGCAGAGTCGTCAGCATGTCTTCGTGCGAACCGATCTCATTGATGACCGTGCCGGGCTTGATAGTGCCGGGCCAGCGGATGACACACGGCACGCGGTAGCCGCCCTCCCATTGCGTGTTTTTCTCACCGCGGAACATCGTCGTGCCGCCATCCGGCCAGGTGAATGCCTCCGCGCCGTTGTCGGTGGAATACATGACGATGGTGTTCTCTTCGAGGCCCAGTTCCTTGAGTTTGGCCAGTACCTGCCCGACGTGGTCGTCGTGCTCGACCATGCCGTCAGCGTAGATGCCGAGACCGCTCTTGCCTTCAGACTCCTTCTTGAGGTGCGTGAAGATGTGCATGCGGGTGGAGTTCCACCAGACAAAGAAGGGCTTGTCAGCCTTCTTGGCGCGCTCCATGAAATCCAGGGCCTTAGCCGTGACTTCCTCATCGATCGTTTCCATGCGCTTTTTGGTCAGCGGGCCGGTGTCGGTGGTCTTGCCGCCGGCGAAGCTGTGAATGACGCCGCGCGGGCCGAACTTCTTTTTGAACTCCGGGTTCTTCGGATAGTCGGGATTCTCAGGCTCCTCCTCCGCGTTCAGGTGGTAGAGGTTGCCGAAAAATTCGTCGAAGCCGTGCGCGGTGGGGAGCATTTCGTCGCGGTCGCCGAGGTGGTTCTTGCCAAACTGGCCGGTCATGTAACCCTGCGCTTTGAGCAGAGTGGCGATGGTCGGGTCTTCCTTCTTCATACCCTCGGGCGCGCCGGGCAGGCCGACCTTGGTGAGGCCGGTGCGGATGGGTGACTGACCGGTGATGAATGCCGCGCGCCCGGCGGTGCAGCTTTGCTGCCCATACCAGTCGGTGAACAGCGCACCTTCCTTGGCGATGCGGTCAATGTTGGGCGTCTTGTAGCCCATCATACCCATGTTGTAGGCACTGATGTTGAACTGGCCGATGTCATCACCCCAGATGACGAGGATGTTGGGCTTCTTGTCCGCCGCAAATGCCGGGCAGAGCATGAAAGCCAGACTGACAATGATTGCGGCAAGCACGTGTTGGATTCTCGACTTCATGTTCTGCTCCTCGTTGAATTGTTGTTCTTCGTCGAAATCCGTTGCATCCTTCTCGTTACGGCAGGTCCATCAAGAGGAGCCCTCTAACGTATGGTCCCGCTCGACTCACCTCCTTGCGGGGACCAGCTCACTACCGATTCCTTCGGTTGAAAAACCAGGCTGGCCACTTCCTTGAAGCCATTCTATGGCCTTCTCTCCGTTTGCGATATTTCCCCGAGAAGCATCACGGCGTCCCTGTAGGCCGGGTGCTTTTCAATGATTGCCTTCAGTAGATTTACCGCCTGGTCCCTTTCACCCTGCTGGTTGAGATAGAAAGCCAGCGTATAAGAGTATTCGGGGTTTTGAGGGCTGAGCTCGGTTGCCTTACGGCACCAGGCCACGGCGTCGTTGATCCGGTCTTTTGAAGTAATGATGCATAGATTATACGCCGCCTGGGCCATCTGGGGATCGTGTTTCAGGGCAGCTTTGAGATAACTCTCCGCCAGCCGCGGATCGTTCAGCTCGGCCTTGAGAAGCCCCATGTTGAAGAGCGCCGCGCCATTCTCCGGGGAAGTCCTGAGGGCCTTCTGCAGCGATTCCTCGCACTTGGGCAAATCCCCCATGCGCGAGTAGGCGATGGAACCGTTCACCAGGACCATGACGGCACGGGGCTCGATCGTGAGAGCCCGGTCATAGCAGGAGATGGCCTCTTTGAGCTCCCCGCGGTTGAGATAATAATTCCCCAGGTTGTAGTGACTGGACCACTGGTCCGGCCGCGCCAACAGGGATGTGACGTGCTCCGCGTCGGCCTTCTTGATGCTCTCTCCATACTCGCCGCCGACCTTCAGATCGGGATACGCGGAAAGAGCCGCAGCGGCTCGGATGCGGACAAGGCGGAGCTCGTCCGTGTTTGCCCCGACGATGGCCTGCAGACTCTGTTGGGACGGGATCATCGCCAGCGATTCCAAGGCTGCGGCCCGGACCAAAGGGGATGAGTCACCCGCAGCCTTGAGCAATGTCTGAGCGAATTGGGGATCCGGGGTCAACGGGATCAGGCGAATGAGGGATGCGGCGAAGACCTCGTCCCTATCCGGGCTCGTGATGTAGTGAAGCATCTCCTCCCGTCTGCTCCAGTCCCGCTTTCTCGCGGCATCAATGAGACCCGCACGGCGGAGCAGGGGCGCCTGGTAGTCTCGAGCGCGCCATTCCCGAACCAGCTTGTCGGCCCAGGCAGCGTCCTTGTCGGTGTGGCAGATGTTGCAGGCATTCGGCGAATGGTAGGCCATCGTCGCCGCGGGAGCCGGCGGCAGCATGGAGTGGTCGCTCCGGCTCATGCGCGCGAAGGAGGTCATCGGCATGTGGCAGGATATACACTGACTCCCGGGGCTCTCTGCCTCATGGTGAGTGTGGGCTGGGGCGCTGTTCACCCGTTCTTCATGGCAGGGGAGGCAGGCCTTATTGGCGTCTTCGGGCTTCTTGAAGCGGTAGCGGCCGCTCGACGTGTGGCAGTGCATGCAGTCGAGCTTCCCCGACTTGACGCAGGGGCTCATGAGCCACGAGGTGGTGGTGTAGTTCTCCCCCAGGTCGCGACCGTCCGGGTAGTAGTCCGGGTTCTCGAGGGTGACCAGGTCAAAGTGGTCGAAGAACCTCCCCCCCGGGGGGTAGGATGGTGTCAGGGGAGCGGTTGTCTTGGCGTGGCATGAAGCGCAGAGATGGTTGCGCTGCTCCGTGGTCATGGTCTTGGTGCTGATGATTTTCGGATCGGCCAGTGCCTGCCCCTTGGGTGTCGCCCTGGCGATGGCGTTGTGCTCGGCGGACGGGCCGTGGCAGGTCTCGCAGTTGATGCCAGGCTCTGTCCAGACCGTGTGATACGTGTCGGTTTTGAGGTCGTAGTTCGTGGAGAGTTGGCTCACATGGCAGCTGTAGCACGCGGTGTTGAAAGTGTAAGGCCATTCCTTCCAGTTGAAGGGCGCCTCCGGACGCTGGTCGCCCGGAAAATGGCGCACGCCGCTCGCCGCCATGTCGATCCACTCTTTCCTGTTTACATCATAGGCGACGGGAAGGGTCTGCAGCCTCCCCTTCTCCAGCGGGGTAAGAAAGTAAAAAACGTTCTTCCCGCCCAGGGCATGTTCCATTGGGTACCTCTTCGTCCCTCCAGGCCCTTTTTCAAGCACCCAGCCCTGCCCCCTGCCGATCTCGGCCCGGTAGCGATACGAGCCGATGACCACGTCTTCCTTCTGTGGTGTGAGCTTGTCCTGTGCCAGAACCTCGCTGTAGGGCTGCATGGCGAGCCCATGGAAGGAGGTGGACCAGAGCTGGTAGAAACGCTCGTGGCACTCCCGACAGCTCTGTGAGCCCGCGAATCCCTTGGCATCCGCGTTCTGCCGGGGCTCAGTCGCAAAGGCAGGGAACGGGGCCAGGCCGATGAAAAACAAAACACCCACTGCCAGGGCCAGAAAGACAACGATGTTCAACTTCGATCTCGTGGTGTGCATCCCCCCTTGGCCCTCTTGATCCCATTCAATGATCAGTCGCTGACCTGGAACGGCTTCTGCCTGCTCTGGTCGGCCACCGGCGCCTCTCACGGCGCCGATGGCGATGGGGCATGCTATGGCAGGATCTCTATCTCGCCCGGCCGCCACGTCTTGTCGAACCATGGCTCGAGCGGGCTGTACAGGCGCAGGATGGTGTTCCAGCCCTTGCCGGGAACTGTCTGAATCCAGTTGGCCTTCTGCGCCGGGGCTTTCGGGCCGAAGTGGATGTCCACCGATCCATCCGCGTTGACCACGAGGTCCTTGTCCTGGCTGCTGACGCTGGGAAACTGCTGATCGGTCTGCACCATCGAGCGTGCCTGGTTGTCGTAGACGATCACCGACCAGAAGTTCTTGACCGGAATGTTGGGCGG
>JBFYYO010000207.1:0-6971 GCA_041310025.1 Syntrophobacterales bacterium
CCATCATGCGCATCGCCTTCGGATACAGAAATTTCCACAACTTCAGGCTGAGGGCATTCGCTGAGTTGAGTGACTTTCACGCTAATGTGCGATGAGCCAAAAAATCCACAAAACGTGAAAATCTCACAATCCCATCGTGAAGCCCTTCACTGATTTTCGCTTTTGCTTCTGCCATTCTGCGGCCAACGTCGAAGGAGGGGTGAGACCGGAAGATGCCGGGGGCCCCCGGTCCATGCCGAGAGCTCCGTGGCAGAGCAATGAGACTCGCGCCTGGCTTTGAAGGGCTCACCCCAAGGATGGAACCGCTCCAAAGAGGATGAAAAGGAGAAAGACGATGAAGCAGATCACGGTGGCAGTGCTCATGGTCGGAGTGTCCCTGGCGCTTGTCCTCAACGTGTCGGCGGATGAAATCAAGGACAACGAAGGGCTTCAGAAGGCCAGGATGGAGGCGTTGGTCGATCAATACATCCAGTCCCGTGAGGCGAAGGAGGAGATGTTGGATTCGCGGTGTGATACGGTGAGAGAGTCGGCGAAGCTCTCCTGCGACAAAGCCGAGTTCTGCAAGATGAACCGGGACCGCCTGGTCAACGAGCTCCTGGCGGGAGGGTATGCACCGACTGCGGAGCAGGTCTACCCCTATCTGCAGAAACAGTTTTTCGAGACGGACCGAGCCAGAGCCTATGTCCGCAGCCGATAGAGGAGTGTGAGTGCACAACTCCTCAAATTCCAGCGAAGCTCGAAATCAGAGGAACAGCCACGTGGAAGATTGTCTCAATGGATCCAGCCCATATTCATGGCTGCTGAATGGCCGGCAACGTCCCCCGACACGCATGAGTCAGGCCATTCAGCAGCGCCCCACCCCGGTTGGGTCATCTCACTCCTTGCCTGGCCGCCCCTGGCCATGTTGCGGACCGATTTGATCGGACATAGCATGAACAGCTGAAGGGTTCTCCCACCAGCCCCATTCTCCCTCCCGCGCCGTTCTGGCGATTCACCATCCGTCAAGCCTTTAGCCAGTGAAACTGTCGCAGTCGATCTACCGGATCGCCCCGGAGAAGAGGTTTCTTCGTTTTGAAGGGGAGCGCAGTTGTGCTAATTTCCTCGTTCATCCGCCGGGTGTTGTTGACGCTGCCATATGGAATCGGAGGTGAAGACCAGCCATGAGAGTGCTCTTTGCTGCACCTGAGAATGCCTGGGGAGGCTTTCTGCCAGGGATAAGATCGGAGATGCCCGATGTTCAGTTCGAGGCTTCCGGTCGTTTTGAGGTGGACACCCTGGCGGGATACGACATCCTGATTCCGACCATGACTCGAATCACCGGGGAGCTGCTCAAGGGTGCGGACCGTCTCAAGCTCATTCAGCAATGCGGCGCCGGACTTGAAGGTGTGGACGTTCAGGCTGCGCGGGAACGGGGGATCCGGGTGGCCAACGTGCCGACGGATATCTCGGGAAATGCGGATTCCGTGGCTGAGCTCGCCATTTACTTGATGGTCGGCCTCTCGAGGGATTTCAGAGGTATGAGCCGCAGCCTGGAGGCGGGAAAGATGGGTGAGCCGAGGGGCCGGGCTCTGAGCGGCAAGACCGTCGGCATCGTCGGGATCGGCGGCATCGGTCGCGCTTTGATCCGAAGGCTGCGCGGTTTTGACGTCCGCATGATCGGAATCAAGCGGAGAAAATCAGAGCTGTCCGCCGAAGAGCTGGGGCTGGAGTGGATCGGAGCCCCGGAGGATCTCCACGAGCTGCTGGGCAGGTCGGACTACGTGGTTCTGAGCCTTCCACTGACCCCCGATACATTCCATACCATGAATCCGGAAACTCTGCGCCTGATGAAGCCGGACGCCTATCTCATCAATCTGGCGCGGGGCGGCCTGGTGGACCATGACGCCCTGGGGCAGGCCCTGGCCTCGGGAACCATCGCTGGAGCCGGTCTTGACGTATTCTGGGATGAGCCCCCCGACCCGCGGGATCCCATCTTTCGTCACAATGTCCTGGCAACCCCTCACGTTGCCGGCTCCACCGACATATCCATTCGCGGCATTGTGAAGGTCGTGGCGGAAAACATCCGTCGCCTCGAACAGAATCTTGAGTTGCGATATATGGCATGGTGACCGGAAGGGGCCAAAATGGTTCTAAGGTGAGGGGAGCAACGATTCGAACGTCCACTGCAACACCGGGCCTTTGGAGCATTCTGGATTACCGGCGGAAACTGCGGGAACGTCGATCGACCTCCCGTGTTGATCCATGATGACATCTCCCAGGGCTCTTCAATTCGCGCCGATCCTCATCATCCTCCTGGCGGCACCTCATAGCGAGGCCGCTGTGGTGAAGGGTCTGGTCGTGCTCAACGAATTGGGAGGACCGCCTGCAGCAGGAGTGGAAGTCAGCGCCGCTGGCTCTGAGGGGGCAGCCGTCACCGATCGCGAGGGGCGCTTCCTCCTGTCTTTCCCCCAGTTGCAGCCCGGCAACTCCCTAAATCTGGAGCTCCATCTCGAAGACTTTGAAGTGGTGAACGACGTGGAGCTGGAGCAGGACCTCAGCGAGGATCCGGACGGCTCTCAGGTGAACCTTCTGCTCTGCAGGAAGGGCAATCGCAGAGAGATGGCCCGGCGGTTGTTCCGACTGAAAGCTCGTGAGTGCGTTCAAGGTCAGTTTGACCGACAGCACCGTGAACTCGAGAAGCAGCAAGGGGGGGGACTTGCCGAATTGCCGAATCTTCAGAGGGTCTTCGATCAGCTCAATGCCGTGCTCCCGGCGATCGCCGAGGACCTTGCCGACCACCTGGACCGCCACGCGTCCCGGGAAGAGCGTCTTGCAGCGCGCCGCTTCCTGAATGGAAGGGTTGATTCCGCTATCGCCGCATTTGTGGAGGGGGGTCGTCCCTCACCTGCCTCCGACCGAAACGATTCAGGAGGCGAGGAAACACCACCAGGCGCTCAGGAGGCAGCACGGAGCCACCGTGTCCGAGGCGCCCTCCTCACTCTGGCCCTTCGGTTCCAGGAGGCCGAGGAGGCTCACCTGGCGGCCCTGGCGGCAGCTCCTGACGATCTTCACGCACGCCTCGGCTACGCTCACTTCCTTGCAGGGTCCAACAGGACAGAAGAGGCCCGGAAAGCTTACCTGGCTTGCCTGGATCCCCCGCAGAAGAGCGGGAGCAAGGAACTGAGAGCGGACATCCTCCATGGCCTGGCGGTGTTCATGAGGGGGCAGAGGCACGCGAAGGACGCCAGAGCGTATGGCGAGGAGGCGCTCAAGATCTTCCGGGAGCTGGCGGCAGAGAACCCTCAACCTTACCTGCCCCGCGTGGCGGCCACGCTGAACAGCCTGGGCCTGATCCACCGCGAAGCCGAAAACCTGGAGGAAGCCCGGGGGGCCCAGCTTGAAGCAGTGGAGACTTTTCGCCGCCTTGCCCGGGACAACCCCGACGCATACCAGCCTTACGCGGCCGAGGCAGTGAACGGCCTGGCCGTGATCTTGCGAGCGCAGGGCCGCAGCGAAGAGGCCGCAAAATCTCTCGATGAAGCCGTCAAGTCTTACCGGACACTGACATCACAGAATCCGTCGAGGTACCAGCCGGATGTTGCCGTGATGCTCGAGAATTTGAGTGTGCTCCACCAGGAGAGGAACCGACCGAAGGATGCCCGAAAGACATTGGAGGAATTGGTGAAGGTTTATCGGGAGCTGGCGGCCCGATCCCCCGAAACATACCTGCCTCATGCCGCCCAGTCGCTCAACAACCTGGCGTGGTTTCACCGGGAGGGCGGCCGCCACAATGAGGCCAGGATAACCTATGAAGACGAGCTGAAAGTCTATCGGGAGCTGGCCGCCCGCAAACCGGACACTTATCTGGCCTACCTGGCCCTCTCTCATGTGCATCTGGCCCTCTTCCATCAGGAGCAGAAGCGATGGAAGGATGCCACGAGAGCCTATCAGGAGGCTTTGAAAACATACCGGGGGCTCGCATCATCCAAACCCCACCTCTATGGCCCTTATGTGGCTCTGGCCCTGACCGGCCTTGGCGACCTCTACCGGAAACAGAACCAGCCGAAGAGCGCCGGGAAAGCCTACGAGGAAGCGGTGAAGACCTGGCGCACGATGGCGACGTCGAACAGGCAGGCCCACGGAGCCGATCTGGCTGCGGCATTGAGCAGGCTTGGGACCTTCTACGGGGAGCTTCGGTCTTTGGAAAGCGGCGTGAAGGCTCACGAAGAGTCCCTGCAGATCCATCGTGAAATGGCGGAGGCCAGCCCGGAGCTCCACCTGCCTGAAGTGGTGAAGAATTTGAACAAGCTGGGAATCCTTTACCGCGAGCTGAATCGTCCGGAAGACGCCGGCAAGGCTTACTTCGAGGCACTGAAGATCTCTCAAGACGGGCTGAGCCCGCATCCGGAGGCCTATGAGCCTCTTCTGGTCATGACGCTCAACAATCTGGGCGCTTTCCAGCGGGACCGAAACCAGCGGGAGGAGGCCCTGAGCTCCTACGGGAAGGCCCTCGGAACAGGCAGGAAGCTCGCCGGGAATGATCCTGACACCTATCGACCCTACGTCGCCATGACTCTCCTTAACCAGGGCATGCTGCTTCGGGAGCAGCGGAAATGGGACGAGGCCCGGGCCGCCCTGGAGGAGGCCCTCGCCATCTATCGCAGCCTCCCCGGCGCCACCAAATTGGAGATCGCCTCTGACATGGAGCGCATCCAGTCCCTCCTCGACTCCATGGCCCCGGGCAGTCTGGAGAAACCGATCCACTGACTTGCCGGCAGGCTGACGCATGGCTGTGAAATCACCCGACGCAGCTCGAACCAGGAAGCTGAAGACGAGCCAAGGTACTCTTCAGCCCACCAGCGCGCTGGAAGTCCCATTGTACACGCCAACCGATCACATTGGGCCATCACCTTTGAGGCCGCCCCGATCATCAAGCCACCACCATCGGTGGTGGGGTCTGACAGGGTCCTGTGAACATGGCCGGCATTGTGGGGGTGAGGAGGCGGCGAGGCTGCGGTTTCGTGTCATGTTACGGGAGACACTTCGCGCATCCCAGGATCAAACCGGACGCAGGACTCAAGGTTTGTGTCGGTTTCGCGTCATATGCTCTGACAACATTGAGTCCGGCAGCAATATTCGGAAAACAACAGAGAGAGAGCTGTGTTTGAATTTGGGGTTGCCTGATGGCTCCTCTATGGTCGAAACCACCGGGGACGGGTCAGGATGGGTGTGGATCGGGAAGCACACCGGATTCGTCTATGGCGTATTCCATGACTTGGGATCATGCAGGAGGGGTCAGAGGGGGACAAGTCACACTCAGCGAACCTCAAGCCCGGCCTAAAGTGACATTCTTCAGGCAAAAAAACAGCAGCTCAATCCCCCATAAGGAGAGACTTGCGGACTTTTTCCTTGACATCTCAGCATGTTGACTTGGTCCCACCCAAGTTCAACATTTATGGATGCTTCCTCTCCGTCCAGGGTGACTTCAGTATGCTGGACCCCGAGAGGATCGTGCGGTTTGAGAATTAACGGCTATTCCTGTTCGGGTGAAGAGGGCTTAACCGTTATCGGCTGGGAATGCTGCCGGTTTGGGCCGGCGACCGCCCTCACTGCAATATCCTGGACCTTGCCGTATGCTCCTTCCAGTTGTTCCGTCAGTTTCTCGATTTGCTTTTTTTGAGTAGCGATTATCTGCTCGAAAGCATCGATCCTGGCCTGAAGAACATTCTTTTCGCCTTCGAACCCTTTCATCAGCAGTTGTTCATTCTTCGCCGCCTCGGAGGTCACCTTCATCGTGACTTCGTCGACCGCTTTGTTTACGGCGCTCTGAATCTCCATCGAAAAGGCGTCTACCTTTGCCTGCAGTTCGTTCATCACCTTCTCGCGCTCGCCTACTGTATGCTCCCGCTCCTTGAGCTCGATTTCTTTGGCTTTTGCCTGCCTGTCGAATTCCGCCCTCTTATCCAGGATTTCCTTGTCGAGCTTGCTGATTTCATCATTTAGCGCGTTTGTCTTCTGCTCCCTTTCGCGCGCAATCTTATATTCGTATTCCTCTTTTTCGCGCCGACGCCGTTTATCCTCCTGCTCTTTCTGGTCCTTCAAATCTTCCAGGTATTGCTTTTTCTGATTCTCCCACACGGCCTTCGTCTGGCTTATGTCCTTTTCGAGCAGGTCCATGCGCCCGGCCATTTCATCTTCGAACGTCACTCGTTGCTGCTTTTGGGCTTCGATAAGAGCTGCCAGGGCGAACGCCGATTTTTCGATCTCGAAAAGGTCCCGCAGTTCGGCTTCCTTTATGTCGATTGCTCGCTTGAGCTTATTGTACCGTTCGGTTTCTGCCTCGAGTTTTACGCCGATATCGGACAACGCCTTGCTCGTCTCGCCTATCAGTTCGTTCACGGTCTTGATCACTGCGTGCGTAGTGAGCGCGTCAGCGGTTTGCACTACTTCCTGCTTTTCCTTCTCCGCTTTTGCTTTCTCAGGCTTGAGTTCGGTTTGAGCCTTGGTTTCGAAGGCTTTTAGAAGACTATTGTACGCGTCGAGTATTTCCTTTTTGGTGCTGGTCGCTGTGATACCCGGATTGCCCTCTGCTTTCGTGGTCATTGGCCGTCTCCATGAACGACTGACGATCGAACCGGTTGTGTTCCAAACATCTGCCCCAAACGAAGCCCGTCTCCTCGCTTATATAGCGGATATCAGCCTGAAATCAAGGCAAGGCTTTTTCGACCGGCCACACCTGGCTGGAATCCGTGAAGGGGCCTCCTGCGCACTCGTGATCGCGGAGAAGGATTGGAATGTATCAATGAGTGAAATGGTTGCCCTCCCCCTCGCCGTGGGCTCTTCCATGATCGAAACCACCGGGGATGCCTCAAGCGAATCAAAGGTTCACATTCCTTGCCACTGTACGTAACAAACGCCCAGAAATCCGCACCGAGAAACGATGTGCAGAGTTTCTATAACTTGCCAGAAGGTGAACTCCGGTCCAAGCGGTC
>JBFYYO010000208.1:0-6947 GCA_041310025.1 Syntrophobacterales bacterium
TCGGAGGTCGGAAGTCGGAAGTCGGAAGTCGGAGGTCGGAGGTCGGAGGTCGGATATGATATACTGGGGCCTGAAAGAAAGAACCCCATGACTCGAAGCTCAGGTGCAAGGCACGAATTGAACATCCTCAGGAACACTCCGGGCTCGTCATCCCCGCATGCCTTTAGCGGGATCCAGGCTTTTGAAAGAGCCTGGATTCCCGCCAGAGGCTCGCGGGAATGACGTTTGACGTCCCCTGCTGATGGATGATTGTTTCATGCCCGCTGCCTCGAAACGCGAAACTCGAAACTGAAAAAGGAGGAGGACCATGCAGTTCAGGAGATGGAGAGGGCTTTTGGCAGGTCTGCTCGGCGTCGTGTTCTTCCTGTCGGGCGTGATCCCTGCTTCGGGTGCGGATGACCAACCGATCCGGATCGGGGCCTTTTTCGCCCTGTCCGGCCCGGCTGCCACCATCGGGACGCCCACGAAGCTGGTCGCCCAGATGGTGGTGGACAAGATCAACAAGGAAGGCGGGGTGAACAAACGGAAGATCGAGCTGTTGGTGGGCGACACGGAGAGCGAGCCCACTAAGGCCTTGATGGTGGCCAAGCGGCTCGTCGAGCAGGAAAAAGTCATCGCCGTCATCGGACCCACGCGCACGGACGAAGGCATGGCGGTGAAGCCCTTCTTCGAGGACACCGCACATGTGCCGGTGATCATGACCATCGGCGGCGATCCGGTGATAGCCGGAGGGAAATTCGGTCCGTTCAACTGGACGTTCAAGACGCCTCAGCGCACCTCCGTGGCTGTGAAGAAGATCTACGACCATCTCCGTTCCCAGAATATGACCAAAGTGGCCCTGCTCACCGCCTCCGACGGCTTCGGGAAGGACGGTGCGGCCTGGCTGGAGAAGCTTGCCCCCGAATTCGGGCTGGAAATCGTGGCCCAGGAAGTCTTTGCCGTCAGCGACACGGACATGACGCCGCAGATCATCAAGACACGGGAAACGGGCGCCCAGGCGCTCATTTGCTGGACCATCGGGCCTGCAGGGGCTCGCGTGGCCAAAAACGTCAAACAGCTGGGGCTGACCATCCCGCTGGTTCAATGCCACGGGCAGCCGGATCCCAAATACATCGAGCTGGCAGGCGAGGCGGCCGAGGGCAGCATCATGCCGTCCACCAAGCTCATGGTGGTGGACCAGCTGCCGGATACCGACCCCCAGAAAGCCGTGATCCAAGAGTTCATCAAGCTCTACACGGAAGGCTATCATTACGACAAGCAATATCCCATCAACACCCACTCGGGATATGCCTGGGACGCCATCTATCTTCTGGCCAACGCCTTGCGCGAGGTGGGGTCCGAGCCCGAGAAGCTGAGGGCTGCCATCGAGAAGACCCGGGGATATGTCGGAGTCAGCGGCATTTACAGCCTGAGTGCCGAAGACCACAATGGCCTGGGGACGGATTCCATGGTCATGGTGAAGGTGGAGAAGGGCAAGTGGGTCATGCTGAAGCCCTGAGGCCTGGCAGCGAACAAATCACTTGACATGCCTGCCTCACCGGGTTTACTGGCTGATGTGAGATGAATTTGTGGTAACCTTCAGGAATTGGAAGACAGCATGCTGAAGCCTCGTGACACCCAAAATCTTTTCTGGCGCTGGTGGTGCGGAACTGGCTGGGGGTGTGCCGACGGGCTTTAGCTGGAGCTGAACCATCAGTTTGAGTGGGAAGACCAAGGACCGTGGGCCACCTGGCCCACGGTCCTTTTGCTTTCTCGAGGGGTCGTGGGAATCCATCCTGCGGCCCCTTTTCTTTGCGGATTCATGGAAGACTGGAAATGCTGAGCATACGGATCAGGTGAGACAGTAACGGAAAGGAGATTAGAAATGCTGATCGTCATGGATCAACTGGCAACCCCGGCTGAGATCGATGCAGCGGTGGCGGCCATCGAAGCGAGAGGGTACACGGCCAGGCCCATACCGGGAGGGCAGCGGGTGGCCATCGGAGTGCTCCACAATCATGGCGCCGTGGACGCCTCCATGTTTCTCGGATTGGCCGGGGTCAAGGAAGTCATCCCCGTCACCAGGCCGTTCAAGCTCGTCAGCCGGGAGTTTCAGCTCGATGACACGGTGGTTCGGGTGGGCGACGTGGAGATCGGCAACGGCCATCTCACGATGATTGCGGGCCCCTGCGCCATCGAAAGCGAAGAGCAGGCCCTCACCATCGCCCGACATGTGCGGAAGGCGGGGGCTCAGCTTTTCCGGGGCGGCGCCTTCAAGCCCCGGACATCGCCTTACGCCTTCCAGGGGTTGGGCGAAGAGGGGCTCAAGATCCTGGCCAGGGTCCGCGAGGAAACGGGCATGCCGGTGGTGACCGAAGCCATGGACCACGAGGTGTTCGACCTGGTGGAGGCCTATGCCGACGTGATCCAGATCGGGGCCCGCAACATGCAGAATTTCAGCCTCCTGCGGCGTGCCGGGAGATCGGCCAAGGCCATCCTCCTCAAGCGCGGCCTCGCAGCGACCATCGAAGAGTGGCTGATGGCGGCGGAATACATCATGGAGGGTGGCAATAGCAGCGTCATCCTCTGTGAGCGGGGGGTCCGCACGTTTGCTCACCACAGCCGCAACACGCTGGATCTTTCGGCCGTTCCGGTCGTCCAGAAGGAGAGCCATCTTCCCATCATCGCGGATCCCAGCCACGCGGCGGGTCGGCGAAACCAGGTCATCCCCCTCAGCCGGGCTTCGGTGGCGGTGGGCGCCCACGGGCTGATGGTCGAAGTGCATCACGCCCCGGAGACGGCGCTCAGCGACGGAGCCCAGTCCCTTTACCCCGAGCAGTTCGAGGAACTGTGCCGGCAGGTTCGGTCCATTCACACCATGTTCACTCCGTATCAGGACAACCTGGCGGACATCAAGCGCAGAGCGTGAGATAGGAGAGGGCACACCCCATGATACTACGCACATTTCCCTCCAGAGAGAGCTTTCTGAGCCTGGCGCAGCAGGGGAACGTCATCCCCGTTTGCTGCGAAATCCTGGCGGACACGGAGACGCCCCTTTCGGTTCTGGCCAAGGTGTACCGGGATGCGGGGCCGGTATTTCTGCTGGAGAGCGTCGAGGGTGGGGAGCGGTGGGGCCGCTACAGCTTTCTGGGTGCGTCGGCTCGCGCCATGCTTCGCGTCTATCGGGACCGCGTGGAGATCCAGGATGAGAAAGGAAGCCATCTGTCTGAGCACCACGGAGACCCTTTTTCAGTGCTGCGCTCGTTCATGGCGCAGTTCAAGCCGGTGGTGCTGCCGGAGCTCCCGCGCTTCTGGGGCGGTCTGGTGGGATATCTGACCTACGAGTCCGTGTCTTTCTTTGAATCCATCCCCGTGCATCATGACGACGCGGTGCCCCTGGCGCGGTTCATCCTGCCGGATCGGCTCTTCGTCTTCGACAACGTGCGTCACACCCTGGCCCTGGTGTCCTATGCCTTCCTGGACGGCGTGCCTCCTGAGCAGACTTACGATGCTGCCCTGGCCTCCCTCGAGGCGATGCAGCAGGAGCTGGCTCAGTGTCTTTCGGAGCCCGCCGGGAAGGTGAGCGGCACCTGTCAACTGGAGACTCCCGTCGATGCCGAATCGTTTCGCTCGCAGGTCCTGCGCGTGAAGGAGTATATCGGCGCCGGCGACATCATCCAGGCCGTCATCTCCCAGCCGTTCATCTGCAGGGATCCCATTCACCCGTGGTGGCTCTACCGTGCTCAGCGCTACATCAACCCGTCTCCCTACCTCTTTTTCATGCACCTGGATGACACGGTGCTGGTCGGCTCCTCTCCCGAGACCATGGTGCGGCTCGAAAACGGCGTGGCCACGCTGAGACCCATCGCCGGCACGCGCCCGCGGGGCGCCACGGAGCAGGAGGACCGGCAGTTGGCCGACGAGCTGCTCCAGGACCCCAAGGAGCGTGCGGAGCACCTGATGCTGGTGGACCTCGGGCGGAACGACCTGGGACGCATTGCGGAGATCGGGACGGTCCAGGTGACGGATCTCATGGTCGTGGAGCGCTACTCCCACGTGATGCACCTGGTTTCGAACATCACGTGCGACCTGAAGTCGGGCTGCGACGCCTGGGACCTCATCCGGGCCACTTTTCCGGCGGGAACTCTGAGCGGTGCGCCCAAGATCAGGGCCATGGAGATCATCGCCGGGCTCGAACGGGAATCCCGCGGACCTTACGGGGGAGCCATCGGTTACATTTCGTTCACGGGCAACATGGATCTCGCCATCACCATCCGCACGGCCAGCATCCACGACGGCTGCCTGACGGTCCGGGCGGGAGCGGGGATTGTGGCGGATTCAGACCCCGAGCGCGAACGGGTGGAGACGGTCAACAAGGCCATGGCCATTCAGAGGGCTCTTCAGCTCATTCGACGGGGAGGCGCATCATGATCGCAGTGATCGACAACTACGACTCGTTCACCTACAACCTGGTCCAGTATCTTCAAATGCTCGGAGCCGATGTCCGGGTGGTCCGCAACGACGCCGTGACGGTGGAGGAGGTGGCGGGCTGGGAGCCCGAAGGGATCGTGATTTCACCGGGACCCTGTACTCCCGCGGAGGCGGGGATCTCTGTGAAGTTGATTCAGCGTCTATCGGGGAGTGTTCCCATCCTGGGGGTCTGCCTGGGGCATCAGGCCATAGGGGCGGCTTTCGGGGGTGTCGTGATTCGGGCCAAACAGCTGATGCACGGAAAGACGTCCACCATCACGGCGGACGGGAAGGGGGTCTACCGGGGAATCAAGAGCCCTTTCCAGGCCATGCGCTATCACTCCCTCGTCGTGTCGCGGGACGACCTGCCCCACTGCCTCGAAATCACCGCCGACTCCGAGGACGGGGAGATCATGGGAATCCGCCACCTGGAACATCCGACCGAGGGCATCCAGTTTCACCCGGAATCCATCATGACCCAGGTGGGCAAACGGCTGTTGCGCAATTTCCTGGAAATGGCCCAGGCGAGCGACCTCAAAAGGCTGTGAGAGGTTTCGAGTTTCGGGTTTCGAGTTGAAGATCAGCTCGACCAGGGGCCTTTTCAGCGACCGGGGTGATTCGAAAGGGTCTGGAGAAATGCCTGGAAAGGCAGCGTTTTCTGATCTCGAAACTCGAAACTCGAAACTCGAAACCCGAAACTTGAAACTTGAAACTTGAAACTTGAAACTAACAAGAAGGGGAGCAGCGCATCATGTTTCAGGATTATCTGAAGAAGATCATACAGAAAGAGGACCTTCAGGAGGCCGAGATGGCCGAGGTCATGACGGAGATCATGTCCGGCAATGCGACGGATGCTCAGATCGGGGCCTTCATGGGGGCTCTGGCCACGAAGGGGGAGACCTTCGCCGAGCTCGCCGGGGCCGCCCGGGCCATGCGGCGCAAAGCCACCAGGATCCAGGTGGCGGCTGACCCGGTGGTGGACACCTGCGGGACGGGAGGCGATCGATCCAATACCTTCAACATCTCGACCACGGCGGCGTTTGTGGTGGCCGGCTGCGGGGTCACGGTGGCCAAGCACGGAAACCGCTCCGTTTCGAGCCAGTGCGGCAGCGCGGATGTGCTGGAGGCGCTGGGGGTCCGGCTGGACATCGTGCCGGAGCTCGTGGAGGAGGCCGTGCAGTCCATCGGCATCGGGTTCCTCTTTGCGCCGGTCTTTCACGGGGCCATGAAGCATGCGGCCAAGGCCAGGAAAGAGGTGGGAATCCGTTCCATCTTCAACATGCTGGGTCCCCTCACCAATCCCGCCGGGGCCAACTGCCAGCTCCTGGGCGTGTTTGCACCCGAGCTGACCGAGATGTTCGCCCAGGCCCTCAGACTGCTCGGGACCCGGCGGGCTTTTGTGGTGCACGGCCACGAAGGCCTGGACGAGATCTCCATCTGCGCGCCGACGCGTGTTTCGGAGCTCAACGACGGCATGATCCGAACCTACGATGTGACTCCCGAACAGCTCCTGGGAAGAAGCGCCAATCCTCAGGATCTTCAGGGCGGGGACCCGACCCTCAACGCGGACATCGCGCGGCGGATCTTCGGCGGGGAAAAGGGTCCCCGGAGGGACGTGGTCGTTGTCAACGCCGGAGCGGCCCTGGTGGCGGCCGGAGTGGCCCGCGACTTTTCCGAGGGCATTGGGATGGCGGAAGCCGCCATCGACAGGGGGGAAGCTCTTGGAAAGCTGGATGCTCTCGTTCGTTTCACGCAGGAGAACGGGTGATGAGTGCTCCGGAGAGGGCCAAAACGGTTCGTCCCGATATCCTGACCCGCATTGTCGAGCATAAATTGATCGAGGTGGAGGAGGCCAAAAGGCAGATCTCCGAGGCCGAGGTCCGGAAAGTGGCTGAAAAGCCCCGGGGACGTCGGCCGTTTCTGAAACGACTGTCGAGTCCGGGACCGTCGGGGGCCAACATCATTTCTGAAATCAAGCGGGGATCGCCTTCCAAGGGTCTGATGCGCGAAGACCTGGATGCAGCCGCAACGGCGGCGGCCTATGAGCGGGGGGGGGCTGCAGCCCTTTCGGTGCTCACGGATCGAGCCTTCTTCTTCGGCAGCGCCGAGGACCTTCACGCCGCCAGGGGGGCCACGAAACTGCCGGCTCTCCGCAAGGATTTCATCGTTTCCACCTACCAGATCTATGAATCCGCTGCCATGGGCGCCGACGCCGTTCTCCTCATCGTTCGCGTGCTGACGCCGGCATTTCTCAAGGCCTGCCTCGACCTTTGCGGTGAGCTCGAGCTGGATGCCCTGGTGGAGGTCCATGCGCTTCCGGAGCTTGAAGTCGCATCGGCTGCGGGGGCACAACTGGTCGGGATCAACAATCGAGACCTGCGGACCTTCCAGACTGACATCGCAACATCCCTGGAGCTGGCCCGTCATCGAAACCCCGGCCAGGTTCTGGTAGCTGAAAGCGGCATTCAGGGTCGGGATCAAATCGAAAAGCTTCTGCA
>JBFYYO010000209.1:0-7096 GCA_041310025.1 Syntrophobacterales bacterium
GCCACGATGTATCGTCTTCCCGGGGACAGTCGATGCATCTTCATGCTGATTCTCGCTCCTCGTCAAAGTGTTGATAAGAAAATGAACGGAAAAACCTTCCACTGATAGCCCCTGCTCGGTCACTCCATTGATTCAACGCCGGTGTATATTCCTTCGAAACCTTCCCCCATGCCGTTCTAGCCACATATAAGAAATCTTATCTTCTCAATTGTCAATAGTGTGTTTTTATTTCCCGGTAATATTTTGAGCACCTGCCATTTCTACTGATATCATCCTATCCATCGAGCAGTGAAGAGCAGGACCTCCAAGTTTCCCGGTCTTGAGCCTTGACCCTTTATCCCGCCTTGATTAAGCTAGACTCCCGCTATATCCGCAGCGGCAGACTTTCGGCTTCCCCCGCGTGCGGCGACGATTTCAACGGATGGCCTGCCGGCCACCTTTCAACAGGAGCTGTTCCATGGTGAGCTCACGGTTGCAGAAATCCCTCCCATTCCTTGGGCTGTGCATGGTCCTGTTCGTCGTCGGCTGCACCACGGTGAGTCCACCCAAGTCCGCCTCCCTGAGTGTCACGACAACGACAGCCCAGGCGGAACAACTGGGCTGGTGGTATGCTCGCTTTCAGATCGAGTGGCCAAAGGATGCCGAACCGCATTGGCACATGGACGTCCTTCTGGCCTTGGAGGTCTTGGCTCCCATCATTGAAGAGTACAGGAGCGAAATGGCTCTCTGGCGATTTCATCGCAGGGCCGCCAGGGATGCTGCAGGCCATCAGTTCAGTTTCATCTTTTATGCCGAGCCGAACGTGGCCGCCCGTATCTTTGAATCCATCCGTGCCCATTCCCTGACACCCGAGCTCCAGAAAGCAGGAAAGCTCCTGGCCGTCACATGCGACACGACAGCCGCCGTCCAGAGACCGAATGTCGAAGATACGAGCGACCGGAACTGGTCGCCCGTGCTGCAGCGATCCTGGCCCTATTTCATCATGGGGGTGAGCGAGCTGTGGCTCACTCTGGTGAGTCAGATTGCCGAGGGGCAGACGCCCCGGAGCAGGCCCGCAACTCTGGACGCGAAGCTCGATTTCTATCGGAAGGTCGATCAGACGGTTCAGACCCTCTGGCATCGTGAAGGCGGGCATGCTCTACTGCACCATCTGAATGCCATCTTCCAGTATGAGCCGCTCGTGGTGAACAGAAGGGAAACGATGCAATTCTGAGCGCCACGCTCATTCCAGGGTCTTGCGGATCACCTCCAGGATTTCGCTGCTGTTGTAGGGCTTGTGGATCACACTCCTGGCCCCCAGTTCCATCGCCTCGTTCAGAGGCCCGTGGAAGGAGTACCCACTGGCGATGACCACGCGCGCATGCGGGTCCATTTCCAGAAGGTGGATCAGGCATTGACGCCCGCCCATTCCCGGCATGCTGAGGTCCATGATGACCAGGTCAATTTCGCCTTTCTTCTGCGCATAAATCTCGAGAGCGGTCTCGCCATCGGGCGCTGTCAGGACGCGATAGCCGTACTGGCCGAGCATATCGGCGCCCACCTCCCGAATGACTTCTTCATCATCCACCAGGAGGATCGTCTCCTGACCGCCGACGGGGGGCAATGGCTCGATCGTTTCAACGGGTGTGTCCTCAAGATCCGAAGCCGGCAGGTATATCATGAAGCGGGTTCCCACCCCGACCTCACTCTCACAGGAGATGTAGCCTTCATGATTCTTCACAATGCCGTACACCATCGCCAGGCCAAGACCGGTCCCCTTGCCCGTCTGCTTCGTCGTGAAGAAAGGGTCGAACACTCTTTGAAGAGTCTCCCGGTCCATGCCATGGCCCGTGTCCGACACCATGAGGAGGACATATCTGCCCAGCCTCACCTCCGGATGGCTCTTCTGGTATTCCTCATCCAGCACCACATTTCGGGTTTCAATGGTCAGCGTGCCGCCATCGGGCATGGCGTCACGCGAATTCAGGGCAAGATTCATGAGCACCTGGTCCATCTGGCTCGGATCGACGTTGACTCTCCACAGGTCGGCCTGAGGCTGCAATTCGACATGGATCATTCGGGGAATGGTTCGTTCGAGCATCGCCCTCAGACGCTCCAGGACCTGGTTCAGGTCCAGGGCCTCCATTCTGGATTCGATCTTGCGGCTGAACGTGAGCAGTTGCCGCGTCAGATCGCTGCCGCGTTGTGCGGCTCGGACGATTTGCTTCACTCCGCGGTGGGCCCGATCCTGTTCATCCAGCCTCAGGAGCAGCATGTCCGCATGCCCCAGGATGGCCTGCAGCAGGTTATTGAAGTCATGAGCAATGCCTCCCGCCAACGTCCCAATGGCCTGCATCTTTTGAGCATGCAGCAGCTGAGCCTCCAGGTTCTTCTGTGCCGTGATGTCACGCAGGAAGCACAAAGCTGCGGGCCGGGCTTCCCACTGGATGCGGACGGCGTTGATCTGCATCCAGAGAACCTGACCGCTCCGGTCCGTAACCCTGAAGCTGTAATTCTGCGGAACGTCGGCTCCCTCGAGCCGGCTCCGGTGCCGCTGGACCACCGTGGACCGATCGTCGGGGTGAATGTGCTCAGCGAAAGGAATCCTGGCCAGCTCCTCAGCAGAGTAACCCAACATCGCTGAGGTCATGGGGTTCGAGAATTTGATCACTCCATCCTGGGCGATGAAGATGGCATCGTTGGCCCCTTCCACGACCAGCCTGTACTTCTCCTCGGACTCCCGCACCGCCTCCCTGGCCTGTCCGAGCTCGGTGACATCGAAGGTGACAAAGAGGGCCCCGGTTTGCTGGGTTTTTTCATTGTGCACGGGATAGACTGAAGTCATGGCCGAAAACTCTTGACCGTCTTTGCGGGCCAGCGTGCTTTCCAGGCCCACTCCCACGTCGTCCTCGCAAAGGATGGGCCGCCTTCCCGAAGGATCAGCTTCCGTTTCACGGGGATGAAGAACAGACACCGGCTTGCCCAGGATTTCGTCTCGAGCGTATCCGAACATCCTTTCAGCACCGAGGCTGAATTCGGTGATCCGTCCGTCGGGCTCCTGGCTGTCCGTCATGACGAAGGCCACGCGGTTGGCGGCTTCATAGATGGTGTGCAACCGCTCTTCGCTCTCCATCAATGCGTCCTGAGCCTTGCGAAGACGCGAGAGATTGGTCAGGAGGTGGGCGATGAAGAGCGATTGAAACACCAGAAAGACCAACGCTCCCCAAATGACCCCCCGGTGGCTCTCGTAAAAGGATTTCTCGCGGTTGATGATCGTGCTGTCGGCAGGCAGTGAAGACAACGGAATGGACCAACGCTTCAGTTCCTTGTAGTCAAAAGTATACCGTTCAGGGACGCCTCTTTCGATGGGAATCCGGGATACCGGTTCGCCGGCCAATATCCTGGCCACCATTCGGCCGGCGGCCTGCCCCAGATCATGTCCGCAGTTCTGCTTGCCTCCCACGGCCCCGTGACCCACAGCCTCCGCGTCATGCGCGTAAAGTGGAACACCCGACTGCCGGGAAATCTCGGGAAGGGACTTCAAGGGATCCAGAAGCTCTCCACCGCATTCACGCGATACGCCGGCATAATAGACAAGGGAGTCCCTGGGGACCGATTTCAGCCTCTCGGGTAATTTCTCCAATGGCAGGTCCCGGCTGCACTCCAGAAACACCATTTCTGCGGGAAGCACCCCTTTTCGTCCGAGAGACTCCACAGTGCTTCGGTTCGCTGCCCCCGCAGCTGATCTGTCCGTCACAACAAACACACGCTGCGCATCCGGATGAAGCCTCAGCCCCTGGAGCAGGGAGTCCGCAATACCCGTGTCATCCAGCACCCCCGTGATTTGGGAATGGGCGGCGACCATGCCGTCCTCGAAGCCTTCGACGCCGCAGAAAACCGCAGGCACTGCAGGGAATAGCGCCGGGCCATGGTTCAGGATGAATTCCAAGGCCTCTTTATCCACGGTGACGATGGCGTCGGGTTGGCGCTCCCCGTATTTCAGGTCGAGCTGCCGCACGAACAGATCCAGGAAGGCCTTGCTGGCGCCCGTTCGCCCGGCATCCAGGTACTCGATGAAGATCTCCGTGTCGGCATCGAGAAAAGATTGGACGCCGGTCACCTTACAATCTGTGCTAACAAATCCGGGATGGTACGAGCTGAGGATCAGAACGCGAGAGGCTGCAACGGATTCGCCGGCCCGGGCAGCTGTGCAGCAGCACAACGCGGTCGACACAAGCAGGCACAGCGCATTGAGAAAGGCGGGACGGGGGCAAATACCTCTCAGCATGATGACTCGCCACCTGAGGAAGTCTCGTCGGCCAAGGAGCCAGATCACGATGAACAATGCCGAAGTGCTCCGGAAAAACCTCCTCATGTGACGGGAGGCGACATCCGGCAATTGGGTACGGAGAGGTATAATAATGTAGATGGATGGCGGGATCGAGACATTTTGTCGCCTCGGAGCAAGGTTTTTCCACTTCCCAGGCTCCCGGGCTTGAGCTCGGAAATCAGAAATCGCCGAGATCATCCTGATCGAGCCCCCTTGTGCTCGGCGGCGGCGTGGCCCATAATGCAGCTGTTCGGCAAATGCCGGGGGAGCAGACCGATGAGCTTCCCATCAAAAATTCAGAGCCTATGTCAGGCGTCCCTCGATGAGAGCCTCCCGGGGGGCGGGAGCACAGGAATGACGACATGCTTGAAGTGGACATCCCCGGATTCAAGTTTCTGAAGCTTTCCCACCTTGTGCTGGACTTCAACGGCACTCTGGCCTGCGACGGCCGACTCATAGAGGGTGTTCGGGAGAAGGTCCTCTCCCTGCATGAACATTTTGAAATCCATGTGCTGACGGCCGATACGTTCGGACGGGTGGGCGCTGAGATCGATGGCCTGGGCTGCATCCTGTCCGTCATTCCCAAACGGCATGAGGCAGAGGCAAAGCTTCAATATATCCAAAGACTTGGGGTTGAAGCGACCGTTTGCATCGGAAACGGACGAAACGATCGCCTGATGCTGAAAGCGGCGGCCCTGGGCATCGTGGTCCTCCAGACCGAGGGGGCGTCACCAGAGGCTCTCTTTTCGGCTGATGCCGCAACCACCAGTATCCAGGATGCCCTGGATCTTCTGCAGAATCCCCTCAGGCTCTCCGCCACACTCCGCTCCTGAAGTCGACCCGCCATTCTGCATCCACGCCAAACAGTTTCAGGTTTCAGGTTTCAGGTCTTAATACTACAACGTGATTTCTTTGTAGGGTGGGCAGAAGCGGCAGCGTTGCCCACCTGAAAGGGCAGCTTCACTTCCGGTGGGCAAGATAAAGCCCTTGCCCACCGTGAAACAGCCTCGAGCTTCATTTCTTCTGGTCGTAATGATCCAAATTACTGGAATCTGCAGCCTCATTCACAGCCGCCGGCCGGCGGCTGCACCAGTTACCCTGCGAACTGCAAGACCTGCCACGATCCGCCCGTGCTGCTTGACACCCGTTTGCCGATGAAGATACTTTTGCTGAGCTGCTTCAGCTGAAAGCATGCAAAAGACCTTCAGGAGACGCTGATGCTCTTCATCGTTCTGGCAGGATTTGCGTTCGGTTTCCTGGCGCCGTACCTGGTCAGGACCGGCCGGGCCGCCGGAGCCATTCTCGCCATGCTCCCCTCGGGCCTTTTCATCTTCCTGGCCGGGTACATCCCACAAATCGCCGAAGGAGAGAGAGTCCTCTTTCATCACGACTGGCTGCCGGCATTGGGGGTGAGTCTCACCTTTTGTCTGGATGGTCTGAGCCTCCTCTTTTCCCTGCTGATCACGGGAATCGGGGCCATTGTCTGCCTATACAGCCCGAGCTATCTCGCCGGTCATCCGGACCTGGGGAAGCTGGCTTCCATCCTTTACATCTTCATGGCATCCATGCTTGGCCTCGTCCTTGCCGATGACGTCATTGCTCTTTTCCTGTTCTGGGAGCTCACCAGTGTGAGCTCGTATCTCCTCATTGGCTTCGACCACGGCAGAGAAGCCGCACGCAAAGCCGCTCTTCAGGCACTGCTGGTGACCGGCCTCGGCGGGCTGGCCCTGCTGGCTTCGGTCCTTCTGATGCAGCAGTTGACCGGCACTTTTCAGATTTCGGCCATGCAGGACAGTCCATCCCTCCTGACCGATTCGCCCTTATACGCGGTCATACTGCTCCTCTTTCTCCTCGGGGTCGCGACCAAGTCGGCCCAGTTCCCTTTCCACTTCTGGCTCCCCAACGCCATGGAAGCACCGGCGCCGGTCAGCACCTACCTCCATGCGGCCACCATGGTGAAAGCCGGGATCTACCTGGCTGCCAGAATGTCCCCGATCCTGGGAGACACGCAGCTTTGGCACACCTCCCTGATGTCGCTCGGTGCGGCCACGATGTTGACGGGAGCCCTGCTGGCCCTGCTCCAGACTGACCTCAAGCGCATTCTGGCTCAATCCACGGTGAGCGCGCTCGGCATTCTCATGATGCTCGTGGGCATTGGCTCCGGCGATTCCCTTCTGGCCTGCATGGTCTTTCTTGCGGCCCATGGAATGTACAAGGCGACGCTCTTTCTGGCTGCCGGCATCATCGATCACGAAACGGGTACCCGCGACGTGGAAGACCTCGGACGCCTTTGCAGAGCGATGCCTGTAACCTGCGCTGCCACGTTGCTTGCCGCATGCTCGAGTGCCGGCGTTCCGCCCTTCCTGGGCTTCATGGGCAAGGAGCTGCTTTACCAGTCGACGCTGTCCACTTCGATGACCGGCTTTCTCACGGCATCAGCCCTTCTGGCCAGTATCTCGCTGGTGGTCGTAGCCGGTCTTGTCAGCCTTAAACCTTATTTTGGGAAAGGGGTTGAGCTTCCCAAATCCCCGCACGAGCCTCCTGTCGAAATGTGGTTGGGCCCACGATGTCAAGGTTCTGCTGAGTTTGACCGCTTTCAGCCTGGGGGGAATGCTGTTCTGGAAATGGTCGTTCATTCGTCGCCGCCTGTCTGACTTGACATTCCTGGCACGGTTCACCCCCGGACGCCTCTATGAAGCCTCACTGGACGGCCTGGAGTCGGTGGCATCGCTTCAGACGCGATTCCTCCAGAGCGGGCGACTGCACCGGTACCTGCTCACGGTCATC
>JBFYYO010000210.1:0-6826 GCA_041310025.1 Syntrophobacterales bacterium
GACCCGCAGCTCCTCCCCCAATGATTCCAATGTCATAGTCAAATCTGGCCATGAGGCTCCTACTTTTCACAGCAGCCAGCATTAACGGGCTGCAGCATGATCATCCATCAGTGTCGAAGAGACACAAATGAGATGGAAGCGCTGAGCCCTTCACAAGCAGTCAGAAGAACTTCCATTCCACCCAGATCGCGGCTCTTATTCCTTCTTAGAGACTATAAGAACGCATCTGTCCGATTGCCTGCGGTATCTTCAAGCTTCAGGGGTGTTTGCCTCGAACGGGGAGACCGTCATGCCTGGTAGTCCCGGGCTGTCCGCTCGATTTCGACGGCCTCCAGGTGAGACCTCATGAGAATCCACAGAGCGGGGAAGTCAGTTGAGACGGCCTTGTCACCTGCAGGGCTTACCGGGCTTCTAACCCTGCCGGTCATGCATTGGCGATGCGAGTCTATACGCCAGGATGATGGAGAGGATCTTCCATCCGGCACGCACCACCCCGGATATGGTGCCGCTGACCTTGGACCTTCCCCCGGTACGCGCACGATACGGCATGTCGACCTGGGCGATGTGCAGTCCGGCTTCCAGCGCCTTCACCTGCATTTCGATGGTCCAACCGAAAGTGGTGTCGCTCATGTTCAGCCGATCCAGGGCCGGACGCGTGATGGCCCGAAAAGGCCCCAGGTCGCGGTATGAATAGCCCCACAACACCCGCACCAGAAAAACGGCCAGCTTGTTTCCGAACGCCTGAGGCAGGGACATGGCCTGTGGCTGGAGATGGGGCGTGAAACGGTTCGAGATGACCAGCTCAGCCCCATCCACCACCGGGTCCAGAAGCCTGCCCATGAGCTCCGCGTGCTCGCTCCCATCGGCATCCAGAAAGACCACGATTTCCTCGTCGGCAAGGGCGGATATGGCCTTCAGACATGCGTACCCGTAGCCCCGCCGCGACTCCCGGACCACACGGACACCCGGGTGAAGACCGCTCGCAGCCGCAACCTCAAACGTATTGTCCGTGGAACCGTTGTCACAGACGATCACCCGGTCCACAAAGAGCGGGACATCCCGGAGGACCGCGGGAAGGGACTCGGCTTCGTTGAGGGCAGGAATGAGGACCGCTATCTTCTGTCCCCGATACACCGACGCCTCCAGATATCCAAGCTCACACAGACCAGCACGGGAAGAAACCCCACGGTTCGAACCCAGTGGCTCTCCGTCCAAACCCCGGACGCGTGGAATTCGATCAACACTTCATACGAGAGGAACGGCAGCGTCGTGAGCGCCAACCCCCCCAGCGTCCATTCCAAGGCCAGGAATGGAACCAGGTAGAGAAGATACCACGGGAACACTGCGGGGCCGGTCAGAACGAAAGACATGACCGCCCAGCTGATCTTCACGGGTGTGCTGCCGCGTCCGGCCAGAATGTACCCCATGAGTCCCATGAGCACAATGGAGCGCACGAGGGGAGCGAAGCTTCCCGCTGAGCCAACGATGATCGAATGGATGGGGCTGTTGAAATCCATGAACAACGAATAGTCCACCAGGGATTTGAAGAGATCTCCACCGGCCGCAAGGTATGGCGCAAACAGAGCCGCTGCAACCATCAGGGACCAGCCTCCCCATCGCAGCAGGTCCGTGGCGATCCCGCCGGCTCCCGCGCTCCAGCGGTCCCGGATGAACAGCGCGATGAAAACGGGGACGGCCGCGAGGGCGATGTACTTGACCAGGACCGCCGCCACCAGCAGCGTGAACCCACGAACCAGTGCACGGCCGACGAAATACCGGTAAGCGCCCACCAGGAAAGCCATTCCCACCACGTCAACGTGCATGCCGACATAGGTCTCGATCAGCAGGAGCGGGGAGAGCAGGTAGAGGAAGACAGCGCCATCCCGAGCCCCCATCCTCCCCCAGAAACCATCTTCGACCATTGCGGATTGACTGGGTGCCTCCACTTCTCTCTGGAGGTGCAGCCCAGGCGAAAGCCCAGATCTCGTTCTCTCGGAAGTCTGGTCCTCCAACCCCGAAGCCCGAAACCCGAAGCTCGAAACCGTTCCTTTGCCGATGATCTGCAAAACCCACCAGGCCGCAAGCAGGTCGCAGCCCAGGTAGATGAGCCTGAGCCCCAGAAGATGGCTTCCCGAGATGAGGTAGGCGAGAGCGAAGACCAGTTGTGCGACGGGAGGATAAATGGTCTGATGAAACGGGTGGTTGATCTTGGCGTGGAAGGACTCCCTGAGCGAGCTGAGCTCCTCCGCAGCGGGTGCGAAGCGATACGGGTTGATCCCTTGCCACTGCACCTTGCCGTCCCACACGTAGCGGTAGACGTCGTCGGAGAGCGTTTCAGGGGGCACATCGAAAAGCACCAGTCGGCAGCAAACAGCAACCAGCAGAAGGCACCCCTTGAAGCGCCGGCTGTCCCAGGGAGCAGCCGGCATGACCAGAAAGACGAACAGGAGATAGAGCAGACAAACGCATCCGATCCCGACCAAACCGACCGCGATGGAGCGGCATAGCAGGAGATATCGCAGGAGAGCCCAGGCGGCGGGGTAGGCCAGCGCGAAAGCGTACGCGAGCCAGGGTCGTTCAGCGATTCTCACGGAACACCTTGTTTCGGCACGTGGCCAGGGTGCGCGAAGCGCTGTCAGCTGTTGTCAGGCGTTCGAAAAGCCGCTGCAGGTCATCGAACGTGTCCACATCGTCCCAGCTGTTGAGGACCTTGTAGCTCAGCCGGTTTTCAGCCATCAGCCTGCAGGTCTGAGAGAAGACCGACGGGGTGGACCACTCGATCCCCTCGAAGACAGCAGAGCGGAACCCCTCGGAGCGGAAGCCGATGAGGTAGTATCCACCGTCTCGGGATGGGCCGATGACCGCATCGTTGGATTCCAGCGCATGGAAACCCTCTCGAATGGCGTCCGCAGGCAAATCGGGGATATCGCTTCCGACGAGCAGGGCCTGCCTGCATCCCTCCTCGAACTGTCCACGAAAGGCATTGGACATGCGCTCTCCCAGGTCGTCGCCCTCCTGGAGTCCATAACTGAGGCCGTCGCCGAGCCAGGATCGCACCTCTTCAAGTCCATCCGCCTCGGCCACCATGCCCCTCACAGGATAGCCGGTTGACCGGCATGTGGAGAGGATATCCTCCACAAAGGCCATGTAGAGCTCGAGCGCCAAGGCATCTCCCACTCCGGCGGCCAGTCGCGTTTTCACCCGCCCGGCCCTGGGCGCCCTCATGAAAACCTGGATCACTCGCTCGATCGTCACCGGGGCAAGCCTCTCAGTGTATATTCCGATCAGGTTTCGATCAGAGGTGTCCAGACCGTGTCCGGATTTGAAGGGTCATGAACCTCACTGCTGAAAGCGACCAGGAATCCCCGTTGCGTGCCCGTGTGCTCAATGGCGTGGGGTACACCCGGGGGGAACGTGAATCTCACCACATCGCCCTCCGGGATGGTGGTGTCGACGAGCTCCTCACCAGCACGATGACGGACGAGAGCGGGACCGTAAACGACAAGAATCTCGGTTCCCCTCACATGGTGATGGTTCCCGCGCACCTCTCCCGGGAGGGTAAGAACCACATGCACGTTCTTCTGATGCTGAAGATCCTCACCCGACAAAGGTTCGAAGACACAGCCGCGTGCATCGCTCCTGACAGTGATATCCTGGATCTCAATTCCCGTCATCTCCGGCCCCTCGATCTGCCTCCCTGAGATTGAGGATTTGACTTCTCAAGCTCCTTATTACCGCTCAACGCAATTGTGTGCCCCATTGAACTGTCATTCCCGCATGTTCCAGTCGGGAATCCGGAGGTTTCAAATACCTGGATCCCCGCCAGAAGCCTGCGGGGATGACGTACAAGGAATATGGCCACGTGATTCTTTAGATGTGCACTGATGTGTCGCCCTTCCGCTGCGATCTCAAGCACTTGACTCGCTGGCTCTTGTATTGCGCCTTGGCCCTGGGCCAGGAGTGCGGCAAGCAGGATGTGCCGTGCTGACCATCCCAATCCTTTATTAACACAAAACTCTATCATCCATGTGGTGAATCATCGCGCGCTCTCCCCCCAGGCTCTCGCCCGAGTGCACGGGCATTCATGGAGGGTTCACTCAGGAAAGGTTTCTCACATGCGGTGGGATCAGGCGGGGAGGACCGGGAGCCAGAGGCACGGGCAGTCTTCCTGCAGCCGGGCCTCCGGGTTCGTCGTGTGCTCTTTGCAAGGTTTCAGAAAGCTCAATCGTCAGACAGGAAGGAAGGCTCCATGTACTTGCCCGAGCGTTTTCTTTCTGATCCCTTGGAGCCTTTGGATTTGTTGATAACCAGATCCGTTTCGGCATTGAACACGCCATCCATGAGGAATTCCGCCGGCCTTTCGGCTCCATTGCGATAAACAGCAGCTTTTGCCCCATACCGAACGATACCGAGTTTCTTCAAGAGACCGAGTACACTCATTGTTTCATCCTCCCAATCGTTGGCTTTCCGTGAGTTTGCAGCATTGAGGTCCATCTGGGGTTTTGGAGCGCCTGATGCACGATCCCCTCGAAGCTCTCACCCGCTTGATTCCAGCTTCATCCGCTCAAAGCACCGAAGTGGCCCGTTGATGGTCGCGGCTCGATCTGCATTTTCCCAGTGGCTCCGCCACTGAGCGCCTTCACCTGTTGCGCGCCGCCATCCTTCTCTCGGCAGGAAGGCCATTGCACTTGATCCTGAATTCATCGGCCCATCGAAACCCGCGATGGAGCCCACCGCTGAGGCAAGACCAAACCTCATTGTGGGGCCTGCTTCGCGAAAAAGCTCTCAAATGTGGGAGCGTTTGTGCCGTTTATAAGTGGGAGATGGAATCACAGGACGGTTTGCCGACCGCCGACGGGCTCAGGAACAACTCCTGAAGATTCGCTCCAGAACACATTCCCCGACGCATTTCCGGACCCGCGGTGAAGTCGGCAACCATGAAACAATGACATGTGGCGTCAATGATCCTTCACAAGCTGATCCCGAGCGGTTCACGATCCATGACGCACGATTTCCGAGAAAACAAAGGCCATGACACTGAGCGAGCATGCATCCACACAGCCTCCGATGGAGGTCCTGGAAGGCACTCCGGAAAAGACTCTCGACACCAAGAACCTGGGTCAGGCCATCATCGAGCTCAACATCGCCCGGAAGAACTTTTCCATATACCCCTCCGGGCATGCGCAGCTCGAGCGCAGCATCGACCGTGCTCACAACGTTCTGAACCGACTTCTTGAGACTGCTCCGGAACTGACGGTCGGTGTGGCTAAAGACTGCCTCTTCATTGGCGACAGCTATCTGGACAGAAAGAACCTGGTCTTCAAAGACTTTGCCCTGGCGCTCTACAGCAGGGATATTGCCGCCGTGACTTTCCAGGCTGGTCTCACCAAAACCGACATCCATGGTTTCTGCCGGATCCTCACACGAGACACTTTTGAAATCCGTGAAGCGGGCGGAATCCGCCAGGTGGTGCACGACGCGTCCATCAGCCATATCCGAGCCCAACCGATCGACTTCTCAGGCCTGCACCTCACCGAGGAACAGGAGATCCTGGGGGCCAAAAAGCAGGCCAAGCTTGAGATCAACACCCATGTCTGGCGATCCTTCGTGACCCATCTCCTTTCCGGGCAGCTGGATTCAGAGGGCCAGATGGAGCACCTGGCGAATAAACAGAAAATGAACCCTTCCCAGATCGCGCAACTCCTGAACAGCGGCATTCTGAACCTCAAATCGGCCATTGAAAGCTACGAGACCACGATCGTCAAATACGTGCGCGATACGACGGGGCATCAACCGCTCGAGAACTTCATCTCCCTCCTCAAGGACCTCAACCCACGGCTTCGAGCTCAGTTCCTTTCCGTGACCTTCGACCGCCTAGCCGTGCAGGGGGACGAAGCGCTGCTCAGCTGTTTTCCGGATCACGTCGTGGTTGAGATGCTCCAACAGGCGAGCGAGGAAGGCAAAGAGATCTCGCCGACCCTCATCACCCTGTTGGAGAGGATCGCCCAGATCCAGATCGCTCAGCCAGCCGGCCGCCCCGAAAAACCGTCTGCCTCATCCGGACCGGATTCGGCCGAGCGCCTCTCCAGGGAACAGGTCAAGAACCTGCTGAATCGGGAATCCTACGAGACCTATGTCGATTCGGACTACCGCTCACTCCTGAAGAACCTCATCACCATGGGAGAGGTTCACAATGCGGAGACGCAGGGCGGTCCTGCTTCGATCCCGCCGCCTCGCGGCGTGAATAAGCAACCGGGCGTGAAGCCCCCCGCAGGGTCTGCCACGAACCGTTATCAGGCGGCGGTCGGCGAAGAGGAGCTGGACGCACACCTCACCCGGATGATGATGGCCCTCATGGACAAGGCTGTCGATCCGGACGACTATCTCGTTTTCAGTCGTAAGATCATGGCCTCGGTCCCCGACCACCTCTCCAGGGGCGAGATCGACCTGGTTTACGAGTCCCTGCGCATTTTCAGAAATCACGCTCAGGGGAAACCGCACCCGATGGCCCAACTGGCCGAAGATGCGCTGCTGGCATTCAGCAGCCCGGAAATCGTGTCGGCCGCCGTGCTGGCACTGGACGCCTGTCCTGAAGCCGATCGCGATCAAGCCCTATCCCTCGTCGCCGAGCTCGGCGAGCCGTGCATCCCCGATCTTGTCAAAGCCTATGCCGATCAGGACTACCCCAGCTCCAAGGCAGCGCTTTTCGAGCTGCTCGTGGCCTTCGGCGAAAGCACGCTTGAGGAGGTTTGTCGGCAGCTTCATCATACCTCCGACCATTTTCTGAGAAATCTGCTTCTGCTGGTGCAGCGCATCGGGAAGGCCG
>JBFYYO010000211.1:0-6822 GCA_041310025.1 Syntrophobacterales bacterium
CTCCGACGCCTGCCCCGAGCCGCTCGGCAAGCTGCTCCGTGGATTTGCCCATCAGGCCGGCCAGGGGCACGATGGCGAGACAGGAAAAGGCAAAAACGGTTAGCCCTCCCCAATGCAGATACCTTGCAGCCAGCGCCAAAGGCACGAAAACCAGAAAGACGTTCAGAATATTCTCGGCCCTAAGCAGCGAGGGCCCGCCGCCCGCCGGGTGTTCCTGTGATGTGCTCATCAGACTCTTCCCTCCAACGAACATCTCGTCACTGCGCCACGGACTCCATAGTATTCGTGGCCCTCGCCAGCCCTCATCAGATGTAGGCGGGCTGCCCGGTGGAAGCCAGGACCGCGCTCCAGAGCCATCCCTTGGGATCGATCTTCTTCCGCTGCCAGGTGGCCAGCCGGGTGGGGACATGGGTGAACACGTTCTTCCAGTACCCCACCACCATGTCGGTGGCCCCCGCCATGGCGGCATGCACGGCGCTCTGCCCCATGAGCAGGCAGAAAGCCGAGTCGAAGGCATTGGCCGGCATGCTGCGGATGGTGTAGCTGGGATCGATGTATTTCAGACTGATTTCCATACCGATGCCGGCAAAGTAATCCTTGATGCGGTCCCTCAGGAGGATGCCGATGTCCCCGAAACGGATGTTGCCGGATGCATCACGGCCGAGCGTCTCCTCGAAGAGCTCCTGGCCCGCTCCCTCACCCACCACGATGACCGCGTGACCGCGCTGCTGAAGCCGTTCCTGAAGGTTCCCGAGAAAACGGTCCAGGTCGAAGGGGACTTCGGGGATGAGGCAAAAGTTGACCTGGTTGTCGGCCAGGGAAACGTAGGCCGGTATGAACCCCGATTCCCGGCCCATGAGCTTCACGAGGCCTATGCCGTTTCGGTATCCCTCGGCTTCGCTGTGGGCGGCGTAAGTCGCTCGCCTCGCCTGGGAAATGGCGGTTTGGAATCCAAAAGAGACCTGAACATACGAAATGTCGTTGTCGATGGTCTTGGGAATACCGACGACGGCAATCTTCAGACCGCGCTTCCCGATCTCCTCAGCCAGTGCGTGGTTCCCGCGCAATGTGCCGTCGCCGCCGATGGTGAAGAGCACGCCGACATTCATGCGCTCCAAGGTGTCCACCATGTCGGCCACGTCCTGGTGGCCTCGCGACGAGCCCAGAAGCGAGCCTCCACTTTCGTGGATGCGGTTCACGACGGTCGGTGTCAACTCGAGCGGCACATGTCGGTGCTTCGAGGAGAGCCCCTCGTAGCCGTAGCGAAATCCGTAAACCGTCGGAACCCCATAGTGGTGAACCAGGCAGAGAACGATGGAGCGGATCACGTCGTTGAGCCCCGGGCAAAGCCCGCCACAGGTCACGATGCCGCATTTGAGCTTGGAGGGGTCGAAGTAGATTTTCGACCTTGGTCCTGCCATCTGGAAAGAGGGCGGCTCCTTTCCCTCCTCCACAAACGCTCGGATTTCCCTGGGATCCGAGTGCACCAGCACCCGATCGTCATCATCGACAAAGGCCTGCCCCACCATGGGAGACTGCACGCGGCATTCTCCCAGTCTCGTGATCTCGAAGTCCTTCAAATCATGCTGCACAATGAGTCCTCCCATCGACTTCAACGGAATGCGAAGGTCGTCCAGTCGCTCTGGCAATCGGCCGTTGGCATAGGGCTCCCCTCCTTTTTGAGGATCTGAGTGAATATCGAAAACAATCGAACCTGAGCCTTTCCAGGACTACTGAGGAGGATACTCGATTCGAGCAGCTGAGGAAAAACAAAACAGCAACGGGAGAAAGCGAAGGAGACCACAGGTCAGATAGGAAGGCCCCCTGACGGGAGCCAGGCTGGGATCGGATTCCGCCGCCCCTTATCAGGGACGGCGGTCAAAAATCGATGAAGGTGAGCGACCCGGTTCATGACGCCCGAGAGCTCACTCAAGAACCTGCACTAAAAATGGTGGACCAGTCTCCAGTTGAGCCGGTATCCTTCCGGACGGTTTTCGGCGGCCGTTTCAAAATAGGCATTGAAGAAGAAATGCGTGTCGGGTGTGATGTGGAAAAGCGCCCCGGGGCCTATGCCGAGAACCTGTTCCTTGCTTCCGTTGAGGTCGTTCCCTTCCGCCTCGTCATCGCTGATCTGCTTCAGGAAATAGCCGTTGACCCCCAGTCGGAGCCGCTTTTCCCAGACTTCGTAGGCGCTCGCGAAGTTCAGATGGACCGCCTGGCCGGCCTGGGTGTCGGCCAGCTCACCGGCGGGATCCCCGTTTTCCGCATTCCAGAGGTAGTGCAGCCGCCACGAGGCGGTCCACTTGGGAGTCAGGAAGAAGGTGCCCGCCCAGTAAGGATTGAACGAGAAGAAGTTGCTTCCCGGGTTGAGAGCCTTGTCCCGATCGTAGTCCCCCGTCGGGAAAATGAGCTGAAATTCGACGCGGTGCATGAAAAGCGGCCCGTTGGCTCCCATGATGGGATCCCACTGCAGATAGGGACCCACCAGGATGTCGCCCACCCCGCCCCCGTTCTCGTTGAGGCCGGCCCGATCCCCCAGGCTGTGGTCCAGATCGAAGGCCACCACGGGAATGATCAGATCCAGCCCCCATTTTCCTCCAAAGAAGATGTCGCAGTTGGACTGATAGATGAGCTGCGTCAGGCTGATGAAGACATTCAGGTCTTCATCAGCGAAATCAGGAAGCAGCCGATCGCCGTCCGCATTGGTGAATTCGTCCGAGCTGTAGTACTGGAAGTACTGCGTGAGATAGAAGCCCGGGCCGGCAGGTGGCCCGCCGTCCAGAAAGCTCGTGAACCCCAGATTGACCGCCGGCAGCTGGTATGCCCATGCGTTCATACCTAAAAGCGTCACCCCCACGATGCCGATGACCGCCCTGCAGAACAGACTCAACCCTCTCCTCCCCCGAATCCGTTTCACTTCCTCCTCCTTTCCGCGATGTTTCATTAGTCCTCCCCGCAGCGCTTCCTGGCTGCGTCCATCAGTTCGATCAGGCTGGCAACCTTCTCCTTCGGAGCCTGCCCGAAGCAGCGCTCCCACTCCTCCTCGGTGAGCTTCAAACGAAGGTATCTCTCAACAGCGGGGATTCGCCAGCTCCAGCAGTGGATCATTCTCGAACAGGGAAGAGCTCCGCCCTCCTCTTCGCAGTAGGCGAAGGTGACCTCCCCTCCAAGCCTGGGGCATCGGATCAAAAATTTTCGAAACACGTCTCCCTCCGCACCTTCGAGGGGCTTTCAGCACGGCTAGGGCTTCGGCAGCCCGGATATGGATTCCAGCGCCTTTTGAATATCCTCTTCGGGAAGCTCGTAAGGGGTCAACTTACCTGAGAAGAAGGCGTCGTAAGCGGGCAGATCGATGATCCCGTGTCCGCTCCAGTTGAAAAGGATCACCTTCTCCCTGCCTTCCTGTTTGGCGCGCTCCGCTTCCTGCACCACAGCCGCGATGACATGATTCGTTTCCGGCGCCGGGATGAACCCTTCGGACTGGGCCCACTGGACTCCCGCCGTGAACGTCTCGATCTGGTTGAACGCCTTGGCCTCCACCATGCCTTCCTTGACCAGGTGGCTCACGATGGGCGCCATGCCATGATATCTCAACCCCCCCGCATGGATGGGAGCCGGCAGGAACCCGTGCCCCAGGGTGTGCATGGCCAGAAGAGGCGTCGTCATGGCGGTGTCCCCGAAATCATAGGCGAAGGGGCCGCGCGTCAAGGTGGGACAGGACGTGGGCTCGGCAGCGATGATCTCGAGCTGTTTCCCGTGGATCTTGTCGCGCACGAAGGGAAGGCTGATTCCGGCGAAATTGCTGCCCCCGCCGGCACAGCCCATAACCACGTCGGGGTACTCACCGATCTTGGCCAGCTGCTTCTGGGCCTCCAGGCCGATGATGGTCTGATGCATCAGGACATGGTTGAGGACGCTCCCCAGCGAGTAGCGGGCCGTCTCATCACCGACGGCGTCTTCGATGGCTTCACTGATGGCAATGCCCAGGCTCCCCGGGGAATCGGGCATTTCAGCCAGGATCTTTCGCCCCGCACTGGTGCGCTCGCTGGGGCTCGAGATGCATTCGCCCCCCCAGGTCATCATCATGAGACGACGGTACGGCTTCTGCTCGAAGCTCACCCGGACCATGAACACCCGGCACTGCAGGCCGAACATCTTGCAGGCCATGCTGAGGGCGCTTCCCCATTGGCCCGCTCCCGTCTCGGTCGAAAGCCTTTTGATGCCGAATTCTTTATTGTAGTACGCCTGTGCGATAGCGGTGTTCGGCTTGTGGGATCCCGCGGGGCTCGTCCCTTCGTGCTTGTAATAGATCCGGACCGGTGCATCCAGGAGCTTTTCGAACTGCCGGGCCCGGCAAAGGGGAGAAGGCCTCCAGAGAAGGTACTTCTCGAGGACCGGTTCGGGAATGTCGATCCAGCGCTCCGTCGACACTTCCTGCTCGATGAGATTCATGGGGAATACCGGTGCCAGGTCCTCTGCAGCAATCGGTTTGCCGGTTCCCGGATGCAGAGGTGGGCTCATGGGCGTCGGCAGATCGGCCATGACATTGTACCACTGCCGGGGGATCTCCTCATCGGCCAGTACGACCTTTACCTGTTTCATCGTGCCTCCTGTCTTGTTGATTTTCCTTGATCCTTCACAAATCCCGCTCCAGATGAACAAAAAAAGCCGTGGGGAAGACTTTGCTTGCCCACGGCTCTGAAGATAAATTGGCGGCGTAGAGGAACGCCTGTGGACAGGCTCAGCGAAAGGTCCGCCACCAACACCAAAACAGCGAAAAGTTTGCGGGTCGAAACTGCATGGAAAAATCTGCTCCTGTGGGATGTACAACTGTCTCGTATTATACGGAGGAGTGCGGTGTCAAGTGAAATGTTGCTCAAAATCAACAGCGAGTGGGGCATGTGCGCAACGCCACGGCCAGGCTCAGAAAACGGTCGCCTTCCCGGAACATGAGCTTCTTTTCAACCATGCCGTTCAGGAAGGGCTGAACCTTGTCCTCTGAAAGATTTGGAAAGCGCCGGACCACATCGCAAAGCGACCGATGAATTCGGCAGAAGAGGTAAATCTCACGGGACGATCCTGTCAGCCTGTGATGGACTGAAGCCAGATGGGGTCGGCGCTGATGAATGAGGAGGAAATCCCTCCCGTCCCGATAACTCAGAGCAGGACTGCCCCCGGAGGATGTCCTCATGTCCTCGTAGGCTCGCTCCCAGGATTTCAGCCGCTCCACCACCGGCCGCCACAGCTTCCGCTGAACCTTCAGGTCACCCCGATAGCCCTGGATCATCAAGCGCATCTCCCGAAGGAGCCCTTGCGGGAAAATCGAGCCATAGTGAGGATGATTCATGACAGCTCGAATGCCGCTGGAACGGAATGACCGGTAGACGGGGCTTTCGAGTCCCAGCCAGAACCGGACGGCCTTCAGCGGTCGATAGATTTCCGCAAAGTCGAGGGCGTGCAGGGTCTCACGCACGTCCTCCTCATCGCTCCCGGGAAACCGGATGATGAGGTTGGAGCTGTTGGTGATGGACAGCTCCTCGCAATCCTTCATGATCTGAAGGTTTTGAATGCACGTGGCTCCCTTGTTCATCTTGGCCAGGAGACGCGAGCTCAGGGCCTCGATCCCCACCTGCAGCTCCTGCACTCCCGCTTGATGCATGACCTGCAGGGCGTCACGGGTAACGGTGGCCCGAATTTCTGCGAACAGCCGCAGATCCTTCCCGAGGTTCGCAAGTCCGCCGAAAATCCTGGGAATGTCCTTCACGGGCAGGACGTTATCCGTGACCGCCACGGATAAGGTGCGGGTGCGGGAGGTGAGGGCATCGATCTCCGCCACCACCTTTTCGGGCTTCTTGGACCGATATCCCCTCCACTGAAGATTGAGATTGCAGAAAGCACAACCGCTTTCACCCCTGCTGTCGATACGGCTCCACCAACACCCGCGCGAGATCTCCACAGGAAGCGTCGCAAAGAAGGAATGACCCGAGGGCAGATCCTGAAGCATGGTGAAGTAGTCATCATAGTCGGGCAACGGGAGCTCATTCAGATCCTCCAGCTGGCTGAAAGGGGGTCCCTCCACCTCCGGTGCACGTCGTGAAGGAGAAACAATGGACTCCGCAGTGAGGGGGAGTCGCTTGTCGGGTGGAGACTGCAGGTGGCAAACCAGTTCCGCCAGTGGCAGCTCCCCCTCCCCCACGATGATGGTATCGATCTCCGGAAAGTGGTGGAACCAGGCAGGACAGGAGTCCACATTCCAGGACGATCCCCCCGCCACGACATGCATTCCGGGGTGAAGCTCCTTGATTCGTCGGATCAGATAAAGCGAGGCGGTGAGTTGACAGAGACAGACGGAGAAACCTGTCAGACCGCAGTCTTCCCATTCGGTTTCCTCAATGAATGTCTGTGTGATTGCCCGAGCACGTTCGACCAGATCATCAAACCGCACTCCCCGAAAGACTGATTTGCCTTTCGCCTCCCTGAGGAACAATCGCTCGACGGAATCATGCATTTGAGGAAACAACAAAGCACCATAAACGGTTTCGGCCAGCCAGCTTCTCTCGGAAACGGCCTGATACCGCTCGAAACCCACTGCATCGGCCACCTTCAGGTAGAAGTGATGGGATTCCACTCGAAGCCCGGGAAACCGTGATGTGAGATATGCCTTGAGGGTTCCCAGCTGAATGGACGGGCGGTTGAAGAGGGGCCACGGAGCAGAAACCAGCGCCATGCGATGCAAGGGCTTCCATTCATTTTTCACCCTTGATTCCCCCACCAATGCCTCCTTGAATTCTAATCCCGTCATCCGTTCGGGTCCGGGCTCCG
>JBFYYO010000212.1:0-6695 GCA_041310025.1 Syntrophobacterales bacterium
ACGTCTCCAGGGTGGTCGGCGCCTATGTGGAGGGGTGGCTCACCAAGACCGAGGAAGGCATCCAGGTCACACCGGAATCTGCCTATGCCGGCAAAGAGAATCCTCTCGGCAGGAGATTCGAGGGGATCATCCGATGGGCGACACCGGTCTTCTCCGAGGACGGCAGGAAGCTCGGGTATGTCACCGCCGCCCTGGATCACACCCATGTGATGGAATTCACCGACCACGTGGTTCCCACGGAGGAGAGGTTTGCAGAGCATTCCGACGGGGGCACCGGCAACTACGCGTTTCTCTGGGACGACCAGGACCAGTGCATTTCCCATGCCCGTGACTTCTTCATTTGCGGGTACGACCCGGAGACGGGGCAGCCGGTGCCGGGATGGCTGAGCCAGGAAACCTACGACGCCTACCAGGCCAGCGGTCTGCCCCTGGGAGAGCTCGTGGCGAACCGGCCACCCTTTGAGGATTTTCGCATCGAGAAGAACGGCTCCCGTGAACAGATGGCCGCCGGCAGAATTCCTCTGGACTGCCGGGTCCTGGATATGGCACCGCAATGCGAGGGATGGCACCGGGGCACGGAGGACGGCGGGTCCGGCTCCTTTCTCATCTTCTGGAGCGGCCTCTGGAAGCTCACCACCTACGCCGCGGTCCCCTATTACACCGGCATCTACGGAGCGTCCAGGCGCGGCTTCGGCTACGTGACCATTGGCGCCAATGTGGATGATTTCCACAAAGCCGCCAATATCACCAAAGCCTACATCGAAAAGGGGATTTCCGACCAGAGCCTGAACATCCAGGAAGCCATCGACAAGGCGAAGCAATCCATCGAAGCGAATGCACGCAGGAATCGGGGCATGATGTTGGCGATCACCCTGATCGCGGCGGTTCTGATCATCGGGGTGTCCATTGCCATCAGCTACACGATCACGCTCCCCCTCAGGCACCTTACGGACGTGGCCCTGGCGATGAGCCAGGGACACCTGGACCAGAACATCCGGGTTTCCTCGCGGGATGAAACGGGCCGCCTCGCAATCGCTTTCAACCAGATGGCCTCGGCGGTGGCCGAGGTCGACCGCATGAAGTCGGAGTTTGTCACGACAGCCTCCCACGAGCTCAGGACTCCCATCCATTCCATGCTGCTGGGGGTTTCCGGGGTTCTGAGCGGCTACGCCGGGCCCGTCAGCGATGAGGTCCGCCAGGATTTGCTGGTTGTGGAAGAGGGCATCGAACGGCTCAGGCGCCTGGTGGACAATCTCCTGGATCTCTCCAGAATGGAATCCCGCAAAACAGAGCTCTCCCTGACCGATGTCTCGGTTGAGGAAATCATCGACACGGCATTGACCGAGATGACGGATCTCATCGCTTCACACGGCCATCAGGTCCGAAAAGCCATCGGCTCCCAAATCCCGGTTTTGAAGGGAGACCACGACCGACTGGTCCAGGTCCTGGTGAACCTGCTGAGCAATTCCATCAAGTACACGCCGGACCAGGGCCGGATCGTCGTGAGTGCGGAACAAAGGAACGGGAGAGTCGTCCTGGCGGTGGCCGACAACGGCTACGGAATTCCGGAATGGGCCCAGCAGAGAGTCTTCGAGCGCTTTTTCCAGGCGGACCAGATCATGGCCCAGAAGGTCGGGGGGAGCGGTCTGGGCCTGACGATCAGCAAATGGATCGTTGAGCAGCACGGAGGCATCATCACCTGCGAAAGCCCACTTCCAGAGCTGAAATACCCCGATTTTCCCGTTGGAGGCGAGCGCAGGGGTACGGTCTTCTTCGTCGAACTTCCCTTGAATCGTGGAACCTGATGGAGCAGATTCTCATGACAATGCAGAAAATTCTGGTGGTGGACGATGAAAAATCGATTTCTTCCTACCTGCAGCGCAAGCTCAGCAATCTCGGCTACACGGTCTACACGGCGGAAGACGGTGAGAAGGCTCTGGAATTGGCATTCTCGCACTTCCCGCATCTTGTCCTCCTGGATGTCAAACTGCCCAGACTGGACGGCTACGAAGTCTGCAGGCGGCTCAAGGCCGACGAGCGAACCCGGAAAACCCCGGTGCTCATGCTGTCGGCCAGGGCTCAGCAGGCCGAGATCCAAAGAGGCCTGGAGGCGGGCGCAGACAGATATCTGTGCAAGCCCATGAGCTTTCCGGACATATTGAAGCAGATACAATCCTTTGAGAATCGGGAGTCGGCCGGGGAGGACACGGGGCGAGATTTCCGATTCGACTGATATGCGGCTCTGACAAGTGGACATGATCGTGATGGAAAAGGATACCGCGAGACATCTGATTGACGACGAGCTCGAAAGGCGAAGGCTGCAGGAGTATCTGTTCGGCCTCGAAGAAGCGCAGGAGAAAGCCGAGCAGCTTGCACTGGAGCATGAAAAACTGCGTCATTCCCAGGAATTGCTCGTTGCTCTGCTGAGCGGCACGATCCACGGCATCTGTCTCATCCGGGAAGGCAGATTCGTGTGGTCCAACAAGGCCGTTTGCGACATTCTCGGCTGGAGGCAGGACGAACTGGCAGGGCGGGACCTGCAGATTCTTTTCGAGGGAAGAGAAGAATCCCAAAGGGTTCAGGACACGATTCAGAATCAGCTGGACCATGCCGGCCTGTTCATCTTTGAGCATGATCTCATGCACGGAGACGGCCATCGGGTGCCTTGCCTGGCGACCGGAAAAGCCCTGGCCATCCTCGATCCCTCCAGGGGTTACGTGCTGTCGCTCACGGACATCACATCCCGCAAACAGGCCGAGGAGGCGCTCCAAGCCGTCAATGACCTTTTGGAGCAAAGGGTTGAGGAGAGAACCGCCGAGCTCATCGAGGCCAACGCGAAGCTGCTTCAGGAGATCGAGGCCCGCAAGAGAGTCGAAAAGAAGCTGCGGCGGGGCGAGGAAGCGCTGCGCAGGCAGAACCTCTACCTGGCGTCCCTCCACGAGACGGCCCTCGGTCTGATGCGCCGGCTGGATCTGAGCGACCTGCTGCAGGCCATCGTCTCCCGAGCCGCAGCGCTCGTGGAGACTCCCGACGGCTTCGTCTACATGCATCGACCCGAAACAGGGATGCTCGAGCTTGAAGTGGGTGTGGGACTCTACCGCGACGAGGTGGGGTACCTCCTGAAACCCGGTGAAGGCCTTGCCGGCAAAGTGTGGCAGGAGGGGCGGGCCATGGCGGTCAGGGATTATCATCAATGGAGCAACCGCTCACCCGATTCCCGGTGGGATTCCGTGCAATGCGCGGCCGCCATACCCCTGACCATCCATTCGAATGTCGCAGGCGTCATCGGTCTGGCCCGCACCCATGAGTGCAATGACTTCGGCGAAGAAGAGATCGATATCCTCGGTCGATTTGGGGAGCTGGCATCCATCGCCCTGGACAACGCGAACCTTTACCTCTCCCTGCAGCAGGAGCTCAAGGAGCGCATTCAGACCGAAGAGGCCTTGAAGCAGAGCGAAGACAGATACCGCTCGGTGATCAATCAGAGCGACGACTGCATCTATCTCATCGATCCCGCGAGCAAATGCCTGATCGAGACCAACCCGGCCTTTCAACGCCTTCTCGGTTACTCCGAGCAGGAGGCTGCAGGGCTTTGCGTGTATGATTTCGTTGCCCATGCGCGTGAGGACGTCGACCTCAGGATGCAGCAGGTCATCGAAGAGCGCAAGCATGTGATTGGCGAGCGACGTTTCCGCAGGAAAGATGGCGATCTCGTTGACGTGGAGGTCAGCGCCAACCTGATCTCCTACGGAGGCAAGGAAGTGCTCTGCATCGTCGCCCGTGACATCACGGCGCGCAAAAGGGTCCAGAGGGAGCTCCTGAAGGCCCAGAAGCTGGAATCCATCGGCTTGCTGGCAGGTGGAATCGCACACGACTTCAACAACATTCTCACCGGGATCATGGGCAACATCTCCCTGGCGAAACTGCATTCCCTGGACAATCCGCAGGCGGTCAAGCGCCTTGGGGAAGCCGAGAAGGCCAGCTTGAGGGCGAGGGACCTCACCCTGCAGCTGCTCACCTTCTCCAAGGGAGGAGCCCCCATCAAAGAGACCGCTGCCGTGGCGGAGGTCGTCGGGGACTCCTGCAACTTCGCACTCAGGGGCTCGAATGTGAGGGTTGACTTCAGCTCCTCACCGGATCTCTGGCCCGTGGAGATGGACACGGGGCAGATCAGTCAGGTCGTCAGCAACCTGGTCGTGAATGCCACGCAGGCGATGCCGAACGGGGGAACGATTCATATCACCTGCACCAACGTGGTCTTGACCGAGGGTCAGCTGGCCACCCTGCCGCCGGGCAGGTACGTTCTGATTTCCCTGAGAGACGAGGGAATCGGAATTCCTCAAAGCGATTTGGCCCGCATATTCGATCCCTACTTCACGACCAAGCAGGGTGGCAGCGGCCTGGGACTCGCCACTTCCTATTCGATCATTGAAAAACATGATGGTTATATCGACGTGAAATCCGAGGGCGGGAGAGGAACGACCTTCACGGTCTGCCTGCCGGCGAGCGACAAGAAGGTGCCGACGGCGAAGAAGCCTGAATCGCGGCCCGTGCAAGGCAAGGGCAGAATCCTGGTCATGGATGACGAGGCGATCATCCGGGAAATGGCCCAGGAAATGTTGGGCTTTCTGGGGTATCAGGTGGACGTGGCGGACCATGGGGCTCAGGCGCTGGAACTGTATCGGCGGGCGCTCGACTCCGGCCAGTTCTTCGATGCCGTCCTGATGGACCTGACCATTCCGGGGGGGATGGGGGGCAAGGAAGCCATACGGAGGCTGCTGGAAATCGATCCGGACGTCAACGCCATCGTCTCCAGCGGGTACTCCAACGACCCGGTGATGTCCGACTACCGCAGCTACGGCTTCAAAGGCGTTGTGACCAAGCCTTACAGTATCCAGGAGCTCAGTCAGGTATTGCACCAGGTAACCCGTGCCTGAGACGCCTCCCCCCAGGGTGGGCCGATGATAAAGGCGGGCGAGAGTCCTTCAGGGCCACAACGAGAAATGAGGCCGGATGCTGTACCGGCGTTGGGTGTGCAAGGGTTCTATCTTGCCCACCGCATGGCCGTGAAGCCGCATTTTCCGGTGGGCAGCGCTACCGCTTTTTGCCCACCCTGCAAAGAAATCTCGTTGCAGTGCGAGCACGCCTCTGCAGAAGCAGGTTCAACCTTCATAGAGAGGCAGCCCGATGGTGAAGGTGGTTCCCTGGGATGGAGCCGACTTCATGGTCAGGGTCCCTCCGTGGTCCTGCACGATGGTCCTTGAGATGGCCAGCCCGAGCCCGCTTCCTTCGGCCTTCGTGGTGAAAAAGGGGTCGAAGACCCTTTCCTGAATGTGCTCCGGAATCCCAGGCCCGTTGTCTTCGATGCAGACGTCAACAAGCCTGGCCAGCCTCCTCGAACAAAGTCTCAAACGGCCCACACCGTTCATGGCGTCGATGGCGTTCTGGAGCAGGTTCAGGAGCACCTGTTTCAGCTGGTCCGCATCCCCTTCGATGGTGAGGCTCTCCGCCTCGAGATCCACGGCCAGCTCGATGGACTGCCCTTGAAGCAGAGGATCGATGAGCACCAGCACTTCCTCGAGCAGCCCGTTGAGATCCAGGGGCTCCTTCTGACTCGAGGCAGCCGGGCGTGTCAGCAGGCGAACACTGTTCAGCAGGGTCTCGAGGCGCCTCACTTCATCCAGGATGATCCCCAGTTTGCGCCGGGATGCCTCGTCGCTCTCCATCGACTGGCTGTCCCGGACCTGCCGCGCAAATCCTCCGATCAGCATCAGGGGCTTCCTGATTTCGTGCCCGACCTGCGCCACGGCCTTGCCGATGTCGGCCAGTCGTTCCATGAAGCGAAGCTCCCGTTCGATGTGCTTGCGCTCGGAAATGTCGCGAATCACCGCCGTGAAATAGAGACGCCCCTCAGTCCTGGAAACCGAATAGGAGATCTCCACCGGAAAGGAATGCCCCAGCTTGTGCTGGGCGAAGCACTCCCGCGATTTACCGATCACCCTGGGGATTCCCGTAGCAAGGTACCTTTCGACGTAGCCTCGGTGAATCGTCTGGTGCGGATTGGGAATGAGAGGGGAAGCGTCCCGCCCGATCATCTCGGCGCACGAGTAGCCGAAGAGCTCTTCGGCGGCCTTGTTGCACAGGAGCACCTTATGGTCTTCATCGATGGTCACCACGGCATCGGTCACCGATTCGAGGATATCCCACAGGATGGCATCGGAGGGGACGTTTTTGTACGATCCGTTTTCATGGGGCATCAGAAATCACCGGATGACCTGGCGTTGTAAGATGGGAGGGTTTCTGGTTTCTGGTTTCTGGTTTCTAGTTTCGGGTTTCGGGTTTCTAGTTTCGGGTTTCGGGTTGTGGCCCTTGTGTGGAGGGTTCAGTTCGGTGGGAAGGGGTCCCTCTCGGAATGGATCCGTTTCGCTGAGCTTCGTTGCCGCGAACCGCCATGAACGGGGACGCAACGAACCCTGAGAGCACAGCAGCGTCACTCCCTTTCCTCGCGGGAATCCACATTCAGTGCGAATTTGTGGACCCCCTCCGGCTCATGCCGTCAGGGATCTCAGGACGTCTCTCAACTCGCTGAGGTCCGGGTCGATCACCTCGACCGTTTCCCCGATTCTCACCGGCAGCACAAAGTGCAGGGTGCCGGATACCCTCTTCTTGTCCGCCGAAAGAGCATCCAGGATGTG
>JBFYYO010000213.1:0-6695 GCA_041310025.1 Syntrophobacterales bacterium
CCCGATGGGATTCCAGCAGATGCTCCTCGCGTGGAAATCCACATTGGTCCATGATTCGCAGCCCATTGGGGACGTTGTTCCAAAAGATCTGCACCCAATTCGGATGGATCTCGCAGGCATGTTGGCCTGCAAGCCCTCGCATCTCCGGCCTGCCGAGCCATCTCTCAGAATCTTTGTGCTGAGAGCTTTTAGAAGTATATATGAAAAAGGTTACAAGTTACTGGCTTTTGGGTGCGAGGGTGCCGATCCGAGGCGATCCGGACTCGATTTCATCGCTCCTCCCGATGGCGGCTGGAGCTTCCGAGATTATAATAATCAATGGCTTGTTGATTGGATAACCAGAAATACTGAAATGAAATGAGCTCCGGAGAGGGTCTGGATGAAAAGGGTTAGGAACGTTGCGCTGAGGCTCCTCTTCGTTGCTCTGGCATTCCTGGTACTGCTCGGGGCGGCGGAGCTTCTTCTTTCCAGACTGGTCAATCTGGAGGTGGTGCAGAAGACGGTTTTTGACAAGCTTCGCCAACGCATCGAATGTGAGACCGATTACACGAAGATTGACTTCACCCTTTTTCCGAGGCCCCATGTGATCGTGCGGCAGGCGAGGATCTGGCGGCCCGGCATGTTCGACATCTCTCTGAAATCCTTGACCCTGTTTCCCGAGCTGGTCCCCCTGCTTTCCGGGGAGCTCCGAATCCGCGAGATACTGCTTCAGAAGCCGGACATCCAGCTTTCCTGGCCCGCATCATCCCCTGACCAGCCTGAGGACGAATCCCTGGACACGATGCTGGGCAGAAACATTTCAAGGTTCTCCAGCCTCGACCCGCAAATGGCCACGCATCTCGAGCTCCTGAGGATGACCCCCATTGCGACGCGTCTCAAGATCCAGGATGGTCGACTCACGGTGACCCGCGATGGGGAATCCCTGTGCGCGTTCGAGCGTCTTCAGGCCCATGGCGAGCGCCGTCCGGGGCACATCGAATTCTTTCTGGGCAGCGAATCCAGCATATGCGAAAGAATATCCATTCAGGCTTCCATCGATCTCAACCAGGGAGCCAGCAGCGGCCAGCTCATTCTGGTCGGAGCGAAGCTCGATGCACTGGCGGCCTGCCTTCTGAATCAGGCGCCCGTGCGCCTGGGCGCGTCGCCCTCGAGCATCGCCCTCGAGTACGCTTATCACCAGCACAAGGGCATTGACTTCACGCTTCAGGGCGAGATCCCTGAGCTGATCCTCCACAAGGATGAACGGACCATTCGGTTTGCAGGAGCCAGATTCGACGCCGGACTCTCGTTGCAGGGGCAAACCGCGCGAGTCACCCTGAGCTCCCTGCAGATGGACGAGCCGCGACTCAACGCATCCGGAGCTTTCACCTATGAAGGGAAGGGCAGGGGCATCCAGGTGGAGGTGGAGGGCAGGGGAGTGGATGCGGCGGGTGTCCGGGCGGTGGCGCTGGGGCTGTGGGAGGAAGAGAAGTCTGTTCGGGAGACCTTTGAAGTCGTGCGGGGTGGATACGTCCCCGTCATCCGTTACAGGGTGCACGGACGCACCTTCCGCGATCTGAAAAAGCTCGAAAACTCCGTCATCGAGGGAACCATGGAAGGCGGCAGCATTTACATCCCTCCCGTGGATATCATGGTGGAAGCCGCCCAGGGCGATGTGGAGATCGTCAACGGAATCCTCGATGCGTGGAACCTCAAGGGGAGCACCGGGGATACCCGGGCGACAGATGGCGTTCTCAAGCTGGCCCTCAAGAAGGACGCGAACAAGGACGGCCCCTTCCATCTGGATCTGCAAATGGAAGCAGACTTGAGCCAGGTCCCCCCTGTCTTGCGCCGAACCGTCAAGGCGGAAGATTTCCAGGAGGAATTGGCGCTCACGGAAGACATTGGGGGCCGGGCCGGCGGTCGACTGGTTCTCGGGGAAAGGCTGAAAGACGTCAAGACCCTCGTTGAAGCCCGGACCTTCGATCTCCATGGACGATACGGGCGGGTTCCTTATCCCATCCAGTTGAAGGGAAGCGGATTCAGATACGAAGGCAAGACGATTTCGGTCAAAGAGCTCGAGGGGGCGGTGGGTCAGAGCACTTTCGAGCCTCTGGCTCTGGGCGTCGACTGGGGCGATCCATCCCAGATCACGGTCGAATCACGCAGCTCGGTGCAGGTCGTTCTGGACGAAGTCTACCCCTGGCTGACTTCATTCCCTCGCATCAAGAAGGCGCTGAAGAGCATGGAATCCCTCGGGGGAAGGCTTCTCATCCGGGAGGTATCTCTCGACGGACAGCTCATGCACCCGGAGCGATGGCGGTACAGTGCCAGGGCCGAAGCCGACAACGTGCTGATGCGGCACACTTTCTTTCCGGATGTCGTCCTGATCCAGTCCGGACAGGTCCAGTCGACTCCGGGCAATCTTTCGTTCATCGACTGCCGGAGCCAGCTTCTGGATGCGGCCGTGACCGTTTCGGGAAGCCTGACGCTGCAGAAAGGCGATTTGTCATCCGCAGATCTCAGCATGGACGGGCTTCTGACTCCCGGGGCGATGGAGTGGGTCTCCAATCGCATCTCCCTTTCAGAGGACCTCAGAATTCGGGGACCCGTGTCGCTCTCCAACTCACGGCTCAAGTGGCTGAGGGATCGCCGCACCACGTTCTCGGGGGGAATCGTCAAGGAGGGCGGCCCGCGACTGGACCTGAACCTTCAATCGGAGCCGGGCGTGCTGAAGATCACCAGCCTGAAGGTGAAGGATCGGGAATCCGAGGCGGCTTTTTCCGTGGTCAAGAATGGGGCAGGAGTGGACCTCACCTTCGAGGGCTCTCTCCATGGCTCCACCCTCGACCAGCTGCTCATCCGAAACGCGCTGCTCGCCGGTTCCATGCAGGGTGGCTTCCAGGCGGCCATTCATCCTGACGAGCCCATGAGCTCAACGGCGAAAGGGGCTGTGGAGGTGCGGGGCCTCAAGATGGCGTGGAAGAGGGGATTTCCCCTGGAAGTCAAGAGGGCGTCGCTCCAGGCCGAAGGAAATCGCCTTACGGTCGAATCCGCCCTTTTCCAGCTCGAGCAGAGTGAGATGAATCTCCAGGGGACCATCGACTTTTCGCCCCGGGGATATGCTCTCGACATGGATCTGGCGGCGAACACCCTGGTGTGGGAGCAGCTCAAGGAATTCCAGGAGAGAGAGTCGCACGGTTCGGAGCAGGGCGGCGCAGAATCGCCGATCAGGACCGGTGGCAAGGGCCGTTCTCTAACGGGCACGGTCAGGGTGAAGTCGGACCAATTGCACTGGGGGGAGTACCATTTTGCCCCGGTGGCCTTGACAGTGGCCATCCGCCCTGAGGGAACGACCGTCGAGTTTTCGGAGGCCTTCATCTGCGGCGTCTCGTGCCCGGGCAGAATCGAGATCTCGCAGCAGGAGATTCAGCTGACGGTGGACCTGGTCGCCCGCGAGACCAGGTTGGACGAATCGCTGCTTTGTCTGTGGGACAAACAAGGGCTGATCGACGGGACTTATCAACTGGAGGGCACCCTTTCGGCAGCAGGGGCCAGGGATGATCTGCTTTCTTCATTGCAGGGCAAGCTCGATTTCAAAGCGAAGGATGGGAGAATCTTTTCCATCGGCCTCATCGGCAAGCTTTTCTCGGTGCTGAACATCACCGAGATCTATCGAGGGCAGATTCCGGACCTGGCCAACAAAGGGTGCGCCTACGATTCCATCACGGCCACGGCGTCCATCCAGGACGGCATCCTGTCCCTCGACAATGCGGTCGTGAATGCACACTGTATGAAAATGGTATGGAAAGGAACCGTGGACCTCAAGGCCAGAAAGGTGGACCTGATTCTTGTCGTCGCCCCCCTGAGGACGGTCGACAGGATCGTCGACAAGGTCCCGATCCTGGGCGATATCCTCAACGGGAGCCTCATTTCTTTCCCCGTCAGGGTTTCCGGGGACTTGAACGACCCCGATGTGGTCCCGCTTTCGCCATCTGCGCTGGGGTCGGGGTTCATCGATTTTCTCAAGCGGACGATCACGACCCCCTTCCGGCTGACGGAACCGCTTCGCTGAGCTCGTGCTTTGCGCTGTAATGTTTGACGTGTTGACGCGCGGTGGTGATGGATGATGGAAAAAATGGTGTTCCGAATCCGCGGCATGTGCTGCGCTCAGGAGATCGGGCTGCTCAAGGAGCGCGTCGGCCCCCTGGTCGGGGGAGAGCTGAACCTGAGCTTCGACCTGCTCGCCAGCAAGATGACGGTGGTGGTCACAGACGAGGCCGTCAGTGAGCTCGACATCCAGAAAGCCGTGGCATCGGCAGGGATGGAGGCCACACCCTGGGAGGATACCTGTCCAGCCGGCGTGTGCCCCGTCGGGGAGACGATGTGGGAGCGGCACGGCCTGCTCGCGCTTTGCGGTTTGAGTGGGCTCTCGATGGCATTGGGTGTTGCCATCCAGGCGATGCACTCGGGAAGCTTCCTGGAGGCATTGACGGAGGGCACCCAACAGGAAGTCGGACTGCATCCGGCGGCTCTCGCCTTCTACGTGGGGGCCGCCATCCTGGGCGGCTGGCGTATCGCTCCCAGGGCCGTTGCCGCCGCGAGGGCATTTCGGCCCGACATGAACCTCCTCATGTCGGTGGCCGTGCTGGGGGCCATGGGAATCGGAGAGTGGTTCGAAGCCGCATCGGTGACGTTTCTCTTTTCTGTTGCGCTGCTGTTGGAGTCCTGGAGTATCGGTCGGGCACGCAATGCCATCAAGGCCCTGCTTGACATCTCCCCGGCTACGGCCCGATACATCTGCCCGACGGATGGCGAAGTGGAAGAGGCTCCGGTCGACCAGGTTCCTGTGGGCGCCACGGTGCTGGCCCGACCTGGCGAGAAGCTGCCTCTGGACGGAGTCGTCACCAAAGGCACCACCAGTGTGGACCAATCCTCCATCACCGGGGAGTCCATGCCCGTCGGCAAAGGTCCGGGGGATGAAGTCTACGCGGGGACCATCAACCTGGACGGCACCATCGAATTCCGTTCCACCCGTCAGTCCTCCGACACGACCCTTGCGCGGATCATCCACCTGGTGGAGGAGGCCCAGTCGCGCCGTGCTCCGACGGAGCAGTTCGTGGAGAAATTCGCACGGATTTACACGCCCCTCATGCTGGGAATAGCAGGCCTCATCGCTGTGATTCCACCGCTTCTCCTGGGCGGCGACTGGAGCTCGTGGTTCTACCAGGCACTGGTCGTCCTGGTCATCGCGTGCCCTTGCTCCCTGGTGATCTCAACGCCTGTGAGCATCGTGGCCGGCCTGACCACCGCTGCGCGAAACGGCGTACTCATCAAAGGCGGTGCATATCTCGAAGCGCCGGCCTATCTGAGGGCCATCGCTTTTGACAAGACGGGAACGTTGACTCACGGCCATCCCGTCGTTCAGCAGATCATCCCCCTGAACGAGCATACGGAAGAAGAACTGCTCGTTCGAGCGGCGGCTCTCGAGACCCACAGCACTCACCCCGTTGCGGGGGCCATTCTGAGGCTCGCCAAGTCCAGGAACGTGACCTATGCCCCTGCCGAAAACCTGACGGTGCTGCCGGGGCTGGGGGCTCATGGAGTCATCGGCTCCCGGACTTACTGGATCGGCAGTCACCGACTGCTGGAGGAGTGGGGGCACGAGACGCCCGAAAACCATCGGATGGCCGAGGAGCTGGAGAATGCGGGGAATTCGGTGGTCATGATGTGGACCGAAGATCACCTGTGCGGGATGATGAGCATCACGGACGAAGTCAGGCCCGAAGCGCCTTCGGTGGTTCGAGCTCTGAAGAGGATGGGGATCGAGCGGGTGATCCTGATCACCGGGGACAACGAGCGCACGGGAGAAGCGGTTGCCGCCGCCACGGGCGTTGACCGTTATCAGGCGGAGCTGCTGCCTCAGGACAAAGTCGATGTGGTGAGTCGATTGAACAGCAAGTACGGGCGGGTGGCCATGGTGGGGGACGGGATCAATGACGCGCCGGCCCTGGCAGCCTCAAATCTGGGCATTGCCATGGGGGCCATCGGTGCCGACGCCGCCATAGAAACAGCCGATGTGGCGCTGATGTCGGACGATCTCACCAAACTCCCGTGGCTCATCGCTCACTCGCGAAGGACGATAGGCGTCATCAAGCAGAACATCGCCTTCTCTCTGGCTGTAAAACTTCTTTTTCTCGCCATGGCGGCAGGGGGGATCGCCACACTGTGGAGTGCCATAGCGGCAGACATGGGGGCATCTTTGACAGTCATCTTCAACGGGCTGCGGCTTTTGCGTCGAGGAACCGATCCCGGGGGCGCATCGGCCTGAGCCGCGCACTGAAGTAACCTGCCACAACGAAAGTCTTTTGCAGGGTGGGCAAGAGCGGTACCATTGCCCACCGAATAATGCGGCTTCACGAGCGCGGTGGACAAGATCGAGCCCTTGCCCACCCTGCGATGGAACAGCATCTGGGCTCATTTCTCGTTGTGGTGCAAGACTTCTCCGATTCGCTCAGTACACGCGCGCAAATTAGAGTGTCCAAAGAGTGTCCAATAGCGACTGTGGGACTCCGCAGCACGTCATTCCGGCGGTTTTCAAGCCGGAATCCAGACTGATCAAAGAAAACCTGGATCCCGGCTAAAGCTTGTCCCGGCAGGCTCTAAGCCGGGAGATTGCCGGGATGACGTTTGCGAATTCGAGCCCTTAATTGCGT
>JBFYYO010000214.1:0-6655 GCA_041310025.1 Syntrophobacterales bacterium
GCGAAGAAGGTATTGGCCATCATATCCCCCTTGGGTCAAAATCATGATAGGTCTGCAGGCAAGCTAACCGATGGCGTAGTTGAAACCCTCATCTGATGTGGACACGTGGACTGTCCGGATCTGTTCGCCGGCGGCCATGCGCGAAAGGATTTCCTGAGACAGCTGCGGGAGCAGGGTGTTGGTGAGGATGTGGTCCACGTTGCGCGCGCCGCTGTCGACCTCCGTGCAGCGCCTGGCTATGGCCTCGATGATGGATTCATCGTAGGTGAGCACCACATTCCGGTTCTCCCGCATGCGCTTGCCGATGCGGTCGAGCTTCAGCTTCACGATGAGGCGCATGATCTTGTCGGTGATGGGAAAGTAAGGCACCACGATGAGACGTCCGAGGAATGCGGGTTTGAAATGCTTGACCAGCTCCGGCCGCAGCATCTCCTGAAGCGATGCCGCACCGGGAGCGGTCTCTTCGTCGGCGCACACCTTCATGATGAGGTCCGTCCCGAGGTTCGAAGTGAGCAGGATGAGGGTGTTTTTGAAGTCGATGCGCCGTCCCTCGCCGTCCTCCAGCATTCCCTTGTCGAAGACCTGGTAGAAGAGCTCCATGACGTCCGGGTGGGCCTTTTCGACCTCGTCCAGGAGCAACACGCTGTAAGGACGCCGCCGGACCGCCTCGGTGAGCACGCCCCCTTCACCGTAGCCCACGTAACCCGGAGGCGATCCCTTGAGACCCGAAACCGTGTGAGCCTCCTGGTACTCGGACATGTTGATGGTGATGACATTCTCCTCCCCGCCATACATGAGCTCCGAGAGGGCCAGAGCCGTTTCGGTCTTGCCGACGCCGCTGGGGCCGACCAGCATGAAAACCCCCGTCGGCTTGGACGGGTCTTCGATGCCGGCATGAGCCGTCCGGATACGCTGGGAGATGGCTGCCAGGGCATGGTCCTGGCCGATGATGCGCCTGCCCAGCGTTTCTTCGAGCTTCAGCACCGTTTCGATCTCATCGGTCAGCATGCGGCCGGTCGGAATGCCCGTCCACCCGGAGATGACTTCGCTCACCGTCTGGGAATCCACGGCGATCTGGACCAGTGGATGGTCCTGCTGCACTGCCGCCAGCTCGCTTTCGAGCCCTTTGAGGCGGGTTTGCTTTTCGGCCATGACTTCGATGTTTCCAGGCTCCTTCTCAAAGAGCTCCTGGATCTCCAGGCGCAGAGTCATGAGCTGCCGGGCGAGCTCCATCTCCTTTTGCCATCGTGCCGTCAGGGTCTCCAGCTCCTGCTGGACGGTTTCCTTCTCCACATTCAGACGCGCGATCCGCTCGCCATGGTCCCGGCCAATGAGCGATTCGCGCTCCAAGATCCTCAGCTCCCGTTCGATGTGACCGATCCTCCTCGACGCCTCCTCGACGGCGGGCGGACTGGTGTTGAGCCCGATGGCCACGCGGGCGCAGGCCGTGTCGAGGACGCTCACCGCCTTGTCCGGCAGCTGGCGTGCCGTGATGTAGCGGTGCGAGAGGCGCACGGAATCCAGCAGGGCGTCGTCGGTGATCATGACCTGGTGGTGCTTTTCCAGGAAGGGGGCGACGGCCCGCATCATGACCAGAGCGTTGGGCTCGTCGGGCTCCTCGATCTTCACCACCTGGAACCGGCGGGCCAGGGCGGCATCCTTTTCGAAATACTTCTTGTATTCCGACCACGTGGTGGCCGCGATGGTGCGCAGCTCGCCGCGGGCCAGGGCCGGCTTGAGCAGGTTGGCCGCATCTCCGGATCCCGCCGCCCCGCCGGCTCCGATCATGGTGTGGGCTTCGTCGATGAACAGGATGATGGGGATGGGAGAAGCCTTGACTTCGTTGATGACCGACTTGAGTCGGTTCTCGAACTCACCCTTGATGCCGGCCCCCGCCTGGAGCAGCCCCAGGTCCAGGGTGTGGATCGCGACGTTCCGCAGTGGCGGCGGCACATCCCCCTCCACGATCTTGAGAGCGAACCCCTCCACGACGGCTGTCTTGCCCACGCCGGCTTCACCTGTCAGGATGGGGTTGTTCTGACGGCGTCGGATCAGGATGTCCACCATCTGTCGGATTTCAAACTCACGCCCCAGGACGGGGTCGATCTCCCCCTTGCGGGCCCTTTCGGTCAGGTTGACAGTGAACTGATCGAGGGCTTTGGTGCCGGCTGGGGCCGCGGCAGGGGCGAGGGATTCGGTGGGCCGGCCCGTGCCTCCCGCTTCGGAGTCTTCCTTGGATCCCGCCACCAGGTCTGAAAAATTCTTCTCCAGAGTCTCCAGAGAGATCTTCTTGAAGGCTTCAGAGCTTCCCGTGAGCATCCGCGCCATTTCCTCGCTGCTCAGGAGCGCCAGCAGGATGTGGCCCGACCGGATGCTGGGTGCCTGGTAGTCCACGGAGGCCACGAGCCAGCTTTCCTGGATCATGCGGGGGATGCGCGGCGACAGGGCGGGTGTCCTGGCATTCCCGGTCTTGAAGCCCTCCATGGTGCGGGTAAGGTCTGCCGTGAGCCTGGCCTCATTCACCTCGAAATAGCGCAGAATCTTGTGAAGATCCGTATTCTGCATCTCGAGAAGCTTGAGGAAGAAGTGCTCGATGTCGACCTCGTAGTGAGTCTGGGAGAGACACAGGCCGGCTGCACCCTCCAGCGCGCTGCGGCACGTGGAGTTCAGCTTCCCGATCAAGGCCTTCAAGTTGGTTCTGGGCATGGATGGAGCTCCTTCATGATTGAACGATTATCCCAAAACATTCCTCGCGCAGAGACGCAGAGACGCAGAGGCGCAGAGAAAGACTCAGCAATGCGAAGAGCAGCGCATTCAAGGGCGTGGTTCCTGGAAGACGACCATGGGGTCTTCCCGGTGGGTTTCGGTTGGTGATTTGGCCCATGTGGACCACCCCAGGCGCGGGGCTTTGGGATCGGTGCGCCCCAGGATACAGGAAGGCACCTCCTCCCGCTTCAATACGACTCCCACCTCGAATTCATATTCGATGCCCACCATGAACCGAACCAGAGCGAAGATGGGTCCCAGCAGCTCCCCCGAAGGCATGAGGCGCACAAAATGATCGTAACCCACGGGGCCGATGCGAACGCGAAAATTGGTCTGGCTCTCCCAGGCCATGCTCCCGCACGCCGCATCCACCCCCAGGCGGGCATTCGCCGCCCCGACCCGCGTCTGGTCCTCGGGAGCAACGGGAATGGTGCGGTCGATGAACTGATCCACCTGCACTGAGGCTTCGGCAAAATACTCGACGGTGGCTTCGATGGCCGCCGCACTGGGGACGGCCCCGGAAAGCAGGCCTCCATAAAAGATGAGCGATTCGGGCTCGAGACCCATGCGATCCGAAAGCCCCGGTGTCCCCAGACCCAGCAGGGAAAGCATCTGTCGGGAGAGTCGATCCCGGGCTCCGAGGCGGTAGTTCTCGGGGAATCGCTGCTTCTTCCAGGCCAGGTAGAACAGGGAGATGAGCCGGTGGTGGAACAGATCCAGGAAGGCAGCCAGGCTGCGATCCTTCTGGCGAAGGCGATCCACCACCAGTTCATTGTACCAGCCGGGCAGAACCCCCGAAGGTCCCACAAGACCCAGGAAGGCCACTTCCATCGTCGTCGGTCCGCCATCCTCTCCCGGCTCCATTCCCGATATGTCGCTGGGGGGGAAAGCAAAACCGGGCTTCACCGAGAAGCGAACCGGCTCCTGGGTGCAGGACAGGGCCTCTCCCAGTCGCTTCTTTTCAGGGTGCAGCCACTCGAGGAGGTGGACAGCCCTGAAAAACGAGAACTCGTAAAACTCCCTGAAGAGGCTGTCCCTCACAGCAGAATGCGGTTTCCGGTCCTCGGAGGCCACTTTTTCATCGGTTCCTTTTGCTGAAGGGTCCCTGCCACCAACTGGGAAAACGAATTCACCGAAACGTACTGACCGAGAAAATGCTCCAGGACACTGGCAAAAAGGTAGACCCCAGCCCCCACGAACTTCTGCTCATCGAAGGTGACCGTGACCTGAGCTCCGCGGCAAAAAGAACGGCCGATGCGTCGGGTCACGTGCTCCGATTGGACCGATGCGATGCCGCTGATCTGCTGCCGCACAGCAGGTGAGCGGTCGAAATCATACAGGCTGAGGATCTCTTTGAGGGCCTGTTCTCCACCGCTGGCGAGCGAGAGGTAGTTCAGCGAGAGGTGCGAGATGAGATGCCACTGAAGGGCTCCCCCCAGGGTCGGCCTCCGGCTGGGAGTGGGCTTCATGAGACAGGTGACCCGGGTGACGGGAGCGGCCATCTCCATGTCGAAATCACCCGAACGATCGCCGAAGGGCAGGCGGCCGGGCAGATCCCGGTTGGTGCACGTGACATGAATCGTCATCGTCTCGACTTCGGGGTCCACGGGCTTGAACCGGATGTCCGCAAAAGAGAGAAAAACCTCCGTGCCGTCGTCCCCCTTTCTCCCGGATGGCCTTCGCTGGTGGTGCCAGAAAGCCAGGCGTCCGTCGCCATCCGCCGCGTCCTCATGGTGCTTGATGGAATAGAAGGGGCGAAATTCGACGGCCTTGTCGGGGGAATCGGCCGCAATGGCTGTGACCCGGTCGATGCTGAAGACCTCGGTGGCCTCCTGACGCCGAACATCCGGGATGACGTGATAATCGGTCTTCCGGTGCTCGACGCGGATGGGCTCGGCGATGCGCTTGAAGAGGTTGGCCACCGGCGTGGCGTTGAGGCAGAACGTCTCACGGTTGACCACCAGGTTCAGCTTGGCGATCCGGTCGAGGTATATCCAGACATTCAGACAGTCACCCCAACTGCGCCCTTTGAGCTGCTCTAGACTGCACAGATCGAAGAAAAGGAACTTCTCGGGAAAGCAGAAATACTCGAAAAGCAGCTGGTAGCCGGGAAAGGATCTTCTCGGGTATGGAATCAAGTGCTCCTTCTCGTCGAAACCGACGGGCCGGATATCCTCGGGGGATAGCGGCAGGAGCACGGGCGGCTTGCCCTCCCGCTCCCATTCCAGCTCCATGTGGGAGACATGGTTGAAGAGAAGCTCGTAGAGATGAAACACGTGCTGGGGGGGGGCGTTCAGGAAGAAACGAAGCCGGGACCAGCCCAGCTCCGACAAGCTCACGCCGTTGAAGGTCTTGAGCCGGATTCGAATGGCCTGCTGGGCCCGTCGCATCATCCTTTTGGGCTCGCACAGCTCCGCCTCCGCCACTTCCACGGGCCACAGGGTCACGGGGTACGCGGTCGTGAACTGACAGGGAATGGATTGAACCGGCTTGGAATAGAGGGGCGTATTCTTGTCGATGAAATAGCCCGCGGGGGATGTGGTCTTGGGGTCCGGCTCGAATCGGGCCACCGAAAAGGAAGGGATCGGCTGAACGTAGTGCGGATAGAGGATATTCAGAATGGATTCGGTGATCTCAGGGAAGTCGTCGTCGATCTTCAGGTGAATGCGGCCGCTGATGAGGGCGAAAGCCTCGATGAGCCGTTCGGTGTGAGGATCTTCGCACTTGTCGGGCTCAAGCAGCAGCCGTCCTGCAATTTTGGGGTACTTCCTGGCGAATTCCGCTCCGAGGGACCGGATGAAGGTGAGCTCCCTCTCGTAATAATCCAGCAGTCTATCGTCCATAAGCGCGCATGTATGGTCCGTTTGAGCGGCATCACATCGTGATGAAATACTCCCCGCGGTTGGCGTCGAAGAAGGTGTCGAAGGCCACGGGCTCGGAGATAGGGTCGGCGACGAGCAACGCCGTGATGCGGAACCTGAGATTCCGCTCGTTGGGGTCGGGGGAATCCAGACGTACAGTGACGTTCCTGAGCCTGGGCTCGAACAGGGCAATGGTTCTTTCGACGTCCAGCCGCAGATGCTGCCGGGCGGATGGGCTCTTGGGGTTCTGGGCCGTGTAGTCCTTCAGCCCGTACACGAACACCGAGCTGCCGACCTCCTGGTGGCTCTCCGCAGGGACCAGAATGTTCCGCCGCGTGTTCATGAGGCTCTCCAGATCGCGAATGACGGCGGCCTTGATCTGGGCCAGGCCTACATAACGGTGGTGGACAGGCTCATGGGAGACGCCCGGGTCGTCGTCCATGAGCCTGTCCAGAATTGAGGGCTTGAGTGCATCGTTCCGGGGATTCATGACCGTCTATCGGATCACTCGCCTTTGTTGGCCTGGAGGTCCCAGTGGGCTTTGACCGAGCCGCCGCCGGAACCATCATCACGCTTCTGCTGGGTATAGATCCATTCGATCTTGCCGTAGTCGAAGCCAATCTCCTCGAGGGGAACATTCTCGCCGCCCTGGGCGGACCCGCCGCGGCGCACCGAAGAGATCATCACGTTGGTCATCTTGTATTCCATGTACTTGACCTTGTCTCCACCCGCGCGGCAAAGCTCGACCTTCACATCCTTGATGTGGGTGCCCTTGGCGCAGGCCAGCGCGAGCTTGGGGGAGGCCTTGTCCAGCTGCTTCACGATGGAGAAATCCTGGAAGTCTGCCCGTTGGGATGAGGCGCCGCCCGCGGTGCTGGCGGCTCCCGAAGAAGGTTGTGACACTCCCCAGCTGTAGGACAGGATCTCGATCCAGTCCTTGTGCTTGTCGTCGGTGCTCTCGCCAGGGACCCCGTCGATCTTCAGAAACGCAACGAATGCCAAGACTTGTTAACTAACTCTGCTGGTTA
>JBFYYO010000215.1:0-6527 GCA_041310025.1 Syntrophobacterales bacterium
CTCGCCCCGGGTGTCAATCGTTTCGAGATCGGGTGCAAGAATGCGTCAGGCGAAGCGAGCCCGACCGTCATCGCCGTCATCGAGTACGATCCCCTGCCGCTTCCGGTCACCACCCTCAGGGCCACAGACCCGGGAAACGGCTCGATCCTCCTTCTCGACTGGTCGGGGTATAACGAGGCAGGCCAGGGAGATATCCGGTTCTACCGCATTTATGTGTCGGAGCAGCCCTTCGGCGGGGTCGTGGGCATGAGCCCGGTGGCGACGGTGCCAGCCGGCGTCTTCAAGCATACGGTGAGCAGCCTGATCCGAGGCCAAAGCTATTCCATTGCCGTTGTGGCCGTCGATACACGAGGCAACGCCAATCCGGTCATCCAGCCGATTGTTGCCGCACCCAACGACCGCGAGCCGCCCGAAGACATATCGGGGCTCACCGTGCAGTGCTTTGCCGATCGACTGCTCTTCAGCTGGACCGCCTCGGCGGGCACCGCCGGGGATCTTGCCGGCTACCGGGTGTATTTCAACGGGCAGGCTGCACCGGCTGAGCTGCCACCGCACCTTCGGAGCTACGAGGCTGCGGGGCTTGCGCGGGCGACTTCCTACCCAATGTTAGCCACCGCGGTGGATGCATCGGGGAATGAGAGTGCCGGCGTTGCCATGAAAGGCATCACCCTTTTGGAGAATCCCGCCAATCTCACCGTTGAGCCTCACGACGGCAGGGTGAGCTTTTCCTGGACGGATTCCACCCCCAGGGCCTACGTGGCGAAATATCTGGTCTATGTGAGCTCATCGCCCTTTTCGACCGTCCAGGGTATGACCCCGCACACTCAGGTGAGCGGGACTTCGGCCGGTGTCGCGGGGCTCACGAACGGAGCCACCTGCCACGTGGCCGTGACCGCCCTGAACCTTTCGGGAGGGGAGCGCAAAGAGGTTACGACCGCATCGGCAACGCCCCAGGGGGACCGGGAAGGTCCCACCCTCTCCGATGTGCGGTTCGACAATGCGCCCATCGCATCGGGCGCCGTGCTGCAGCGGTCCGGAACCTTCAGCGTGGCGGCGTCGGATCCTGCGGGAGTGAGCCGGGTGGAATTCCTCATCGACGGCGGCCTCCGCCATACCGTCACCGACGGGACGAGCCGCTGCAGCTACCCGTGGAACATTGCTTCGGTGGAGGATGGGAGCCACGTTTTCACCTTCCGCGCCACCGATACGCTCGGAAACGCCTCCAGGATCGATATGAGCCTCGAGGTCAAGATAGAGCCTCCCGATGCCCCGACCCTCCTCACACCCGCTTCGGGAGCCCTCGTCAACGGAGAAGCCGTCAATGTCTCGGGCCGTGCCGAGCCCGGCTCTGAAGTGCTCTTCATCGTGAACAACGTGCAGACCGGCAACCCTGCTGCCGCAGGCTCCGGCGGCGCGTTCAGCTCAAGCCTCGCTTTGCTCGAAGGCGAAAACCGCATCCAGGCGGCAGCCAGAAACCGGGGGGGAACCGGGCCGCGAAGTCCCACCGTTACCGTGACTCGTGACTCCACCCTCCCCGAGTGCCCGAGGAACCTCTCCGCGGAGCTTCTTTCGGGAGGAACGGTCCGGCTCAGCTGGAGATCCCCTTCGGATGCCGCAATCCGAGGCTATAACCTTTATCGGGCGACATCGGACTTCGCTGCGCCGGCACAAGCATCAAAAATCAATGGCGGCCTCCTTGCCGGAACCACTTTCGAGAATTTCCCGCCCGAAGATGGCGATTATGTTTACCGTGCATCCACGGTCGACTGGGCGGGAAACGAAAGCGAGCTCTCCAACGCGGCTTCGGTTGTCATCGACCGTACCGCTCCCCGGGCGGCGTCCATTCAGTTCACGCCGGGGGGACCTTTCGACCCATCGTCCGGAAGGATGGGGCCGGGTCTGGTGAATCTTCGGCTCACCGTGACGGAACCCCTGCTCACCACTCCCTTTCTCACCATCACGCCCCATGAAGGTCTCCCGATGGCCGTCGACCTCACCCGGAGCGGCGGGCTCGAATACTCCGGCATCTTCACCCTGACGGAGGCGACGCCTTCCGGGACGGCCTATGTTGTCTTCTCCGCCCGGGATCTGGCAGGCAACCGGGGAACGGAAATCGATGCCGGGGCGACGCTCTTGATCGATTCGAGCGGGCCCTCCGTCTCTCAGATCAACATTCAGCCCGGCCAGCCCGTCAGAAACCATGAAGGCGAGCCGGTGTCCCTGGCCGTTGAGCTCGCTCTCACGGAGCCCGTGCAGCCGGGGGCCGTCCCTGAGCTCTCCTTCCTGCTTTCCGCTCCAGGCCGGCAACCAGTGGGCATTGAGCCTCTGGAGGCCATCAATCCTCTCCCGGGAGAGGCGCAAAGGTGGCGGGCCACGTTTGCCCTGCCGCCCGACGCCGGACTCAGCCGGGTGGAAAACCTCCAGTTCACTTTTCGCGGGCTGGACGACCTCGGGAACATCGGGACGCGCATCCTCTGTGAGAACCGCTTCCAGGTTTACCAGGGAGAGCTTCCGCCTCTCGAGCCGCCCCAGGGCTTCTCGGGGAGCGCCATGCCCGAAGGCCGCGTGAAGCTCAACTGGCAGGCGGTTCAGGGCGCCGCCGACTATCAGCTCACGCGCAAGGGGCCCGGGGAGCCCGAGCCTGCCGTGCTCGATCGCTCCGGCGGGAGCCTTGAGTATATCGACACGCCGCCCTCAGACGGAGTCTATACCTATGCGGTTTCGAGCGTCCGCCGGGCAAACGGGCAGGAGGCGGTGAGCGGGCAAAGTGCCGAGGTCGCCGTGGAGGCCGACTCCCTGCCTCCCAATCCGCCCCGGAGCCTCAACCTCGAGCTTCTCAGCCGGGGCGTCAACGCCCAATGGCAGGTTCCCGATGGGGCAACGGAGCCGGTCACCTACTCCCTCTACCGGGCGGATGCGACGGAAATCGTTTCGGTGGATGGGCTCGCCCCCATCATCCAGGGAATCCGGGAGACCACCGTCCTCGATTCAAGGCCCTCCGCCACCGACCACTGCTACGTGGTGACGGCCGTGGATGGTGCGGGAAACGAGTCCCCCCCTTCCCATTCCGCATACCTCAATTTCGGGCTGCTTCCCGTCTCCACCCTGAAAGTCGTCCAGAATGGAGAAGAGCCTCCTGTCGTGTCCTGGACTCCACCTGCTTCGGGCGGGTCCTCGGCGGTGGCCGGTTATCGTGTCCGGCTCACGGCCGGCGGCCAGCCCCTGAGCCTCACCCCGGGACTGGTCACTTTAACTTCGGTCACGGACACGGGATTCTCGGGAGATGAGAGGATCTACACCGTCTTTGCGGTGGATGGGAACGGGGTTGAAAGCCCGGGGCGGAGCATCACGCTTCCCGTGATCCATGCTTCCCTCGAGGATGGGGAAGTGCTCCGGCGCGGCGTCATGAACCGCCTCGAGCACACCGTCGAGAATCGGTCATCCGCCAGGGTCGAGCACGCCCGGCTCCAGGTTCAGATTGGAAGCCGCTCGGGCCTCTCGGAGGAATTCAGCCTGGAAGCCGGCGAACGGCGCTCCGTTCCTTTGGCCTTCGGGGGATTTGCAGACCTTCCGGACACGGTGGAGATGTCGGCCACCCTGACCCTCACGCCCCATGAAGGGGAGACGGTTCATATCGTTCGCAGCGGTCAGGTCGAAGTGGCAGACGGAGCGCTTCGGCTTCGGATCCTGAACGAGGAGCTCACCCGGGGGGCGTCCGGCACGGTCCGCTTCGTCCTCGAAAACACGGGGGAGGAAGCGATCGAGATCGTGACCGCGACCGGTTCCGGGTCAAACCCCTCGAGCGAGATAAGCCTGAAGCTCAAAGATACGGACGGCAACGTGCTCTCCTCGCGGAGCTACCGCCAGGTCCTCGGGAATGGCGTGGTGACTCTCTCCAACGGGAGCACTGTAGCACGCATCGCCCCCGGCGCCACCTTCACCTCCGAGCCCGTGGACCTGCCGGTGCCGCTGTCGGCGCCGGACCGGGTCGAGGTCCAGGCCGCCATCAGCCGCGTCCACTTCCACCAGGGAAAGCCGGAGCAGGTCACCATGGCCGGCATCGACGTCTGTCATGAAGTCACGCTGCTCGATACCTCCTACTCGGGGTCCGTGACGCACGTTTCGCCTCAAGTCTCCAATGGCGACCAGGATATCCTTATATCCGGGCACGCGCTGGACCGGGGAACGGGTTTGCCTGTGGCCCAGGCTCCCCTGAAGCTCGTGATTTCCGTGAATGGCTTCGAGCGCACGAGCTCGGTGCTCACCGACGGGAACGGCGCGTTCACGTTCACGTTCCGGCCGCTTCCCCTGGAGTCGGGGCACTACAAGGTCTTTGCGGTTCACCCGGACGTGCAAGATAAACCCTCCCAGGGGCAGTTTGTCATCAACCGGGTGACCGTGAAGCCGCAGACTTTGCAGCTGAACATTCCCAAGAACCTCGAGAAATCCGCCGGGATCGAGGTTGCGGCCGGAGACGGGACGCATGTCCGGAACCTTCGCCTCGTCTGTGAGGAAGCAGACCAGCCCGGCGGCAGGCTCCCCGAGGGCGTCCACCTGACCGTGGGAGCCCCCGTGGCCGCCCTTGAATCCCGAAGCACGGCCAGGCTCGCCTTCTCCGTGTGGGCCGACAACACGGCTGATTCCACTGCGACGATCATCTTTCAAGTGCAAAGCGATGAAACGGGAGAGGGAGCATGGGGGCGGGTGACCCTGAACCTCACCTTTTCCGAGGCGCAGCCCCTGCTCTTCACGTCCCCCACGCACATCGAAACCGGCGTTACCCTGGATGGGGTCGCATCGGAGTCCCTGAGTCTCGAAAACCGGGGGCTTTCAGAGCTGAAAGATGTCGTGCTTTCCACGGTCTCGGCCGACGGTTCGCCCGCCCCTCCCTGGGTGCATCTGAACGCTGAATCCAACCTGGGAGACCTGGCTGTCGGGGAGAAGCGGACGGTCGGGCTGTCGTTCATGCCGGGGAGCGAGTCGGTTCAGGAAGGCATCCACACCTTTTATCTCCGGGTCGTGAGCTCCAACACCAGCAAAAGAGACATCCCGCTGTACGCGACCGTCACCCAGTCGGGGGTCGGAAACGCCCTATTCAAGGTCTCGGACATCTACACGGGAACCGTCGATGCCAGGGGGCAGATCGTTCAGGGCCTCAAGGGCGCGACCCTCACCCTGCAAAACGAGCAGGTCCTGACCGTGCAGCGGACCCTTCCCAGCGATGCCCTCGGGGAAGCATTGTTCACCGGGCTTCCTGCCGGCCGGTACAAGGTCCGGATCACCGCCCCCAACCACCAGGATCACATCGGGCGGCTCTGGGTGAAACCGGGCGTCACGGCCGTCGAAACGGCATTTCTGGAATATAATCTCGTCACGGTGGAATGGGCGGTCGAGGAGACCACCATACAGGACAAGTACGAGATCGTCCTCAAGGCCACCTTCGAGACCAACGTTCCGGCTCCGGTGGTGGTGGCCGAGCCGGCGTCGGTCCATCTACCGCAGATGAAAGCGGGAGAGGTCTATTTCGGTGAATTCAGCCTCGCCAACTATGGACTTGTACGCGCTGAGAACGTTCGTTTCGAAACCCCGGATGGAGGGGGAGCCTTTCGCTACGAGTTCCTGTCCGAGCCGCCGTCGATCCTCAATGCCAGGGATCGGGCTTCCATCCCCTTCAGGATCACCTGTCTCCAGTCCTTCAGCCCTTCGGAAGATGGAGGAGCCAGCGGCGGAGGATGTGCCAGGGCTCTTCGAAACGGCCGGGTGACCTACGGGTATATCTGCGCCAACGGCCAGTCCACCACCAATTCAACTCCGTACTGTGTGATCCACGAAACGGGAGACTGCGGGGGGACCCCCACCACGCCCGGGGTCCCGGGAGGCGACAACGGGGGAGGGACCTGGATCTACACGTACCCTGGCCCGAGCGGCCCACCGGGACCCGCCCCGGCGCCATCACCCCAGCCCATCGAGGGCGTCAAGTGCTGGCCCATGGCTCCGCGCCAGGAGGAATGGGACGACACGGAGGGCGAATGCCGGCCGGAGACGAAGCAGGACGTGTTTCAGGAGGTCGGAAGCTCGGTCAACTGCCTTCTCAGGGAATACCATGACAGCGCTGTCGATCTCTCGGTCACGGTCCCCGGCGGGGTCGCTTCGGTCCGACGGAACCACTACGTCGGCCGCTGGCAGTTCGAACACTTGCGGCAGGTGCTCGCGACCAAGCCGGACTCGATGGGCGTGAGCGTTCAGTCGGTGAACAAGGGTGGGGTCGAGTATCGGCGATCGAGCTCCGGCGGAGGGGTAGCTTCCTTCAGTCACGGCAGCTACAGCATCACCGAGAGAGTAGACGGGCACACATGGAAAGACAAGCATGGCAACTGGAAGACATTCGACCACACTGGAAAGATGACGGCTTATGGCACGGCGAACGGTCTGGTGGGCAGGCTGATTTACGATCCCGAGAAAGCGGGTCGGCTCGCCGGGATCGAGGACCGAAACGGACGTCAGGTGATCTGGTACGAGTATGGCGC
>JBFYYO010000216.1:0-6525 GCA_041310025.1 Syntrophobacterales bacterium
GCCACGGTGCTGGCCTCCATCCTGGCCGTTCACCTCGGGCTCAACGCCGTCATCCTGCTGGCCGTCGCCCTCTACGGACTTGCAGCCATGGTCTTCCGCGAGCCTTCCTGCCGGTCCCCGGAATGACGTGAGCCCGCGCCAGAAAGGGATTGCGGAATTCTGTGCTCTCTCCTATTTTTGGACTGTGCCGTTCCCGTTGACCGATCATGCGACTGCTCCGTTCATGGAGAGATTTCCATGCGCAGCCCCGCCATCCCTTCGGTGATCTCCTCGCGACCCTGACCGGAAGAATCGGGCTCCGAACCTTTTGGGAGGTGGATCGATGTCCGTGAGGAACCTGTCCAGCCTGATGCACCCGTCGAGCGTCGTTCTCATCGGTGCCAGCGAGAAACCGGGCTCGGTGGGAGAGGTGATCACCCGCAACCTCCTGCACTCGGGCTTCAACCTTCCCGTTTACCTGGTGAATCGCAACTACAGCTTCATCGGGGGAGTGAAATGCTATCCCGGTGTGGCCAGTCTTCCGCAGGCCCCCGACCTGGCGGTGATCGCCGTTCCCCGGGACAGCGTTCCGGGCGTCATCGCCGAGCTCGGTGAAAAGGGGACGCGGGGTGCGGTGGTGATCACGGCCGGCTTCGGGGAAGGGGGGGATGAAGAGGGCAGGAAGCTCTGCTCCAGGATGACCGACGCCGCCCGCCCCCACCTGCTGCGGATCGTCGGCCCCAACTGCCTGGGCATCATGGTTCCCGGCGCCAACCTGAATGCGAGCATGGCGCACATCGTCCGCCCGCCGGCGGGCTCCATCGCCCTGGTGGCCCAGTCCGGAGCCGTGCAGACCTCGGTTCTGGACTGGGCTGTCTCCCGATCCATCGGCTTCTCGTGCTTCATATCCCTCGGGGACATGGCCGACGTGGATTTCGGGGACATGCTGGATTACCTGGCCACCGATTTCAAGACACGCGCCATTCTTCTGTACATGGAGACGGTGACCCAGTGCCGCAAGTTCATGTCCGCCGCCCGGGCCGCGGCTCGCGTCAAGCCGGTCATCGTGGTCAAGGCCGGCCGCAGCCGCGAAGGGGCCCTGGCGGCGGCCCGCCACACCGGCGCCGTTGAAGGGGACGACGCCGTCTACGATGCAGCCTTTCGCCGCGCGGGCATGCTGCGCGTCCTCGAGATGCAGGCCCTGTTCGATGCCGTCGAGACCCTGGCCATGATGCCGCGGAAGATCACGGGAGACCGGATGGCCATCCTCACCAACGGGGGCGGGGTCGGGGTCATGGCCACCGATGCGCTCATGGATCGAGGGGGCCGCATGGCCGAGCTTTCTCCCGAAACCATCAGGCGACTGGATGGAGTGCTCCCTTCCACCTGGTCCCGTGGAAACCCCGTGGACATCATGAGCGATGCCTCGGCGGATCGTTACGCCCAAGCCCTCGACGTGCTGCTGGAAGACAGGCAGGTGGATGCCGTTCTCGTCCTGAGCTGTCCCGTCGCCGTCGTGTCGGGCTCCGATGCCGCGGATGCCGTGGCGAGGACTTACCGGAAGCGCCTCCAGAGACCCAGGCCCCCCGTCCTCCTCACCAGCTGGCTGGGTGAGCAGACCGCCGCGCAAGCCCGTCGGATCTTTTACGAACATCGCATTCCCACGTACAAGACCCCCTACGACGCCGTGCGAGCCTTCACGCACATGGTGCGCTACCAGAAGAACCAGGAAATGCTCATGGAAACACCGCCGAGCATTCCCGAATCCTTCGCGCCCGACGTGCAGACAGCTCTGAGAGTGGTGGAAGAGGCGCTCGCGGGTGGCCGCCAGTGGCTCGCGGATGCAGAAGTCCGATCCATTTTGACCGCTTATGGAGTCCGGACCGCTCCCCCCATCGCGGCGGACGCTTCGAATCGGCCCGTGCCGGGTCGAGAATCCTCCCTCGACCCCGGGGATTCCACGGCTCCGGTCTGCACGCCGGTCGGCCATGAACTGATGATCCACGTGGTCGAGGACCCGCAGTTCGGTCCCGTCATCCGGTTCGGCCACGGCGGCAGGCATGTCGGAGACATTCAGGACCGGGCCGTGGCCCTTCCCCCCCTCAACATGCATCTCGCCAGGGAGGTGATGGGCCGAACACGTATCTGCAGGCTGCTCAAGGGAAGCGAAACCGCTGCTGCCGCGGACCTCAGGGGGGTAGCCCTGAGCCTGGTCAAGATCTCCCAGCTGGTGTGCGACATTGCGGAGATCGCCGAGATCGAGATCAACCCGCTCCTGGTGAATGAATCGGACATCGTGGCTTCGGGAGCCCGCATTCGAGTGGCCCGATCCGCCATTTCGGCCTCGGAGAGGCTGGCCATTCGCCCGTATCCCAAGGAGCTCGAGGACTGGGTCACCCTGCGGGATGGGGAGATCCTGCAGATCCGGCCCATCAGGCCCGAAGACGAGCCGGGGTTTCTCGAGATCGTGGAGAGCCTCACACTCGAAGCCCGGCGCATGCGATTCCTGCATCCCGTCGAGGAGATCTCGCACCATGAGGCCGCCCGGCTCACCCAGATCGACTACGACCGCGAGATGGCTCTGGTGGCTGCATCCACGAACAGTTTCGCGGATGGCGGGGGCAAGCTCTACGGCAGCGTGCGCATCATCTGCGACCCGGACAGCGAGCATGCGGAGTACGCCATCCTGGTGCACCACAAGGCGGCAGGCAAGGGACTGGGCAAGCTCCTCATGCGCCGCATCATCGACTACGCGCGGAGCCGCGGCATCCGGGAGATCTCGGGCCAGGTGCTCTGCGAAAACATCCCCATGCTCAAGGTCTGCAAGAGCCTGGGCTTCACCACCCGGCGCGACATGGACGACCCCGGCGTCATCACCGTATCGTTGAAGCTATGATCATACGGCGTCTGGTTTCAATCCACGCCCCCGCGCGGGGGGCGACGCACGTTGAGTCGCCCGTTGCGTCTGAAAACCTTTCGGCTGGGAGAGCAGCTCGGGAGCTCATTTGTCCTCTTCATGAGGTCCCCGCATTGACAGGCAGGGGGAGGATGGGTGGCACCGTCAGGGGTGCAAGTGCTGCCGGCTTTGCTGGCTATGGCTCAAAGACCAGCGCCGGCTCCAGACTGTAGGTCCAGGGGGCCGGGGAGTTCTTCCATCCGTTGGTCATCCTCTTACCTTTGAAGTAGCTGTCTTCGTCCGCAATCTTGTCGCCTTCATAGCCATCGACCACGTTGTAAACATTGACGAATCCGGCTTTGGCCATCCGGTTGATGGCAACAGCGCTCCGGTGGCCGGAGCGGCACATGGCAATGATGGTGTCCTGCTCGCCGAATCTCTTCTTCAGTTGTGCTTCAAAATCCGGGTTGTCTGCCAGCGGGAAGTCCTTCTTCTCGGCGTTGAACTTGCCGGCCCACAATTGGATGGGAACATTGTGCGCCATGGGAGCGTGCCCGACGAACACATATTCTTCGGGTGTACGCACATCCAGGACCTTGACCTTGTCGGGGTTGGCCTTCCACATCTCATAGGCATCCGCTGCGGTCACATACTTCCCGATGGTCGTATGCTTCTTTTCGTCTTTGGGAAGTGGACCTTCTGCCGAAACATAAGCGGCAAAAACGAGTACGAGACAACATACGAGCGTGAGCTTCCTGACCATGTCGATCCTTTCTTCTTTTCTCGTGAGGGGTGATGGCGCTTCCTGACGGCACTTCAGCTTTGCTTGAATCCTGCAGCTTTTTCAACCCTTTTCTTGAGGCCCGGCCAGCCTCGAGATGATTCCCGCCAGGAGGGCCGTGCGCGGGGCCAGGCTTTCAACCTCGATATGCTCCTGGTCGCCGCACATGTCGTAGGTGAGGGGTCCCAGCCCATCCAGGGTCGCCACTCCCAGGGCCGAGGTGAAACAGCCGTCGGAGCCCCCATATTCCTCGATGGGGTGGATTTCCATGCCCATCGCGCCGGCGACCTCCCGAGCCACCTGCAACAGGGCTTCCGTTGCGGCATTGGGCTCCAGGGGAGGCCCGGGTGAGCCTGCCCTGAAGGTCGATCCGGATGCCCGGAAGGATGGGCGTTCCGGCCACCTGCCTCACCATGGCCTCGACGGCCTCCATGCGCACCGCATCCCGAACCCGCACGTCGATGTCCGCACGGGCTTCGGCCGCCGTCACCTGGCGGGAGCGGCCTCCCCGCACCAGGTTGACCGACACCTTGATCCCCGCGACGGGATCGCTCAAGGCCTCCAGGGCCAGGATCTTCAGGGCCAGCTCCCGGCACGCGTTGACGCCGTCAGCTTCTGGTTTGAGCACATGGGCGGGCTTCCCGTGGATGGTGAGGTAAAACGATCCGAGGCCCCACCTTCGAACGGCCACGGACCCGGGTTTGGATGACGGCTCCATGACGAGCACCCATACTGAGCGCCGGGCGATCCCTTCGATGTGGGGCCGCCCCCGCATGCTGCCGATTTCCTCGTCTCCCGTGAGGAAGACGGAAACGGGAGGCGTGTCCCGCTTCAAGTCCTGCAGCACCTTGAGAGCATAGAACATCTGGACGATTCCGCCCTTGATGTCTCCCACTCCCGGACCGTAAGCATGTCCGTCCTGGATGCGGAAAGGGTTCGCAGCCGCCGTTCCCTTCGGGTAGACGGTATCGAGGTGAGCTGATAGAGAGAGCCGCCCCTCTGCCGGGGCAGGAGATGCGCAGTCTGGCGTAAGTTGGGCGCCCGTTTCGGTGGGCACGATGAACCTGTGCCCACCCTGCGGTTCCGAGCAACACCAACGATACTGGTAGGGTGGGCACGTCCTTTTGTGCCCACCACAACTGCAAAAGGATTTCCCCCCCGGCTCTGCTGGCCCATCCTGGGAGACTGAGCTCCGGTCTTTCGCGGTCGCAGGCCTCTTTAATCCGACCGGGACGCTTTCCATCGACTTCAAGGCTCCATATCTTACCGGAAGGATCCGTTCTTGACCGGCCTCAGTACCCATCCGTGCCGGCAAGCACGGGGTTCGCCTGCGAACAGTCAACGGGGAGGAGATGATGAACATTGGAAGAGCGGGGTTTGTGGTATTTTGCCTGGCGCTGGCTCTGCCCTCTCCCGCCTGGGGTGAGGACGAGCTGAATCATCCACCGGCACAGATTGTTCTGGATGGCCAGGTGGTTCACGAGATTCGTGTGGGCAGCAAGGCCTTCAGTCCCCAGTATCGCGCCAACGGCATTACCGAACGTTTGCTCATATTCGCAAAGGATCTCCCGAGACGTCCCGAATCCATCGAAGTGCAGGATGGAGAATTCGTCAGCGAAATCTCGGCGGACGATTTTTTTCTCATGGCGGTCTTTGACAAGGATGGTTCGCTGGAAGGGCGCGACCGGAAGGTGCTGACCCGGGAAATCGCCGAGAAGTTCAGGAATTCCGTCCGTGAATACCGCGACAGAAGAAGCCTGCGCATCATCGCCCAGGGAGTATTCTACACACTGCTCAGCACCGTGATTCTCATCCTTCTCCTGAAGCTCCAGGAGCGGGGTGTGCGAAAGCTGGAGGCCTTCATCCGGGCGGCGACCTTCGTTCCCTCTCTGCGCATCGGCAACTTCGAGTTCTTCACCGCCGATCGAATCAAGCAGGTGGCGGTGGCTGTCGGGAAGATCTTCAAGGTCATATCCATCTTCTTGCTGGTCTACTTCTACGTTCAGCTGGGGTTGAGCTTCTTCCCGTGGACCCAGAGGCTCGCCATGCGCCTCTTCAATTACGCTCTGGGCGCTCTCAGCACCATGGGAAACGCCCTTTGGAATCAGACACCCGGGCTGGTGTTCATCGGCGTCCTGATCGCCATCTCCCATTATCTGCTCAAAAGCCTCAAATATTTCTTCGGCCTGGTGCGTGACGGGAAAGTAGTCATCCGGGATTTCGACTCGGATCTGGCCGAGCCGACCTACAAGATCCTCAGGATGATGATCGTTGCCTTTGCCGTTGTGGTGGCCTATCCCTACATACCCGGCTCCAATTCACCGGCTTTCAAGGGTGTTTCCATCTTCGTGGGCGTGCTTTTCTCTCTCGGTTCGACATCGGCCATTGGAAACCTGGCGGCGGGACTCAGCCTGACCTACATGCAGGCCTTCCGCGAAGGGGATGTGGTGAAGATCGGAGACGTCATGGGGACTGTGGTTCAGAGGAAAACCATGGTCACACGCGTGAGGACTTTCAAGAACGAAACCATCACCATGGCCAATTCGACCGTGATGAGCGCCCAGATCACCAACTACAGCATCCAGGCGCAGCGAAGCGGCCTGATTCTCCACACGACCGTCACCATCGGGTACGATGTGCCCTGGCAGCAGGTCCATGAGCTCCTCATCGAGGCCGCCAGGGCCACTTCGAATGTCCTGGAATCGCCCGCTCCATTCGTGCTTCAAACGGCCCTGAACGATTTCTACGTCGCCTACCAGATCAATCTCTACACGAAGGTTCCGGAAAAGATGCCGCGCACCACCTCGGAGCTCCACGCCAACATCCAGGACAAGTTCAACCAGGCCGGTGTGGAGATCATGTCGCCCCA
>JBFYYO010000217.1:0-6495 GCA_041310025.1 Syntrophobacterales bacterium
CTTTTCCCCCGGCACATGGAGATCATCTTCGAGATCAACCGGCGTTTCCTGGATGAAGTCAGGAAACGTTTCCCGGGAGACGGCGAGCGGCCGGCCAGGATGTCCCTCATCGACGAGCACGGTGAGCGCTACGTGCGCATGGCCCACCTGGCCTGCGTGGGGAGCCACGCCATCAACGGCGTGGCGGAGCTCCACAGCAGGCTCCTCAAGGAAACCGTGCTGCGCGACTTCTACGAGATGATGCCCGAGAAATTCAGCAACAAGACCAACGGGGTCACACCCCGCCGTTTCATGGTGCTGAGCAATCCCGGCCTGAGCCAACTCATCAACGGAAAGATCGGCGACGCCTGGGTCGTCAAGCCGGAGGATCTCCGGCAGTTGGAGAAGTTCGCGGACGATGCATCATTCCGCGAAGAGTGGCACCGGGTGAAGCTTGCGAACAAGCAGAATCTCGCACGCCTCATCCTCGAGCGCACCGGCATCGAGGTCGACCCGTCTTCCCTGTTCGACATCCAGGTGAAGCGGATCCACGAGTACAAGCGCCAGCACCTGAACGTGCTCCACATCATCGCGCTCTACAATCGCATCAAGAAGGACCCCTCCATCGACTTGTGCCCGAGGACTTTCATCTTTGGCGGGAAAGCCGCCCCAGGGTATTTCATGGCCAAGCGGATCATCAAGCTCGTCAATTGCGTGGGCGACGTGGTCAACCATGATCCCGACGTGGCCGGGAGGCTGAAGGTGGTCTTTTTCCCCGACTTCAACGTCAAGAACGCCAAGCTCATCTACCCGGCGTGCGACCTGTCGGAACAGATCTCCACGGCGGGCAAGGAGGCTTCCGGGACCGGGAACATGAAATTCTCCATGAACGGCGCCCTGACCATCGGCACCCTGGACGGCGCCAACGTGGAAATCCGGGAGGAGGTGGGAGCCGAGAACTTTTTCCTGTTCGGCCTCACGGCTGAGGAGGTCGCCTCGCTCCACAGGAACGGATACCACCCGCTGGAGGTTTACCGCACCAATGCGGAGCTCCAGGAGGTCGTTGAGCGGATCAGCTCGGGCCATTTTTCCAATGGCGACCCGGAGCTCTTCAGGCCCCTGGTGGATTCGCTCCTGTTCCACGACACCTTCATGCTGTTTGCCGACTTCGGACCCTACTTGGAGGCCCAGAGACAGGTGGACGCGGCCTACCGCGACCCCGAGCGCTGGACCCGCATGTCGATCCTCAACACCGCCCGCATGGGCAAATTCTCATCGGACCGGGCCATTCGCGAGTATTGCCGTGACATCTGGAAGGTCAAGCCCGTCCCGGTAACTCTGGATTGATGGGGTGGGCCGTCCAGGCCTGGTGCGTCAGATGGTAGGGCCGGGTTGCGTCCCGGCCGCAAACTGCCCTGACCGGGCACGAGACATCGTGAGGATTAGGCCATGGAACAGCCGCGTGCAACGGATGAATGGGCGAGAGCCGAGGGACGGCCGTGGCCCCTGGGGGCGACGTGGGTGGAATCGGAGCGCGCCTACAACTTTGCCCTGTTTTCACGCCACGCCACCAGCGTCACGCTGCTGCTTTACAGCGAGCGCGATCCAGCCAGGCCGGTTCACCGCCATGCTTTGGACCCCGTGCTCAACAAAAGCAGCCTGATCTGGCACTGCCGCGTGCCGGAGGGGGATCTCGGCGGAGCGACGCTCTACGGGTACCGGATCGACGGGCCTCACGATCCCGTTGGCGGCCACCGGTTCGATGCCGAGAAGGTGCTCCTGGATCCCTTCGCTCCTTCCGTCTGCTTCCCGCCGGGGTACAGCCGGTCTTCGGCCTCAAAGCCCGGTCCCACCGATGGCATGGCGCCGCTCGGGAGACTTTCCAAAGGCCTGAAGCCGTTCGATGCGGATACCGCCCCGCGACCCCGCCACACCCACGACTGCATCGTCTACGAGCTCCACGTGAAGGGCTTTACGGCCAGGGCCAACTCGGGCGTGAGTCCGGAAAAACGGGGAACCTTTGCCGGGCTCACGGAGAAGATCCCGTACCTCCAGGACCTCGGAATCACGGTGGTGGAGCTCCTTCCCGTGCACCAGTTCGATCCCCAGGAGGGGAGCTACTGGGGCTACATGAGCCTCAACTTCTTTTCACCCCACCACGCCTACGCCTCGGGCGATCCCTGCGAGGAATTCCGCGCCATGGTGAAGGCCTTTCACGATGCCGGCATCGAGGTGTGGCTCGACGTGGTTTACAACCACACCAGCGAATCCGGCGACGACGGTCCGACCACCAGCTATCGCGGCATCGACAACAGATGCTACTACATCGTGCGGCGGGAAACAGGGGAATACCTGAACGACACCGGCTGCGGGAACACCATGAACTGCGCGCACCCCAATGTCCGGGCGCTCATCCTCTCCAGCCTTCAGCACTGGGCCGTGAACATGCACGTGGACGGCTTCCGGTTCGACCTGGCCTCGATCTTCACACGCTCCCTCGACGGCTCCGTCAATACCCTGGATCCGCCGCTCGTCGCTGAAATCGCTCTCCTCGGCTACCTGCGGGACGTGAGACTCGTCGCCGAGGCCTGGGACATCGGCAGCTACCTGCTCGGCCGGAGCTTCCCCGGTATCATGTGGCGCCAGTGGAACGGCAAGTTCCGGGATGACGTCCGCTCCTTCGTGAAGGGTGACCCGGGTAAGGTCGGTGCCCTGATGCAGCGCCTCTACGGCAGCGACGACCTTTTTCCCGAGGGGCCGGTGGAGGTTTACCGCCCCTACCAGAGCGTGAACTTCATCACCGCCCACGACGGTTTCTGCCTTTACGACCTGGCGGCGTACAACGAGAAGCACAACGAAGCCAACGGTCACGACAACACGGACGGGACCAACGTCAACCTGAGCTGGAACTGCGGCTGGGAAGGCGATTCGGGGGCCCCCTGGGAGGTCAGGGCCCTTCGGAGGCGGCAGATCAAGAACTTCTTCTCCCTGCTCATGCTCGCCAACGGCACCCCCATGTTCTGCGCCGGCGACGAGTTCATGAACACCCAGCAGGGGAACAACAACCCTTACAACCAGGACAACGAAATCACCCGGCTGGACTGGGATCTTCTGGAGCGCAACCGGGAGATGTTCCGGTTCTTCAAGGGCATGATCGCATTCCGGAAAGCCCACCCGTCCATCGGGCGGGGCCGCTACTGGCGCGAGGATGTCCGGTGGTACGGACCGACGGGGGCAGTGGACCTCTCTTCCGAATCGCGGTCCCTGGCCTACCTTCTCACTGGCTCGAAGCTCGGAGACTCAGACCTCTACGTGATGATCAACGCCCACTGGGAGGACGTGGTTTTCACGGTCCAGGAAGGCCGGGCGGGCGAGTGGCGACGTGTCGCGGACACCGGCCTTTCGAGCCCCGACGACATTGCGGAGACGGGAAAAGGTCATCCCCTTTCCCGCCTCGAGGTCCCGGTGCAGGCCAGATCCATCGTGGTGCTGGAGCGTTGAGCCAGGAAAGGATGATCCATGAAAGCGGGAATCGTGGGATGCGGATTTGTGGGCAGCACGGCCGCCTACACCCTCGTGCTGAGGGGGCTGGTGAACGAGCTGGTGCTCATCGACCTGAACGCCAGGGCGGCCCAGGCTCACGCTGAGGACATCCTGCACGCGACGCCCTTTGCGCGGGCGGTGCGCGTCGTCGCCGGGGATTACTCCCTGCTTGAGGATGCCGACGTGGTGATCCTCTGCTGCGGGGTGGGCCAGCGCCCGGGGGAGACGCGGCTGCAGCTGCTCGAGCGCAATGCGGCGGTATTCTCTGGAGTGGTCGGGCAGGTGCTCCGGTACACGAAGGAGCCCATCCTGCTCGTGGCATCCAACCCGGTGGACATCATGACGCACGTGACGGTGAAGCTTTCGGGGCTGCCCTCGGAAAGAGTCATCGGGAGCGGCACCATTTTGGATACGGCCCGTTTCAGGGCGCTCCTGGGGGAGCACCTGGGCGTCTCCCCGAGCTCGATCCACGCGTATGTTTTGGGCGAGCACGGAGATTCCGAAGTGCTGACCTGGTCGAGCGTCAAGGTGGGCGGCATGCCCATAGCCGATTTTGCGCAGCAAAGGGGGCAGCATCTCACCGAGGAAGTCGTGGCCGGGATCAGTGACGGCGTGCGCCATGCGGCCTACCGGATCATCGAAGGCAAAGGAGCCACCTATTTCGGGATCGGCGCCGGCCTGGCCCACATTGTCCAGTCCATTCGGGATGACGAGCGGCGCATTCTCACGGTCTCGGGTCTCACGGAAGATGTGGCCGAATTCAAGGGAACGTGCCTTTCGCTCCCGCGCCTGGTGGGAGCCGGCGGAATCCTGGGAGAGTTCCGCCCCGATCTCTCCGCCGCTGAGGACGAAGAATTGATGGGGAGTGCGGCCATGCTCCGGCAGCTCTTCAATGATCTCCCCCTGTAAGGGGGCTTCGATCAGAGCCTGTATCTTTTGCCAGTACTGAGAAGCAGACCACAAAGATGACCTCGCCGACGAGCACCAGCCCGGTTTCGGGTTTCGAGCTGAAAACTGTCCCGGCCGTGGGCCTTTTCATCGTATAGGGTGTCCCAAAGGGGCATGAGGGACGGCTCTGTCCAGGACCGGCGCTCCGTGGTGGGTCAAGCAGCAAAAATGAGTGGCCGGCAAAAGGAGGTTCGACCCATGCGAAGAGTCGTGTTGTTGAGGCAATCCTCAACATTGTTCCTAAAGACGGTTATTGGACTTCAGATGCAGGGAAATGGAGGGATTGAATCATGGGAGAGATCGTCAGAACTGTAGCCAGAGAGATCCTGGATTCGCGAGGCAACCCGACGGTTGAAGTGGAAGTAGTCCTGGAGGACGGCGCCTTTGGACGGGCTGCGGTCCCATCCGGTGCATCCACGGGAGTGCATGAAGCATTGGAGCTGCGCGACGGAGACAAGGCCCGGTATGGTGGAAAGGGAGCCCTGAAAGCCGTCGAGCATGTCAACAACGAAATTGCCGAGGCGATCGTCGGCCTGGACGCCCTGGACCAGGGGGCCGTGGACAGCGCCATGATCGCCCTGGACGGCACACCCAACAAGACCAGGCTGGGGGCCAATGCAATCCTGGGGGTCAGTCTGGCGGTCGCTCGGGCCGCGGCTGAATGGGCTGGCCTGCCGCTCTACAGGTACCTCGGCGGAGTGGCCGCCAAGGTCCTTCCGGTGCCCATGTTCAACATCTTGAACGGGGGCGTCCACGCCAACTGGCAGGGTACCGATTTTCAGGAGTTCATGATCGCCCCGGTCGGTGCACCCACCTTTCGCGAGGCGGTGCGCTGGGGAAGCGAGGTCTACCATGCGCTGAAGGGGGTTTTGAAGGAGAGCGGGTATGCAACGGGCGTGGGCGACGAGGGCGGTTTCGCCCCGGCGTTGAAGACCAACGCGGAAGCCGTGGAGATAATCCTGAGAGCCATCGAGAAGGCCGGCTACAAACCAGGGGAGCACATCGTGATAGCCCTCGACCCGGCGACCAGTGGTTTTTACGAGGATGGGTTGTACAACTTGCGAACCGAAGGCCGGAAGATCACCTCGGCTGAGTTGGTTGAACTGTGGGCGGACTGGGTGAAGAAGTACCCCATTGTGGTCCTCGAAGACGGCCTGGCGGAGGATGACTGGGACGGCTGGAAGCTGCTCAACCAGACCCTGGGCAGCCAGATCGAGCTGGTGGGAGACGACTTGTTCGTCACCAACGTCGAGCGCATTGCACGCGGCATCGCCGAGAAATCCGCCAACGCTGTATTGATCAAGCTCAACCAGATCGGGTCCCTGACAGAGACGATCGCAGCCATAGAAATGGCTCGCAAGGCCGGTTGGGGCGCGATGGTCTCGCATCGCTCGGGCGAGACGGTGGACAGCTTCATCGCCGATTTCACCGTGGCAATGGCCACCGGTCACCTCAAGACCGGAGCTCCCTGCCGCGGTGAGCGGGTGGAGAAATACAACCAGCTCATGCGCATCGAGGAAGAATTGGGCGCAAACGCCTCTTACGCCGGACGCCAGGCTTTCGTCCGCTGATGCGTTGCATGCTGCGATAAGTTTCAAGTTTCAGGGTTCAGGTTTCAGGTTGAAAATAAGCTTCCGTGGGCCTTTTCATGTTTTGGGGTGCCCCAAAGGAGCATGAGGTAATGCTCTGGGGTATTATAGAGTCTCCTTTCAAAGGGCGATTGAGTGAACAGCGTTATGACAAGCTCCGCGGGTTGAATTCAGCGGGGTGCCCCAGGCCAGGCGAGAGTCGCCCATGCGATCTCAACGCGACATGGGCAAGCTCCGCCTGGTCCGTGTCACTTCTCAAACCGTTCAGGGCCACCGGGATCGAGTTCTTTCCCCCGTCCTCGGCAAAGGAAGCCGACGAGTGGATTCACGAATGATATCGAGAGAGTGTGATGATAGCTGCCTGAGGGAATGACTTTTATCCTGGAAAATGCGACCTCAGAGCGTCTCTAAAAAGTCCACTCCATATCGTCACCCC
>JBFYYO010000218.1:0-6416 GCA_041310025.1 Syntrophobacterales bacterium
GTTTCTGGTTTCTGGTTTCCAATCTTGGTTGCCGAGCTCTAAGCGAGTGTTCGCAGCCGGCTCGAAACCATCGGTTCTAACGGGCCAGTCGCATTTGGAGAAAGCGCCGCATATCCATCATGGACTGGCGGCCCGACAAGGCCCAGGGGCTGTATCCCATGGGTGGCGGCTCCGGAGCCCGGCTTTCCGCGACCACTGGTGCCGCCAGGCATTGCTCGGCCTGCAGGAGCTCCCCCACCGCTGCGGCAACGGCTGCAATGATTTTTCGATTCACAGGCATAACCAAGCCTTTCCATCAATCTTTCAGGTGTGTTCTCTGCGCCTCTGCGTCTCTGCGCGAGGAATGCCTTTTGCTCATCGTCGCACGACTCCCTTAAAGCGGAATGTTCCCGTGCTTCTTGGCCGGCAGCGCTTCCCGCTTGGTGCAGAGCACCTCGAAGGCTTCGATGAGACGCGGCCGCGTGTCGCTCGGCAGGATGACCCCGTCGATGTAGCCCCGGGAGGCGGCAATGTAAGGGTTGTAGAGCAGGTTCCGATACTCGTCGATCTTCTCCTGCCGCCTGGCCTTCGGGTCTTCGGCCTCCTGGATCTCTCTCCGGAAGATGATGTTGGCGGCCCCATCGGCACCCATGACGGCGATTTCGGCCGTGGGCCAGGCCAGCACCAGATCGGCTCCCAGGTCCCGGGAGCACATGGCGAGATACGATCCGCCGTAGTCCTTGCGCACGATGACGGTGATCTTGGGCACCGTGGCCTCGGAGTAGCACCAGAGCAGCTTGGCGCCATGTCGAATGATGCCCGCGTGCTCCTGCTGCCTGCCCGGCAGATACCCCGGGACGTCCGGCAGGGTCAGGATGGGAAGGTTGAAGGAATCGCAGAAGCGGATGAATCGGGTGGCCTTGTCCGAGGAATCGATGTCGAGGCACCCAGCCAGCACTTTGGGCTGGTTGGCGATGATGCCGACGGACCGCCCGTTGAACCGCCCGAATCCCGTCAGGATGTTCTGGGCGTAGTTCTCATGGACCTCGTAGAAGTCCCCGTGGTCCACGATGGAGCGGATGACGTCCTTCATGTCATAGGCGCCCATGGGATTGTCGGGGATGATGGAGTCCAGTGCGGGGTCCGTCCGGGTGACCGGATCGCCACAGGCAATCACCGGGGGATCCTCCATGTTGTTGTCCGGGAGGAAGCTCAGGAGACGCTTGATCTCGTCGATGCAGTCTTTCTCGCTCTCACAGGCGAAGTGAGCCACACCGCTCTTGGAGGCGTGGGTCATGGCGCCGCCCAGATCCTCCTGGGTCACGACCTCTCCCAGGACCGACTTGATGACGTCCGGCCCGGTGATGAACATGTAGCTCGTGTTCTTGACCATGAAGACGAAGTCCGTCATGGCCGGCGAATACACGGCTCCCCCGGCGCAGGGACCCATGATGCCGGAAATCTGCGGGATGACACCCGATGCGATGGCGTTGCGATAGAAGATCTGTCCATAGCCGGAGAGCGCATCGACGCCTTCCTGGATCCGCGCACCGCCCGAATCGTTGAATCCGATCAGGGGCTTGCCGGTCTTGAGGGCCAGGTCCATGACCTTGCAGATCTTCTTGGCGTGCATCTCACCGAGGGTTCCGGCACGGGCCGTGAAATCCTGTGAAAACGCGAAGACGTCCCGGCCGCTGACCTTGCCGTAGCCGGTGATGACGCCGTCCGCCGCGATATCCAGCTTGTCGAGGCCGAACAGCGAGCCCCGGTGTTTGACGAAGATATCGATCTCCCGGAAGGTCCCGGGATCGAAGAAGTGGTCCAGCCGTTCACGGGCGGTCATTTTCCCACGCTCGTGCTGGGAGGCCACAGCCTTGGCCCCACCCATCTCCTTGACCTTGTCTTCCTTCTTTTTGAACGCTGCTATTTTGTCCGCTACAACTCCCATCGACTCCCTTCCCTTGCTCCTCGGTTTGTTTAAGGGCTCAGCCGTCAGCTATGAGATCTCAGCTGTCAGCTCTCAGTAATAGACCACCACCCGCTGTTTGGAGGGAGCTCTCAAGAGGGCGTCGATCTTCTTCTGGAGCTCGATGCGGTCGGCATCCGCTTCCCAGGCCTTCCACTCTTCGAGGGTGTTCCAGGTGGAAATGACGATGCAGGTGTTGGGGTCGTCCAGGTCGCGCAGGGTTTCACCGGAGATGTAGCCCTTCACTTTCATGGCTTTGGCCCGCAGCTCCATGAGGACGCGGTTCAGTTCCAGATCGTTGCCGGGAATGGCCTTTCTTTCGATGATGACTTTGATCGCCATGGTTGAAGCTCCTTTCTCCTTGGGACCGACTCAGGCCGGGCCTGGAATGGAGCCGAAAGGCTCAATGCTCTGCCCGCCGGCTCCTCTCGGGTTTCAGACCTTGAGCTCTTTCACCAGATCCCGGACTGCCTGAACCGACTTGTCAAAGGCGGCTTTTTCTTCGGGGGTCATCTGGATCTCAACGACTTTTTCCACGCCGTTGGCACCCAGGAGCACCGGCACTCCGACATAGTATCCCCCCACACCGTATTCCTTGTCGCAATAGGCGGCACAGGGCAGAATCCGCTTCTGGTCTTTCAGGATGGATTCAGCCATCTGGACGGCCGAGGCGGACGGTGCGAAGAAGGCGCTGCCCGTCTTGAGGAGGTTCACGATTTCGCCGCCACCCTTGCGGGTGCGATCCACCAGGGCTTCGATGCGCTCCGCGGACATGAGATCGGGGATGGGGATGCCGGAAACCGTCGTGTAGCGCGGCAGCGGAACCATGGTGTCGCCGTGCCCGCCAAGCACGAAGGCCTGGATGTCTTTGACGGAAACACCCAGCTCCAGGGCAATGAAAGCACGAAAGCGGGCCGAGTCGAGCACTCCCGCCATGCCCACAACCCGGTTGGTCGGGAAGCCGCTCACCTTATGAGCCACATAGACCATGGCATCCAGCGGGTTGGAAACGATGATCAGGAAGGCCTTGGGCGAATGCTTCACGATGTTGGCGGTGACGTCTTTCACGATACCGGTGTTGATGCCGATGAGGTCGTCGCGGCTCATGCCGGGCTTGCGGGCGATGCCCGCAGTGATGATCACGATGTCCGAATTGGCCGTGTCGGCGTAGTCGTTGGTCCCGATCACGTTGACGTCAAAGCCTTCCACGGGGCCCGCTTCCAGCAGATCGAGCCCCTTGCCCTGGGGCATGCCCTCGATGATGTCCACCAGAACCACGTCGGCCAGCTCCTTGGCTGCAATCCAGTGGGCGCAGGTTGCTCCGACGAATCCACCCCCAACGACCGTGATCTTTTTCCGCTTCAGTGACATAGCCCGTACTCCTTTTGGTTTGAGTGTCCAACGCGATGGATCCGAAACAGTCCAAGCTCTTGAGCTCCGAGTTCCTGTTTACATTGGTCTATGATCAATGCTCGCGCAGAATAAAGATTTCCTGGCACTCTCTGCGTCTCTGCGTGAGGATAGGTTTTTGCCATCTAGGCCCCCAGGATCTTCTTGGTGGTCTCACCGATCTGCCCCAGGTTCCTGACGACGGTGAGGCCGGCAGCCTCCATGGCTGCGATTTTGGCCTGAGCCGTTCCGCTGCTGCCGCTTATGATGGCGCCGGCGTGACCCATCCGGCGACCCGGAGGCGCCGTGAGACCCGCGATGAACCCGATGACCGGTTTGGTCACGTTCTCACGGATGAACGCCGAAGCGTCCTCCTCCGCTGACCCTCCGATCTCACCCACCATGATGATGGCTTCGGTTTCGGGATCTTGCTGAAAAGCCGTCAGCGCATCGATGAAATTGGTCCCGATGATGGGGTCCCCTCCGATGCCGATGCAGGTGGACTGGCCGATGCCGTTCTTCGTCAGCTGGTCCACTACCTCGTAGGTGAGGGTTCCGCTGCGGGAGACCACCCCCACATTGCCCGGCTTGTGGATGGGCGCCGGCATGATCCCCACCTTGCACTTGCCCGGTGAGATGACTCCCGGGCAGTTGGGCCCGATGAGGCGGGAGGAGGTTCCCTTCAGGAAATGGTACGCTTTCATCATGTCCAGGACGGGGATGCCTTCGGTGATGCAGACGACCACGTCCATGCCCGCATCTGCGGATTCCATGATGGCGTCCGCGGCGAACGCCGGCGGCACGAAAATCATGGACACGTTGGCGCCCGCGTCACGTTTGGCCTGCAAAACGGTGTTGAAGACCGGAATGGAATCCACGGACTGCCCGCCCTTGCCCGGGGTGACTCCGGCGACGACTTTGGTCCCATAGGCCACACACTGTCGCGTGTGGAACTGGCCTTCGCGGCCCGTGATGCCCTGAACGACTAACCGGGTGTTATCACCAACAAATATGCTCATTGGGGTTTCCTCACTTCCCTATGCTGGTAGGAATGGCACGGTTTCGCATTGACCCCTCACCACGGAGGCCACGGAGAGCGCGAAAAAGGTGCCTTCGTGTCCTTCATGGTGAGATGGAAGCATCATTCCCGGGCGGCTCCTAGGCTTTAGCTCCCGCGATTTCAGCGACCTTGCCCGCAGCGTCCCAGACATCCTTGGCCACGAACAGGTTGAGCCCCGACTCCTTGAGGATCCGCCGGCCCTCGTCGACGTTGGTGCCCTCCATGCGGATGACCACCGGGACCTGGATTCCGACCTTTTTGGCCGCCTCCACCACGCCCTGAGCCAGGATGTCGCAGCGCAGGATCCCGCCGAATATATTGATGAGCACCCCTTTGACATTGGGGTCGCTCAGGATGATCCGGAAACCGTTTTCCACCATCTCGGCGCTGGCGCCGCCGCCAACATCCAGGAAGTTGGCCGGCTCGGCCCCGGCGAGCTTGATGATGTCCATGGTGGCCATGGCCAACCCCGCGCCGTTGACCATGTTCCCGATATTTCCGTCCAGCTTGATGTAGTTGAGATTGTATCGGGACGCCTCGACCTCCAGGGGATCTTCCTCGTCCAGGTCGCGGTAGGCCTCGAGATCCTTGTGGCGGAAGAGCGCGTTGTCGTCGAAATTGATCTTGGCGTCCAGGGCGATGAAATGATGGTCGCCGGTGATCACGAGGGGATTGATTTCGAGAAGCGAGCAGTCGCAGCGGATGAAGAGATCGCAGAGCTTCCCGACCATGGCTATGAACTCCTTCATCACCTCCGGCGGAAGGTTCAGTTCGTAGGCCAGTGCCCTCCCGTTGAAGGGCTGAAGTCCGTCCATGGGCCTGATGCGCTGCTTGATGATCTTCTCGGGCGTTTTCGCGGCCACTTCCTCGATGTCCATGCCGCCGGCCTCGCTGGCCATGATCACCAGGCTGGCCGTGGCCCGGTCGGGCACGATGCCGAGGTAGAGCTCCTTGGCGATGTTGAGGCCTTCTTCGACGAGCAGCTTTTTGACGACTCTCCCCTGAGGTCCGGTCTGATGCGTGACCAGGGTCATGCCGAGCATTTCCGAAGCCAGCTTTTCGGCTTCATCCAGGGAATGGGCCAGCTTCACCCCGCCCCCCTTGCCGCGGCCCCCTGCATGAATCTGAGCCTTGACGACCACCGGCAGAGTGCCGAGCCCCTCGGCCGCCGAGCGTCCTTCGGCTGCGCTGAATGCCACAGATCCACGGGGAACGGGAATTCCAAATGACCTGAACAGCTCCTTAGCCTGATACTCGTGTATTTTCATGGTTGCCTCCGATGTCCATGCCTGCTCTTCCCCAGAAACTGCGCCAGACCCCTCACCCCTGCCCGGACTGTGCTGCAGCCGCGCCGCTCCATCACTGTGTCGCGCCTGATGAAGAATCCACGTCGAGACGCTTATACGGGATTATGGAAAGGACGAATATCCGACGGGTTCTGATTTTGATGTCAGGAATCCCTTGCGCGGCTGTAATGGTTTTTCTTACAGTACCCCACGGTTCACTTCCCAACACATCGTGCTCGTGCTCGAAATCGAGCTCGAAAAAATCCCGCTCGTCAGGACCGGCCACGGCCAAGATGCCATCCTGCAGGCAAGGAGGCCAACCCAGGGCTTATCGGGGATTGCCGATACCGGGGAGCTCTGATACTAGACTGGGTGCAGATCTTTTGGAACAACGATCAGAAGCGAACCCGGAGGGTTCAAAGCCATTAGCCGGTGGTTGAATCCGCGATAGCGGGCGATACCACCGGGATACGAACGGGATAACGATTGCACCCCGGAGGGGTGCCAGCAAGGGTAACCGATGTCTTCCACCTATCTCAGCCTTCATTACCATCTTGTCTTCGGAACGAAAAACCGCATTCCGTCGATCGACATACCATGGCGTTCCCGTCTTCATGAATATATGGGGGGAACGGTTCGGACTGGGTGGCTTCCCCGAGGGCATAGGCGGTACGGCCGATCATGTTCATTTGCTGGTGGCACTCAAGTCCAAGCATTGCCTGGCGGACGTGATGCG
>JBFYYO010000219.1:0-6396 GCA_041310025.1 Syntrophobacterales bacterium
GAGAGCGCCAGGGAGGCAATGAAGAGATTGGAAGGACTCCTGGAAGGTGAAAGTTTGGTGAACCCACACACCAAACCCACACACCAAGAATCTTGAAGTCTGTAGATGGTCGGGGCGAGAGGATTTGAACCTCCGACCCCCTGCTCCCAAGGCAGGTGCGCTGACCAGTCTGCGCTACGCCCCGACAATCGGCTCATCCCGTAGCATAGGACCGGGTGAAAAGCAACTCGGAATGTGGCTGCGAGCCTTTTCCCATGGACCTGTCCGAGGCTTCAGCGACTGTTGACATCGCCCGGGCGCGGGCAGGGATAAACCCCGCTCCTGCGCAAGACAGGATGCCCTGTGGAGATGGTCAGGAGGCGATCTGGTCCGGGGTGGGGCGGAATTCGCTGCCGGACATCTTGAGGTTGCAGAGCTCGGAGAGGGCGGAATCCAGGAGATCCTGGGACCGCTTCATATGGGCCCGGAGGCTCCCGACGCTGATGAGCGTCTGGATGAGGATGGCCGCGTTCTCGAACCGGAAGGGCTTCTTGCGGATGGCCTGGGTCAGATAGGGGACCACCTCGCGAGCTTCCTCCTCCTGCACGTTGGGGAGGACCAGCAGGAATTCGTCCCCGCCGTAACGCCCCAGGAAGGAGTCCCCCTCGGGAAGAATCTCGCTCAGCTGCTCGGCGACGTGCCGGAGCACCCGGGCTCCGATATCCAGATGACCGTTGGCCTCGTGGTAGAATTGAGGGTCGACGATCAGCACCGAGAGGGGCGCCCCCGTGCGCAGCGCCTTTCGGAATTCCCGCTCCAGCAGGGTGTGGATCTGGAAATAGCTGAGCAGCCCCGTCAGTTGATCCTCGATGGCGAAATCCTTGAGCCGTTCATACGTCAGGCAGTTCTCCATGCAGAGGGCGATCTTCACCGAGAGCTGTTCGAGCAGGTCCGTCGCATCCTCGGGCTGGTAGCGTTGCGCATCGAGGCTGCCCAAAAAGAGGCCGCCGAAGAGCACTTCGTGGATGGAGAGGGGAATGAGTATCCCCGACTGGGCGGAGGCCGCCCCCGATGGCAGGATGTCCAGGACAGGCTGAACGGTCTCCGCCTTCATGACCAGGGGCCGCTCCGAATCCCCCAGAAGACGCCTGGCCGAATCGATGGGCAACGGGGTGATCCAGGTTCCCTCCCCCAGGGGGTCCTTTTCAGGTGTCATGTCGGGGAAGAACCGCTCCAGGATGTCGGGGTGGCAGAGCAGCAGGACGGCATGGTCGGGCTGGAATCGCACCTTGATCTCCCTCAGGAGCTCCTCCACCAGCACGTCCAGGTCCCTGGTGCGAAAAAGGATTCGCTCGATCTCTGCGAAATGTCGCCAGATCTTCTCGTTTTTCGCAGCGGTGGCCACCACGTCGGCCAGTTGATCGCGCAGTGCCTTGTTCTCGGCGCTGAGCTGTCTGGCGGTCCTGTCCTGTTTGGCCGGTGCGGCGGAACCGGCGGGTTCTGCGGGGCCGGGGACGGATGAGGCTGGAACAGCTGCTTGATGGTTTGCCTCGGAACCTTTTGCCTTGCCTTTATTTCTCATGTGACGGCTAGACCATGATGGTGCGTGCGTCGGAGGTTCTGATGAGGGCGAGGGCCTGGCGAACGGCCTCTTTGGCGCTCACCGCCAAACGGATTCCGGGAATGGTGAGCTCACAGCCCAGGGCCACGACACCCTTTCCCATTTTCAAGCCCAGCGCGATTTCGGAGAGGGTCCCATAGCCCCCGGCCACGGCGATCAGGGCCTCGGCGGTTTGGGCGATGATGGCATTGCGGGCGTGCCCCATGTTGGTGGCAATGGGAAAATCGATGTAAGCGTTGGCGTCATAAATGCTCGGCCCCGGAAGAATTCCCACGGTATACCCTCCTGCTTCCTTGGCACCACGAGCCGCTGCCGCCATGACACCGCCCAGGCCGCCGCAGATGACGATGCCGCCGCTGTGGGCAATCTCCCGGCCAACCTCAGCCGCCAGCTCCTCAATCGTCGGGGGGCATGCTCCCGCCCCGATGACTCCGATCATGGGTCCACGCTTGAAATTTCCGGTCATGGGCTATTCTTCCCATCCCCACTTGCCCACCAGGTCCACGAAGCGCACTCCGCCGAGATCCGTCTTCTGGATGCCCTCGGGGACACGCTCCACCAGGATCAGGCTCTGAGACATCCGGTCTCCCACGGGCAGCACCAGCCTTCCTCCCATGGCCAGCTGATCAACCAGCGGCTGAGGCACTTTCGGGGCCCCGGCCGTGACGATGATTCCATCGAAGGGGGCTTCGTCCGGCCAGCCCAGGGTTCCGTCGGAGACTCGAATGATAATATTGCCGTATCCAAGCTTTCGGAGAGCCTGGTTGGCCCGATACGCCAGCCCCGGCAGCCGTTCGATGCTGAAGACGCGATGAGCCAGCTCCGCCAGGATGGCCGCCTGATAGCCGGAGCCGGTTCCGATCTCGAGCACCTTTTCATGCCCCTGCAGCTCGAGCTTCTCCGTCATGAGAGCCACGATATACGGTTGAGAGATGGTCTGCTTGTCGGCGATGGGAAGTGGGTGGTCGCTGTAGGCCTGCTCCTGCAGCGCTTCGTCCACAAAAATATGCCGAGGCACCTTTCGCATGGCGTCCAGCACGCGCTGGTCGAGAATGCCTCGGCTGACGAGCTGCGACTCGACCATGCGGTCGCGCGCCCTCTGAAAATTGATCATGAAAAAGCTGTCCTCAATACGGGAGAACCGTCCGGACTCCCAGGCCGCTCGAAGACTATCCAAAAACCGTTCAGGCTGCTCCGATCGTCATTCCCTCGAAGGCGGGAGTCCAGGTTCCAAAGAGATTTCTGATCCCCCCGCCTTCAAGGGTGACGGCATGAGCCAGTTTCGGGGCAGTCACTCCGCAGGATCGCAGGTAAAAACCACGCGCTTCATTCCACTTTCGCAAGAATTTCAGACCATTCAGTGTATAGAACTAATGAAAAAGCATGATTTTTGTCAATTTCTTTTTGTTGGCCCACCGGAATGCCCGGGTGTGCCATCCTCAGGTGCAAGGCACGAATGAAACATCCTCAGGGACACTCCGTGTTCGTCATCCCCGCGTGGCTTTGGCGGGGATCCAGGCTTTTGAAAGAGTCTGGATTCCCGCCAGAAGCTCGCGGGAATGACGTTTGGCGTCCCCTGCTGATGGATGATTGTTTCATGCCCGCTGCCTCAGGTATCGCAACGGGAGCATCGCATTGTCCTCACCGGCTTGAAAAATGATGAAACGTGTTTTGGTTGTCGGCGGGCGTGCTTAATTTCAAAGATGAGACGGGAACCTATGCTTTTTGGGGGCTCCGGATGCGACCCGACGCATTGAGAAGGAGCGTATGTTCGGGACCCTTATGAACATTGGTTCAACATTGGTTCAGGACTGAAAGAGCGGGCCGCGGGTTCAGGCTGGCAGAACGGGAGGAAGGGTGGCCATGAGCAACCGCGAACATGACATCGTCGAAATCATCCGGGACCCGGGGTTATGGGTCTATGAAGCCTGGGAGCTCACCAGCGAAGGGCACTACTACCTCTACCGCTACGACGCCGGTGAGGGCGTGTTCTACCGCGCTACGGTACCGGCGGGCGCTGCGTCGATCCAGTTCTTCCCTTTGAAATCCAGCGATCATGTGCCTCTGAGCGGCTGGCGCCCGCTCGAGAGAAAAGAGCTGCCCCCCTTTCGACCGCGACTCGTCTCCGCACGGAATGCCGCCTCACCGTAGATTGGCCCATTTCGCATACTGGGCCGATAGCGGATCCTCACGTTCACAACACGTGCTTCCAAGCGTTCTCCGGCGCAAGATATGCCGAAAGACCCGACCCAGCGGATACTTGCGGTGGCCGACCGCCGCCCAGGCGGGCAAACTCCCGCCGCACCCCGCACCCGAGAGCAGCGGGAAGACCTGTGTTCCCACATAGAGAAAGTTCAGATCGTCCTTCCACGAGGAGTCATAGCGGGCAAAGAACCCGAAATCGCGCTCCTGGAGCATCCGATGGAAGGCGACCGGGCTGTGTGTGTCGTTCCAGGGACGAAGTGCGAAGAGTCGCACCTCCTGATGGGCGCTGCAGATCCGTTGCAGCGCCAGGGTCCGGTCCGACGCCTCTTCGTCGAATACGCCGATTCCCCGGAAAGGAAGACCCTGCCCACGCATGGCATCCAGGGCCAGGCGAAAGCTTGGCTGCGCTGCATGGATGGTGTCCTCCCAGAACAGAATCAGGGGCGAGATGCCTCGGTCCTCGATCCATCGAACCAGTGAGACCAGATAACCGCTGTCCATCAAACGCACCGAAGATATGAAAAACTTGTCGATCCAGGGGAGCACAAAGGATTCCATGTGGCCTTTGGAAAGCAGGCTTTCCGCTTCGGCCGCAAGGGAGGCCATCCGCGCGAGCCCGAGGCTCCACTGTTTCCGCTCCTCCCCCCACCAGCTCAGTATGCCTGACAGGGGCCGCCGCTCGCCCGGGCTCCGCAGGCCCGGCCAGCCGTGCTTTTCGACGCGGGTTTCGACTTCCCGGTCTGATGAGGTCAGCATGGGGGCTGCAGCGCGCCGAGCACTTCGGCAGGCTCCTTCCCACGCGGGGTCCAGGCGTCTCAGCGAGCAGGCATCCTGCAATGCCCGGCCGACGGCGGGAATGGCGAGACGGTCCTCCCGCATCTGAAGGAGGCTGTCCGCAGATCTTTTCCAATCACTGCCGCCGGAAAGGAGCCGGGATTCCCTCGCCCCGACGGCCCGCACGAATTCCTCCCAGAGCCTGGGAGCAGGAAACACCGCCTCCAGATCCTCGAAGCTCCAGCCGCCTGCAGCCGCGAGACCCGCGTTGTGCCAGCTGAAAACCACACGCCGTGTCCGGCGGCTGACCTCGTGGGCCAGTTCCCGTATGGCCTTCAGCTCACGGCACTGATGATCCAGAAGCCCGTCCATCCAGGAGAGGCTGAGGTTTCCGAGTCCCGCCCAGCGGACCTTTCGGAAAGAGGAGATCTCTGCGGGGAGGGGGGATTCTGCGGCACTGGCCATGAGGGGGCGGCATTGCTGCAGCCAGCGGCCGGGAGGGGTGGATGCCCTGCACGGCCTCGATCCCCGGGGTTGAAGCGGGGGCAAATCCCTGAAAGTCATTTGCTGCCATCCGTTTGAATCGCGCCGGCGGTTGACGCTGATCCGGAGGCGTCGCCATCTGTTCCTGTGCCGGGAGCAAACAGGTCTGAAGATCCGGCGGGCCATTCGATGCGCGACGTGCGGGAGGAAGGCCTTCAGGGAATAGGGGCTGCCGATGAGCTTCAGGAGTGGTCGCAGCGGGAGCCGGTGCAGCAGGGTGCGGAAGTCGGAACCGTTGACCGGATCGATTCCGAGAGCGTCAGCGTGCTCCCAAAGGTCGAAGACCTGCTCGAACAGAGGCAGTGGGATCTCGCGGGCACGGACTGGTCCGACTTTGAGGCAGGCATCGAGGCACATCTTCAGATGCAGAATGTCATCCTCAACGGGTGGGTTGGAGAGCAGGGTGAGGGCGCTCTCCCCAATCTGCGCGTCGGGATGCCGGCTGATCCGCCACAACTGCCTGAGCTCGTGCATCTGCAGCGCGTCTCCACGCAACAGCTTCTGCCTGAATTGGACGAGTCGCTGGAAAGGATCCGGCGCAGGGCCCATGCGTTGTTCTCCCGTCCCGCATTCAGAACCCCTCGTTGATGCATGTCAAGGAATTCTGATGAGAAGACGATCACTCTGTCAAGTATCTCTGATTATGCTATTGACTCTGTATAAAGTTTGCTGTACCTAATTACCAAGCTTAAATATTCCGGGGAGGCAGATGATGTTCAGGGGATGGAACTGCAGAAAGCGACATAAGTGCTGTGCAATGGAGAGGCAAAATGGAAACTCGGATGCCCTCCCCCTTGCGGAAGCTCCGGCTGGGAAGCGATTGAAGGTCGCCTGTCTCGGCGGCGGAAGGCAGTTCTGTGCACGCATGGCGTCCATGGGGATCTATCCGGGGGTGGAGATGGAACTGCTCTGCTCGAGCGGCGGGGCGCCCTGCCTGGTGCGTGTCCATGGCGGAACCCTGAGTCTGGGGGCCGGTCTGTCCAATAACATTCTGGTGGTTCCGGAGATTTGAAGCACATGCGTGAGTGATATTCCCGAGGAGCCTGCCCTCGCGACTCCCTGAAAGTTGTGGGATTCTCCGGGGATTGGGTAGAAGAATGGGGACCGGGTCGGCAAGGATCCGGCAAACAAATCGATGATGGGCCTGGAGCGGTTGATGAAACCGCTTATTTTATTTGTGGCGAGCTTGCAGTCAACAGGTTAACAGGTTTCAGCTGAAGGTTCACGATCATGCGGACCGTTCTTTTGCGACATATGGTGGCCGGACAGAAGGG
>JBFYYO010000220.1:0-6336 GCA_041310025.1 Syntrophobacterales bacterium
CATCCTCCCCGGATCGTACCGCTCAATCACTCGAGAACAAAGATTCCCGGCCACAGCCGTTTTCACAGACTGTGCCTGAGGGGGTTGCTCTAAGTACACGCCCGCACATTAGAGTGTCCAAATAGCGACTGTGGGACTCCGCAGCATGTCATTCCGGCGGTTTTCAAGCCGGAATCCAGACTGATCAAAGAAAACCTGGATCCCGGCCAAAAGACTGGCGGGATGACGTTCGCGAATTCGAGCCCTTAATTGCGTGGACGTGTATTGAGATGTCCACAGCGTCCTCACCCGGGCGAACACCGGATTCCGGAATCCGGAAGCCCTCGGCAAAACGCAAGAGCTCATCTTTAAGGCTATACGTTTAAACCTCCAGGAGACAACGGGAAAGGACATTTCCTCCGCTGTGGGATGCTTGCACCACGCTGTTTTGAACCGTACCAAAATGGTCTATATACATATAACTATAGAATATCAATGCTTTTAATCAATGGACACGTCCCATTTTGGACCCTTTGGGCGCTTTTCCTGCGCCTCTTTCTGGATCATCCAGCCACGGGCTCTCCGCGAAGAAGATGGGAGTCGCCTCACCCAGGCCTGCTTTTCAGAGCATCGGCATGGAAGGTGCTTCTGGAATCGTCAGAAGCCCTCAGACCAGCTCCCACATTTTGTTCCATTCTCAGGCAGGAAGGTGCTAATCTAGAAGCCGCCTTCCTGCCGCACCTCAAAGCATTTCAGCTGACCATAGGGTGAAGGCAGACCTATTTTTTCTCGTGGACCACGGGGAGAATCTCATGGCACGCAAGGAACGGGAAATAGAGCTCGCCAGGATCAGTCCCAACCTTCGCTGCATATTTGACAGCGAGAGTCTGGTCGAGCTCCGCCGGGCCATCCTTGAAGACGGTCAGCTGGAGCCAGTCCGGCTTTGGCTCACGCAAGGGATGTTCCGCATTTTGGACGGCGAAAAGCGATGGAGGGTTCTGAGAATGCTCGGGGTGACTCACGTGAGGGCCGTGATCGAGGAGGGAGAAAGACCCGGTTCCGCGCCTTGACGTTGAATATCCTCAACTCCCGCCTCAAGGACTCCCCCATGCACTTCGTGTGCTGCATCAAACAGGTTCCGGACACGGCCGATGTGAAGATCGACCCCGACACCAACACCCTCGTTCGCGCCGGCGTGGAGTCCATCGCAAACCCCTACGACATCGTGGCCCTGGAAGAAGCGGTCCGCCTGAGGGAGCGCTATGGCGGGAGGGTAACGGCCATCAGCATGGGGCCGCCCCAGGCCGGGCTCTGCCTGCGTGAGGCGTTCGCCCTCGGTGCCGACGAGGCCATTCTGCTATCGGACCGCTCTTTCGCCGGGGCAGACACTCTGGCCACGAGCTACACCCTGAGCCAAGCCATCCGGCGACTCGACCTCGATCTCCCCGTGGACCTGGTGCTGTGCGGAAAGCAGGCCATTGACGGGGATACGGCGCAGACGGGTCCCGGAATCGCCACCCGCCTCGGCTACACCCAGCTCACCTATGTCATCGACGTGGAATGGATCGATCCGGATGCCGGGAAGATCCGGGTGCGGCGACAGGTGGAGGGCGGGATCGAGATCGTCGAGGGTCGGCTGCCGGCGTTGCTTTCGGTGGAACTCGAGCTCGCTGAGCCGCGGAGGCCCTCGCTTCCTCTCATGATCCGCTCCCTCCGCTCGGCCTTCCAGGTTTGGGATGCCGCGGCCATCGGCGCCGAGCTGAACCGCGTCGGGATCAAGGGCTCCCCCACCTGGGTGAAAAGCATCTCCTCTCCCCCGGTTCGTGAAGGGGGTCCCCTGTTTGACGGGGAGCGGGACATCGCCGGAGCCGTCACGCAGTGCCTCGACGCGGTGTTTTCGGATGCGGCGTTTTCAGCGAAGTTCCTCAGGAAGTGGGAGGACTGAGAGCGAAATGGCCAGGAACTTCAAAGGAATCGAAGTCGCCGAGATCATTTCGGATAAATGCATTGCCTGCCAGATCTGCATCGGGGAATGCCCGGTGGGCGCCATCGAGCTCTCCCCGGAAGGGGTGGCCCGGATCGACCCGGAATTGTGCGTCGGATGCGGCAAGTGCCAGGAAAGCTGCCCGGTGGATGCGGTGCGCTTCGAGAAAAGGAAGAAGCGGCGGCTGTCGAAAGGAGAGCGCGGGCTGCCGCCCAGGGTTTCAAAGGACCACCGGGGGATTGCCGTATTCATTGAGGTGATGGAAGATCAGGGAGCGCGCGTTTCCTGGGAGCTGGTGGGAAAGGCGAGGGAGCTGGCGCGCAGCCTGGATACCAGGGTTCTCGGACTCCTCGTGGGCAGCGGTGTGGAAAGCATCGCCGCCGAGGCCGTCGCCCACGGGTGCGACGAGGTGCACGTCATCGACCACCCCCGCCTGAAAAACTATCTGTCGGCGCCCTTCGGCAAGGCCCTCGCCGATCTCTGTGAAGATCTCCGGCCGGAGATCCTCCTCATGGGGGCGACGCATCTCGGGCGCGATCTGGCGGGAGTCGTGGCGACGCGCCTGCAGACCGGGCTCACGGCCGACTGCACCGGACTGGCCATCGAGGAGGAAACAGGGCTTCTTCTCATGACCCGCCCCACCTTCGGCGGGAACATCATGGCCACCATCTTCTGCGAGCGGCATCGGCCGCAGATGAGCACGGTGCGGCCGCGGGTCATGAAACTCCCGGAGCGGGACACCACACGCCAGGGAGCGATTCATCACCGCGGCTGGTCCCCTCGCGAAAGCGATCTGGCCGTCGTCACCGATCTGATCAAAGAGGTGGCCGTGGCGGGGAGTGTGGACATTGTGCGCGCCCCCGCCCTCGTGGTCGCCGGCAGGGGGGCCTGCGACGCCTCGTCCTTCCCTCTGCTGCAGGAGCTCGCCGATGTCGTCGGGGGAGTGGTGGCCTGCTCGAGGCCCGTCGTCCAGGCCGGGCTCATGCCCTACGAACGGCAGGTGGGGCAGACCGGAAAAACCGTAGCCCCAAGACTCTACATCGGTGTCGGCGTCTCGGGAGCCGTCCAGCATCTCGTCGCCATCCAGGGCTCCGAGAAGATCATCGCCATCAACTCCGACTCCGAAGCGCCCATCTTCAGGGTGGCCGATGTGGGGATCGTGGGCAACTACCTGCAGGTGGTCCCGGAACTGATCGCACAGCTGAAGCGAAGATCCCAGGGGCCATGAACGCTGGAACCGGAAGACACCCATGAATGAATCATTCGATGTGGCCATAGTGGGGGCCGGACCCGCAGGGATATCTACAGCCTGCATCCTGGCGGAAAGCGGGGTGAAGACCATCGTGCTCGAGCGGGGCGAATACCCCGGGTCCAAGAATATGTTCGGCGGAGTCCTCTACGGGCATGATTTGGCTCAGATTCTTCCGGACTATGTCCAGAGGGGATGCCCCGTCGAGCGGAACATCGTCGAATCCCGCATCTGGTATCTGTCGGAAGACGGCGGGTACCAACTGGGCTACCGGGACCGGGCCTTCGACGATGAGCTGAAATTCAACGCCTTCACCGTGGGCCGGGCGAAGTTCGACCGGTGGTTCGCCGACCAGGCCGCACAGAAGGGGGCGCTCGTCATCTGCAGCACGGTGGTGACCGATCTGCTGCGCGACGGGAGCGGCAAGGTCATCGGTGTCCGCACGGATCGCCCGGAAGGAGACCTGAGGGCCAGCGTGGTGCTCCTGTCCGACGGGATCAACTCGCCCCTTGCCGCGAAGACGGGTTTCCGTCCGGAGCCGAAGCCGGAGAATGTTGCGCTTGCCGTGAAGGAGACCATCGCCCTGCCTGAGGAAGTGATCGATGAACGGTTCAATGTGGGCCCCGGCCAGGGAGTGACCACCGAGATTCTCGGCGAAGTCACCCTGGGGATGAATGGCGTCGCCTTTCTCTACACGAACAAAGCCTCGCTTTCAGTGGGTATCGGGGCCAACCTGGCCGACTTCGCCGCCCGACGGGTCAAACCCTACGAGATGCTGGAGCGGTTCAAGGCTCACCCCATGGTGGCCCCGCTCATCAAGGCGGGCAAGCCCAGGGAGTACCTCGCCCACTGGCTTCCCGAAGGAGGCTACGACGCCATTCCCCAGCTGTGCGGTGACGGGTTCCTCGTCGCCGGGGATTCGGCCATGCTTTTCAACGCACCCCACCGCGAGGGTTCGAACCTTGCCATGGCCTCGGGCCGGCTCGCGGCGGAAGCCATCATGGAAGCCCTGCAGCGGGGGGACTTCAGCCGACGCGGCCTGGCTGGATATTCGGCCCGGTTGGAGAGCTCTTTCGTGATTCAGGACTTGAAGAAATATCGCCACTTCCCCGGCTTCCTCGGTCGGCATCACGAGATCTTCACGACGCTCCCGGGAGCCGCCGCCGCTGCGGCCAGGGAGATGATCCGGGTCGACGGTGTGCCCAAGCGGCGCAAGCAGCAATCCATCTTGAGGAATCTGCGGCGCCGGCTGCCGCTGCTCGACTGGATCCGGTTGCTGTGGGACGGGTGGAGGGCCTTCCGATGAGCGTCAAGGTTGAAGACAAGCTTTTCCTGAATCGTTTTCGGGTCGACGAGGAATCCCATCTCGGATTGATCGACTACTCGCTGTGCACCCGAGAATGCCCCGATCAGCCCTGCCTCTATATCTGCCCGGCCAATGTCTACAGATTGGAAGCCGACCGGATCAGCGTGAATTATGAGGGCTGCCTCGAATGCGGCACCTGCCGGATCGGGTGCCCGCATTTCAACATCGAGTGGCGCTTCCCCAAAGGAGGGTACGGCGTCCGCCACAAGTTCGGCTGAGCGCGCATCCCCGCCATGGCAGCGGCGAGTGCGAAGGAGCTCACCTCCGTTGAGTGACGGGCTCCCGTGGAGCGCTTTCTGCCAGGGATTCATCGAGGGGCTGCCAGGTGGCCGTCTACTGCTCATGCCCCTGACCGCCGGACTCAAACAGGGGTTGTATCTGCGCAAGGCGATCCGCCTCTCCGACCAGGATGGAAATGTCCCCTGCCTGGAGCACCGTATCAGCTCCGGGATTGGAGAGCGTCTCAGAGTTTCGGCGGATCGACAGGAGCGTCACCCCGTAAGTCCTCCTCAAACCCACCTGCCCCAACGTCTTGCCTGCGATGGGAGCCCCTTCCTTGATTCGCAGCGAGCGGACCTCAACATCGGGCAGATAGAGCCGGTAGTCGCAAACAGAAGCGGAACAAAAGGTCGCAGCCTCCGCCGAAAGACTTCTCAGCATTTCGTAGCCATCGTTTCTGACTCTCGCCACAAACTGCTCAATTTCGTCCCTGGGGATCAGATACTGGGCGAGAACCCGGCTGAAGATTTCAACCGAGGTTTCAAATTCCTCAGGAATGACCTCGTTGGCCCCCAGGTCATAGAGTGGCTTCAACTCGGTCAGATAACGGGTCCGGGTGATGATGTGCAGCCTCGGATTGAGGGCGTGAGCGGAAGCCACGACCATGCGGGTGGCCACCGGGTCGGGGATGGCGACAACCATGACCTTGGCGTTGTGAACGCCCACATGTTCAAGCACGGCTTCCTGGCTCGCATCGCCGTAGGTGATGGGCTCCCCTTTCGATTTCTCCTTCTTCACCGTCACGGGATTCATCTCGACAATGAGATAGGGGATGCCCGCGCTTCGGGCGGCCCGGGCCACGTTTCGGCCGTTCAGACCGAAGCCTATGATGAGAAGATGACCCCTGGAGATCTCTTCCACATCGTTGGCCGGTTTTTCATTGCCCCAACCCGCTCGAAGCCTCATGGGCATGGGAAGGCGCATGACCAGGGCCGCAATGGAAGCTCCATGGTTGATGATGAAGGGCGTCGCCGCCATGCTGAGCACCGAAACCGCGAGAAAGATCTGGTAGGCGCTGCCGGAAAGAAGACCGTGCTGAACCCCTGCCTTGGAGAGGATGAAGGAAAACTCCCCGATCTGGCTGATCGCCAGTCCCGACAGAATCATCGTTCGGATGGGATATCCCAGAAGAGCTGCAGCACCGCCCGCGATGAGCGCCTTCAACAGGAGGACGCCCACGATGATGAACAGCACGACTCCCGGATGCCCAATCACCACCCGGGAATCGACCAGCATGCCGATGGAGACGAAAAAGATGCTCGTGAAGAGATCCCTGAAAGGCAGGAGATTGCTCAAGGCCTGGTAGCTGTATTCAGATTCCGAAATGATGAGGCCGGCCAGAAACGCTCCCAGAGCTAAAGAGAGTCCGATGCTCGACGTCAGCCATGCCACTGCCAGGCACATGACGACGACGGTGAGCAGAAACAGCTCCCTGCTTCGTGTCTTGGCAATCTGAAAGAGCACGTGCGGCACAACATA
>JBFYYO010000221.1:0-6329 GCA_041310025.1 Syntrophobacterales bacterium
CTGTCCAAGGCGGCGCTTCCCCGGGTGCCTCCAGGAAGGGAACGGAGGGAAGGCGGAGCGGTTACGCGCTCAAGGATGATCTCGTCGAGCAGGCACTCATCACGGGGGAGCATCGGGACCTTCTCGAAAACTACTTCGGTGAAGAGGCCTATGAAGATCTGCGCAGCCTGGCCACCCGGGCTCAGGCCGCTCGAACCCGGGGCGGGCCGCGGGTGCTGATCCTGCCGGGCATCATGGGGTCCAAGCTCGGCAAGGACCGATTCATCTTCGACGACACCATCTGGGTCGACCCCGTCGACATCATCGCCGGGCGGCTCCGCCAGCTTTCCCTGGTTGGGGGCAGCAAGGACATCGAGCCCCTGGGCGTGATCCTCCTCGCCTACCTCAAGCTCAAGCTTCGCCTGAAGCAGGCGGGCTTCGACGCGGACTTCCATCCCTTCGACTGGCGCCAGAACATCCCGGACCTGGGCAAGGATCTCGCCGCCCGGATCCGCAAGGAAACCGGGCCCGGCTCAGGCCGCGAAAGCCTGTACCTGGTGGCCCACAGCATGGGCGGCCTCGTCTCTCGGGCAGCCTTCAAACAGCTCAAAGACCAGGGGGAGGACGGCAAGGTACACCGACTGATCATGCTGGGCACTCCGAATTACGGGTCGTTCTCACCCGTGCAGGCCTTCTCGGGGGGTCATTCCATGGTCCGGAAGGTGGCCGCCCTCGACGTGGTGAACAGCCAGGAATACCTCGTGAACGACGTGTTCAACACGTTCATGGGCCTCTACCAGATGCTGCCGGCACCCCAGAAGTTTTCCGGGCTCGACCTCTACAGCCTGGCCAACTGGCCCCCCACTGGCATGGGTCCCCGAGCCGCCTTGCTGGCGAAAGCACCCAGGGTGCACGAAGCCCTTGCACCCGGTGAGGATCGATTCACCCTCATTGCGGGGATCAACCAGGATACGGTGGTGAGTGTGCGCCGGGAGGGTGACGAGTTTGTCTACACAACCTCCAGTGAAGGGGACGGCACGGTGCCCCTGGCCTTCGCTCAACTGGAGGGCGTCACCACCTACTTCGTGGAGGAAGCGCACGGGAGCCTGCCCAACAACGCGGACGTGGCCCGGGCAGTGATCGACCTCATGGAGAGTGCGGCCACCAGCATTCTCCCCGCTTCCTGGTCGCCCGCGCGGCGCGGGGCTTTGCGGGAGGTTCGCAGTGCGGATCTTGCCCCTGAGCCTTTCGGCGGCCGCCGAGGTGAGGCGATCAGCCCGAGAGAAGTCCGGCAGATGCTCAGGGAGTTTGCGGCTCCGCCCGCTCGGACCCGCGAGGAGGCTCCTCCGGCACCCGCCATGGGGTTCGCCAGGCTCACCGGCGAGCCCATCGTCGTCGGCCGCAAGCGCCAGCGCCGCATCGATCTGCGGCTGGCTCACGGCAGTGTGACCCAGGTGGATACACGCGCCATCGTACTGGGGCTGTTCCGTGGAGTCGCCCCGTCCGGGGCGGCCCGGGCCATCGACGAACAGCTGGGCGGAGTCATCGCGGACTTCACCGAGCGGCGCATGATTGCAGCCAGCGTCGGTGAGGTTTTCATCATGCCGGCCAACCGCTACCGCATGGGAGCCGACATGGTCGTGTTCACCGGCATGGGAGGCTACGACGATTTCAACGAGGAGGTTCTCCGAATCGTGGCCGAGAACGCCGCCCGGGCCCTCGCTCGCACCAAGGTCGACGAGTTCGCCACGGTGCTCCTCAGCACGGGAAGCGGCATGCCGGTGGGTCTGGTTCTCGCCAATCTCATCCAGGGATTTCTCCGGGGACTGAAGGAAGGGGACCAGGATGGCCGCCTTCGCTGCATCACGCTCTGCGAAACCGATCCGGAGCGATTCGCCCAGATGCACGCGGAGCTCCTCAGGCTGACGACGACCTCTCTTTTCGACGACCTGGAGGTGACCGTCGAGATCCGGGAGCTTCCGCCGATGCCGGCCCCGGTTCCTGCCGCAGCGGGTCGGGCCGCGCCTCCCGCCATGGACCCGGTGTACCTCATCGTACGGGAAATGACGGACTCACGGGATGAGGCGACCAACCCGGCCCCCGATGCGGACTTCACCCTCCGCGCATCCCTGCTCACGGCGGGAAGCAAGGCCACGGTGATCACGGACACCATCGACATCAAGGGTTCAGAGCTGAACAGCCACTTGGATACCATACAGCCCCGAACCTTACACTTCGACAACTTGGAGGATTTCGGGAAGAAACTGGCCGGGCTGGTCCTGCCGCAGCTGGTGCTGAAGGTGCTCCCGAGCCTGAAGGACCATCAACTGGTGCTCATCCACGATGCCCGCGCCGCGCGGATTCCCTGGGAGACCGTGTTCATCAATGAATGGTTTCCGGCCGCAAGTATGGGAATCAGCCGCAAGTACGAAGCGGAGGACCTCTCCGTGGCCGGGTGGATGGAGGAGCGGCGGCTGGCCGACAGACTCCGCGTGCTGCTCATTGTGAATCCAACCTGCGACCTGCAAGGTGCTGAAGATGAAGGCAAACGCATCAAGGCCCTTCTGGCCGGAGACCCGGCCTTCCAGGTGGATGAGCTCCGGCGCGAAGCCGCCACCTGGAGCGCCGTACGGGCGCGCTTCCGGTCCGGGGAGTACGACGTGATCCATTATGCCGGACATGCCTTCTTCGACCCGCAAAATCGGTCTCGCAGCGGGATCCTGTGCCATGGACACCAGGTGCTCTCGGGCGGCGACCTCGTCCACCTCGAAAAGCTTCCGGCCCTGGTCTTCTTCAACGCTTGTGAAGCGGGAAGGGTCCGGGGAGGTGAAGAGGCCGGAGGTGAGGAAGACGCGGAGCCAGCCGCCCTGAAGCTGGAGCGAAACGTGGGTCTCGCAGAGGCGTTCCTGCGCGCAGGTGTCGGGAATTATGTCGGCACCTACTGGCCGGTGGGCGACGCGGCCGCCGAGCAGTTTGCCGGAGTCTTTTACAAGGCTCTCGTGAACGGGGATTCCGTCGGAGATGCCCTGCAGCAGGGACGCAGGAAGGTGATCGAGATCGAGTCCGTCGACTGGGCCGATTACATCCACTACGGCAGTCCGAGCTTCGTGGTGAAGCGCAGGACATAGCCATGCCGTGCCGGCTGCAATCTGACAGCCGTTTGGTACTACGAGGAAAAATGAGGCCAGCTGCACTTTCAGGGTGGGGTGGGCAAGTGCCTTATCCTGCCCACCGGAAGTGAAGCCGCCCTTCTCGGTGGGCAACGCTGACGCTTTTGCCCACCCTACCTGAGAAATCTCGTTGTCGTATGAGAATTGAGCCAGTATCGCAGGATACTACGGACAATGTGGGTTTTCCATGCCCACCCGAGGCGCAGAACGGACCGTCCCAGGGCCAGCTCTGCCGCTTGTGCCCGACCCGACTGAGAGGCCTCGGTGCGGTAACGGGAATGGATAGACCACTCCACTCGGCATCCCAGTCAAGGAAAGGAATATTCCAGTGAGCACGGATCGATACGAGCGCGGTTATGAAAAGCTCAAAGAAATCGACGGAGAAGCGGGAGAACGGGTCATTGAGAGCCTCAAGGACATCGCGCCGGACCTGGCCCGTTACACCATCGAGTTCCCGTTTGGAGACGTTTACAGCCGGCCGGGACTGGACCTGAAATCGCGGGAAATCGCCACCGTCGCCGCGCTGACAGCCCTTGGCAATGCCACCCCACAATTAAAGGTTCACATTCACGGCGCCCTCAATGTTGGGTGCTCACGCCAGGAGGTGGTGGAAATCATGATTCAGATGGCCGTGTATGCCGGGTTTCCAGCAGCCCTGAACGGCGTGCTCGCAGCCAAGGAAGTCTTTCAGGAGCGTGATCGGGCAGGACTGAGCTGAGCGCGACGGCGCAGCCCTCACCGAAATTCTGCTCCATTTCCCGCCCTTCAAATGAGAGAAGCTATACTCGTGAAGGATAGGTTTTTTCATTCTCACGCAGAGCCGCTGAGAACGCAGAGGTTCATAACCTTGAGGTTTCTCTGCGCTCCCTGCGTCTTTGCGTGAGTTCAAGAAAAGAAGAATCTCAGCCTAAACGAGTATAAAAAGCCCGCTGCCGAGTCGGCACCGTTTCCAGGTCCGCTGAACGGGTCCCGCCGGAGGCGGACCGCCTGGTGGTCGCAGCGTCTTTCGAAAGGGATGCAAAGGTGCTTGTTCGGGCCTCAGGCTCATGTCGGCCACGCTGTTGTAGCCGGCGCCGGTGGCGATGCGATGGGCCCGGTCGCAGAGGCGCGAAGCAGGGAAGACCTCCCAGACGGGATACTCGATTCCGGCAAGAGGGCGAGGAAGGACGGCCGCCACCTGGCCGCTTCCGCATTTCCTGATGCCTTCCCGCGCCGCCTGCCCGCGGGGGGCCGTCGTCGCGGCCCCCCGGGAGCATTCTGAAGTGGAATTCTGAGCGGGGTGCAGTCTACCTCCAGCGCCCGGGGACCCATACGCCATAACCGCTGTAATATCCAGGGACCCAGACTGGCCCGTAGGGGTACGGAGCGGGACCATAGACGACGGGCGCCGGTGCATAGTAGGCCGGGTAGGCAGGTCCCGCCGCACCCGCTGACAGGATGGCTGCCGTCCCAACCACAGCCCCTGCCACAGCGAGCGGGAGGAGCGCTCCGTGATGATGGTGGTAATGATGATGATGGCGATGATAGCGCCCTGCATCCGCATCGATGGGGGCAAAGGCCACCACAAAGGCCAAGGCGATGCCGATCACGGCTATTTTCTTGATGGTCTTCATGTCTCACACTCCCTCGGTTGTGGTCTTGAGAAGGCTTTTCCGTCCAGTCCCTCATGGACTGAGACGATTCACCTCTCAAAACCGTCTACAAACTTCTCTCTCAACCATCCCCACAGCATGAGAAAAGAGCCGGCCCGTTCTCCATGAAAAATGAGGGTCTTGCCGCTGGTTCAGACCTCGCGATTTCCGGGCTCCCGCCTCCCTTCAGTGCCTGCTTAGAGGCAAGAGACATGCCAGTCTCCAAACACCCACGGTGCATGGGCTTCCTAAGTACCCTTCCACACAATTGATTGATCGTATTCGTTGTCATTCCCGCATGTCCCTGGCGGGAATCCAGAGGCGGTCAGATGTCTGGATCCCCGCCAGAAGCATGCGGGGATGACGCAAGAGGAATGTGATCACCTTGTTCAGTTGGAGCTGTACCGAGCATCGCTCCAATAAGGCGCTCGGGCTTGATACTGCAACGAGAAATGAAGCCGGATGCTATTCCTGTGTAGGGTGGGCAAGGGGTCCATCCTGCCCACCGTGGCCTTAGAAATTCTTTTTTCGGTGGGAAGCGCTACCGCTTTTGCCCACCCTACCCGAGTAATCCCGTTGCAGTATTAGGAGATTTTGCGGAAATATCGACAAAGTCTTCAGCCTTTCCATCCATCCTTCAGGCAATGCTCTGGACGGAGGGATCGGCATCAGGCTGTCTCTGAAGCTCCCTATCTTCATGTGGCCACGAACTGGAGCGCCTTCGGATAGATCTCGACTTCGATAGCAGCTGAGAATCCCCTGCCTCAAGTCTCCTCGGCTCGCCAAAATACTCTGACCCACGCCGCGGGATCAATATCACCTCCCATGCAACCGGGTAGAAATGGCTCGCCGATTCGAGATGATGGCCAATGCCGAAGACCCGGCAAACTGGAACCTCGTCCCGCAGTGACTTTGCCCCTGTCCAGCATCAAGCATCCAGCATCAGCCGCAGACCAGCGGAGCCTTTCGGCCCTCTTGAGGTGACCGAGCGATGAAATGAATCCCATCTATCCCTGGATGTGCTATACAGTTCAAAATGAGTCGACGATTCAAAGGCAAAACCGACGCCTTTCACTCGCCCGTTCATGCCCTCGTTGAGAAATCGGATATCCTCAGCTCCATGTGCGTGCGAACCCGTCCATCAATGTTCCAGGGAGTCGAAAATGTCGGATCGTGAACCATCCAGAGAGCAGCTCCTCACCGAATTGCAGGATCTGCGGAAGCGTGTTGCGGAATCGGAGAAAGACAGGGAGGAGCGGAAGCGGGCCGAGCAGGCGCTGCAGGAGTCGCAGCGGATGCTGCAGTCCGTCCTGGATACGATCCCCGTGAGGGTTTTCTGGAAGAACCTCGAGTCCAAATACCTGGGATGCAACCGCCCGTTTGCCCTGGACGCGGGCCTGCAATCACCGGGTGAAATCGTCGGGAGAGACGACTTCCAGATGGGCTGGGCGGAACAGGCGGAGATTTATCGTGCCGATGACCGCCTGGTCATGGAATCCGGAGAGCCGAAGCTCGGATACGAGGAGCCCCAGACGACGCCCGACGGCGG
>JBFYYO010000222.1:0-6276 GCA_041310025.1 Syntrophobacterales bacterium
GCGCGCAGATATCATTGTGGAAGATACGGCAGAGGGGGTTCGCTGGAAGTTGACGGGAGGTTGAGGCCATGCCTCATTGCTGCACACATCATGGGAACAGGACAGCCTTTCGGGCTGGAACCGAGCATTGGATGAATTCCGCCGATTGGAAAGGGGCTTTTTCGGCTGTCCCGCTGTCCTTCGAGCTCCTTTCTGCCCGCTGGTCGGCTACCGCGGATGCGCTGACCTGGAACAGCCCGTTTGTGCTTCCACCCTGGCTTGAGAATTGGTGGAGTGCCTTCGGAACAGGCCAAGATCTCCTGCTGTGGGAGATTCGCGATGGCGACAGGCTTCTGGGCATCGCCCCTCTGCGGGTGGAGGGTGAGACGGCCCGATTCATCGGCGATGTCGACGTGTGCGACTACCAGGACTTCATCGTCAACCCCGGCCAGGATTGCGCCTTCTTCACGGCGCTGCTTCAACTCCTGAGCCGGCAGGGAATCCGGAGGCTGGATCTGGGCCTGGTCAGACCCGATTCCCTGACCATGCGGGCTCTGCCGGCAGTTGCCGGTGCCGTGGGGAGTGAGGTACTCCGGGAAGAGGAGGATGTCTCCTTCGAAATGACGCTGCCCCTGACCTGGGAAGCCTACCTGTCGGAATTGTCAGGCAAGGAAAGGCATGAAATCCACAGGAAATTCAGAAGATTGCATCGGGGCTCCGCTCACCGCCTGGAGGTCCTCGAGGCCCCGCGCGACGTGGAGTGCGCGATGGACGAATTCCTCCGTCTTTTCAGGCTGAGCCGGCCGGAGAAAGGGGAGTTTCTCACCGAAGCGCGGGAGCGATTTCTGAGGCTGGTCGTTCAGGTTCTGGCGGAGCACCGTCTGGTGAAGCTGTGCTTTCTGGAGGTCGGTGGTGCTCGGGCTGCGTCGGCTTTGTGCTTCGACTACAACGGCTCCGTTTATCTTTACAACAGTGGTTTGGACCCCGGCTATCGCCACCTGAGTGTCGGGCTGCTGTGCAAACTGCTGACGCTTCGCCGGAGCATCGAGGACGGCAGGCGGGTTTATGACTTTCTCAAGGGGGCCGAGATCTACAAACGTCGCCTGGGAGCCCGGCCGGTGCCGTTGTACCGCTGCCGGCTCTCCCTGGGCTGAGCGGGCGTCCTTTGTTAGAGAGCCCTGACCGGTCAGTCGTGAATCTGATCAAGCCCCGATCCGGCAACCGGGGCCGCAAGCGCGGATCGACCCATGAATCGCCCTGCTCCAAACAGTTTGAACATCGCCATGCTGAGCGTTCACTCAAGCCCCGTGGGAAGGCTGGGAAGCCGGGATACGGGGGGGATGAGCGTCTATGTGCGCTCGCTGGCCCGGGAGCTCGGGCGGAGAGGGCATCGCGTCGACATTTTCACGCGGCATCCCCAGGGGCGCAACACACCCTCGGTGGCGCACTTGACGACCAACATCCGCCTCGTCGAGCTGAAAGCCGGCGACAACGGCTACGGGCATCCCTCCGATCTTTACCCGCATCTGGAGTCTTTCTTTGAGGCGTTGGAGCATTTTCGAGCGAAGGAGGCTGGGAGTTACGATCTCATTCACAGTCACTATTGGGTGTCCGGCAAGGTGGGAGATTGGGCTCAGAGGGCCTGGGATGTTCCTCATGCCATCATGTTCCACACCCTGGGGGCGGTGAAGAACAGCTCCCTGCTGCAGGAGGAAGAGCCGCCTCTGCGGGTGGAGACGGAAGCCCGGCTCGTGCAGGATTGCCACCGGATCGTCGCAGCCACTCCGCGGGAGAGGGAGGATCTGCAGCGTTTTTACGGAGCCGATCCGGAAAGGATCCGTGTGGTCCCGTGCGGCGTGGACCTGGAGCTGTTCAGGCCCCTGGACAGGGTCGGCTCCCGTCGAATCCTGGGATTCGGCCCCGATGAGGCCATCGTGCTGTTCGTGGGAAGGTTTTCCCCCGTGAAAGGGCTGGAAAGATTGTTCGATGCGGTCGGACTGATCAGGGACTTCCCGGGCCTGCGCCTGGTGCTGGTGGGGGGGGAAGGCGCAGGGGCTCCGGCCCATGAAGAGCTGCAGCAGCGGATCGCCGGGCTGGGGATCCAGGGACTGATCCGGTTTGCGGGACAGGTCGAGCACCATCACCTCCCCGAATACTACAGCTCGGCCGATGTCCTGGTGGTGCCCTCCCATTACGAGAGCTTCGGGCTGGTTTCACTGGAAGCGCTGGCCTGCGGGACGCCGGTCGTCTCAACGCCGGTGGGCGCCATGGAGCAGATCATTCAGCAGGGCGAGACCGGCTCCATCGTGTCCGACGGATCGCCGGCCGTCTTTGCTGAGTGCCTTCTCAGGTTCTTGAGAGATGTCGACGGGAGATCCGGGATTCGGGAGAGAGCCAGGGCATCGGTCCTCGAATTCAGCTGGTCCGCGGTCGCATCCGCACTGGCGGCCCAGTATGTTGAGCTCATGGAGGAATACGGCCGTTGAACGGTGTGGGCAATAAGGAAGGAATGGAGCAACGATGCCAGTGGATGTGATGGTGGTGTCCCCCCATGCGGACGATGCGGAGTTTGGGGCGGCGGGAACAGTGGCGCGGTGGACGCAGGAAGGGCGAACGGTTGTCTATGTGATCTGCACCAACGGAGACAAGGGAACGACCGACCGGCTTCTGACGGCTGAGCGTTTGGTGGCAATGCGAGAACAGGAACAGCGGGCAGCCGCCCGGCTCCTGGGGGTCAAGGATGTGGTGTTTCTGGGCTACCCGGACCAGGGGCTTGAGGATACCCCCGCATTTCGCAAAGATATCGTGCGTCAGATTCGCATCCACCGCCCGGAAATCGTGATGACTTCCGATCCCTATCGACGCTACCTTTGGCACCGCGACCACCGGGTGGCGGGCCAGGTCGCCATGGACGCGGTCTACCCTTTCGCCCGGGATCACCTGGCCTATCCCGAGCTGATGACCGAAGGGCTCGAACCGCACAAGGTGAGGGAGATCCTGTTCTGGGCGGCTGAGGACATCAATTATAAGGTTGATATCACGCCTACTTTTCCGATGAAGCTCGCAGCCCTGCGATGCCATGAGAGCCAGGTCAGGGAGCTCCCCTTTCCCGATCTCGAATCCTGGCTGCGGCAGCGCTGCGAGGCCATGGCCGAGGGAGAGCCCTTCGAGCTGGCCGAAGGGTTTCATCGGGTCGAGATTCCCTGGTGACCTTTTTCGGTCTCAGCGTATAAATACTCCCTATAGCAGTTTGAATCATCACCGAGCACTGCACTTGCGTTCCTCTGTTCACAATCACTTTGTCCGTCCGGTGTTGTTTTGTGCACATGAGAGGATAATTGGAGCGAAATGATATTATGGATATTAATATGTATGATTAACGTACATGCTTAGGGTCTGGAGATGATTAATGGGTAACGTTGCTTAGTAGAGTCAGCTGTGACATCTACATTTTGTAATGCCTTGCCTGAATCCGGTGGTGTTGAGTGTTGACTGGGAGACACAAAACTCCTAAGCTAATAATGGGTCTGGAAAAAGGTTTTCTGTCAATAGATCTTTTTGTTCGGCGAGTCGCCCGTGCTGAATGCTTGGTTCGTCGGGACTCAATGGAGAGTTGGGTCGGGCCGACACCTTGGCGGGTGACGAGAGGAGCGGCGTGATATGTTTTGGCTGGGCGTATTGATCGGATTGTTCATAGGCACAACGATCGGTTTTCTCGCTGCCGGGCTTTGTGGGATTGTCGCCAGACAGGAGCTGCAGGAAGTGGATCGTTTCTCGCCTGAAGGACCTTCTCGGCGGCGGGAACCGAATTACCGTGAATGCGGCTGATGCTGTGCCGTCCCTGACTTGACTGGCCACAGGAGTGGCTTCTCGGAAACTGGTTTGAGAGACCAGCGCAGAATCATCGCACGGAGTGCCTTGGCCGGTAGCCTGCGGCTTCATGCAAAGGGGGTTGATTCAATCTGCGGTTGCTCAATCAGGGATGGCAGTAGGGCGGATAAGGGGAGGGCTTGTCTCCGGAAGGGCATCCGAAGTCCTGCACGGTGACGCAATTCTCCGTGGACATGGTTTGCACGTGCCCGCACCCGGCCATGCCAATGCTGTTGAATTAGGCTCATCTGCACGGTCGGGTCGGGTGCCATGGGCTAAGCGGAGCTTGCCCATGCGAGCTCATTCGGCCACGGGCAAGCTTCGCTTGGCCCGTGCCACCCCTTAATTCAACGGCATTGCCCGGCCATGCTGAGCAGGGTGGCCAAACACCATCATGTCCCTCACCAATCGCTTCACGTTCATTTGTCGCCCTCCTTCCAGTCAAAGTTTTATACTCGTGAAGGATAGTGTTTTTCATTCTCACGCAGAGCCGCTGAGAACGCAGAGGTTCATATCCTTGAAGTTTCTCTGCGCTCCGTGCGTCTTTGCGTGAGTTCAAAAAAAGAAGAATCTCAACCTATAAGGAGTATAGTAGAGTCACTGGCAGACGTCTTGCCCCTGCAGGCGGGCGCAGCTTAATGCCAGCTTCTGGTGCGCACGATAAGACTGTGCGCACCAGGACCGCAAAACGCCCGGATGTCCCGCCCCACCTGCTTTCCATCGCGCAGGTCATGCCCAACACCACGGCGTTTGGCTCAGACGCATGAAAGTCCTTTGGCAGCGTCGGCCGCTCTGCGGCGACGGCCGGCGTCCTCAGCAGGTAAGAGCACTGACGCTCACTTGTTGATCCTCGAGATCTTGGTTCCCTGCAGCCCGAGGCCGGCCATGAGTCCCTTCTGGCTGAAGAAGAAAGCGTAGATATCTGAATGCAGGGTGGTTGTCGTCAAGGAGCCGGCTTTCCCGACGTCCACCACAACGATGCTGGGGCCCGTGCCGATTTCCCAGCCATTGCTTCTGTTGACCCAGTCGATGGCCGAGTCGCTCATCAGGAAGAGGGCGTATCCATATTTCTGGATTCCCGCTTGAAGTCCGTAGGAAGCCTGGATGGTGCTGAAGTAGCCGGCCGTCTTTCCACCTCTCAGAAGGGCCCCCTCGCCATATTGGCCTCCCACGATGAAACCTCCCTTGACGATGCTCGGAAAGACCAGGATGGCCTTCGCTTTTTGTCCCAGTGCCCTGGCTGAAGGTGATTGCGCATACAGCTGTTGCAGGGCACTTCTCGCACCACGGTCGATTTCGGCAGCAGATGCTCCCAAAGCGGATTGACAGGTGATGAACACGCTTCCAGCCGACAGGAAGATCAGGAATGCCAACTTCAATTGCATATGTCTCATCATCACATCCTCACTCTCAATCGGTTCGTCTTCGCTGGGCTCAGCACTGGTCCAGCGAAGCGCACGGAAAACAGAGAACAATACGGGCTTCAGTCTTGGATGCCGTACCTTTGGGGAGGTAGGATCTAGCCATCCGTCTTTGCCAGGGGTATGGTTCGAGCCAGCTCATACATCAGGGCAGCCTGGAGCTTGTTTTCCAACTGGTAGTAACGAGCCACCTTGATATCGGGCAAGACTTTTCGGAACTTGGGCAGGTAGGCCTGGTTCAGCTTCAGGCGCAAGGCCTCGATAGTGATGGACTCGTCCAGCAGCTTCTTCGCAATATCGTTGGTCATTTTTTCATAGGAGCTCGCATAGTCGTTCAGCAACTTGATGGTTCGGGTCCGAAGAAGAAAGAGCTCATCCTGGTAACGCTCATAGACCGGCCAGAAGGACTTCGCCTCACTCTCGGTGAGCTGCAAGTTTTCTGAAATGAGAAGCTTCTTATCCGCGCGCATCTTTTCCAGGGCGATTTGCATGTTATCCGCCGGCTTTTCCTCGGCAGACACGGGGCTGGCAGCCACCACCATTGCCGTCAGCAGTAAGACGTTCAAGAGTACTTTAACCTTCGTCGTCATGGTCCTCCCCCTTTCATGGGTTTTGAAATATGATGCCACGGTACAGAACAGTGAACAGAACAGCTTCACACCGATCTCCTGCCCGGCAGGAGCTTCGCAAAAAGGTGCTTCACCTGCGAGAAGCCCATCTTGCGCCTGAGCATGCCCAGCTGGTCCTGGAGCGGAATCCGCTTCGGGCACACGTCCCTCGCAGCCGAGGCAGCCGAATATGCCGCCTTCGTTCCCGACCACCTCGAAATACTCATCACCGGTTCTCTGGTCACGAGGGTCCAACATGAACCGGGCGATGCGGTTGAAGGCAACCGCACCCATAAAACCTTCGGACAGCATGTTCGCCTTGCCTCAGGCCGCAACGCAGCACCCGCACTCGATGCAGTTGCCCAGTGCGGCCTGCATGCCGCCCTGAGCGGCGGGCG
>JBFYYO010000223.1:0-6268 GCA_041310025.1 Syntrophobacterales bacterium
GGTAGAGGAGATAAAGGTGGGAAAACCCTTCGATGTCCCTCAATCCGATGGAGAGCTCCGGATGGACGACTACGGTCCCTTGAGCTCCCCGGGCCCCAGCGGGTTGAATGGGCATGTCCTCGAGATTCTTGAAGGGTGAGTGAATCACTCCGATGGGGCGGTAAACCACGCGATCGATCATGGGAGTCCTCCCGGGTCTGCGAGTGCACTGAACTGAATCCGAACAAGAATTCTATACTCAAATGCTTCATTTGGTTTATAATTTTCGTTCATTCATTTCAGGGAATGATTGAAAATGATTCTGTCGCACGCGCTGCACAGCTGAGGATACGGCCCATGAAAAGAAAAGCGAATCGAAGAAGCACTCAGAAAACGTCCGGGGCCCGCTGGGTGACCCTGGTTCTGCTCGCCTCGGTGGCGAGCATCGTCCTGGTGGCTGGATTGTCGCTGCTGGCCTTCTTCATTCAGCTCGACCGCTCACTTCCCAGCACGCAGTCACTCAAGAACTATCATCCCCCACTGGTGACCAGGGTTTATGCATCCGACGGCTCCCTGCAGGGTGAGTTCTACACCGAGCGTCGTTATGTCGTTCCCTTGTCCGATCTGCCCCCGCATCTGATCAATGCTTTTCTCGCCTCAGAGGACGTTCGGTTCTATGAGCACGGAGGGGTTGACTTCCCGGGAGTCATTCGGGCTCTCCTCAAGAACATCCAGGCGGGAGAGATCGTGCAGGGGGGGAGCACCATCACTCAGCAGGTGGTCAAATCCCTCCTCCTGACGCCGGAACGAACCTGGATTCGAAAGATGAAAGAGGCCATTCTGGCCTACCGGATCGACCAGACCCTCAGCAAGGACGAGATCCTGTTCCTGTATCTGAACCAGATCTATTTCGGGTCCGGCGCGTACGGAGTGGAGGCGGCCGCTCGAACCTATTTCGACAAGAGCGCCCATGATCTCAACCTGGCGGAAGCCGCGCTTCTGGCCGGACTGCCCAAGGCCCCGAGCCGATACTCACCGACCCACAACCTGCCGGCGGCTCGAGAGCGGCAGCGCTACGTTCTGCAGCGGATGCTCGAGTCCGGCCTGGCCACGTCAGGGGATGTGCAGAAGGCGCAGGCGGACCCCCTCAAGCTGGCGAGTCCCAGGCATTGGACGCTGAAGGATATGGACTATTTCACGGAAGAGGTGCGCCGCCAGCTGGAGAGCCGCTATGGAAAAGACGGCCTGTACAAGGAAGGCATGACCGTCTACACGACGCTCGATCCCAAGGCTCAGAGCATCGGGGAGAAGGTGCTGGACCAGGGACTTCGAGAGCTCGACAAGCGCCATCGGCGATACCGAGGTCTTCATGCCAACGTCCCCAAAGAGGAGTGGGACCGGACGGTCAAAGTGCTGTCCGAGCGCAACGGGAGCCTGGCGCCGGACAAGATAGCCGGGGCGCTGGTGATGCACTACGATGCCAAGACCAAGACCTGCCTGCTGCATTTGGGCTCGGCCTATGGGAAACTGCCTCCGTCGGGATGGGAGTGGACCAAGTTCTCATCGAGCCGTGCCGGAAAGATGTTCCGGGTGGGGGACATCATCAGGGTCCGTTTGGATAGGAAGGAAGAGGAGAGCTCCTGGTCTGCGGTTCTCGAGCAGGACCCCGGTATGGAGGGAGCCCTGATGGCGATGGTTCCGGATACGGGACAGGTCCTGTGCATGGTGGGAGGAAGAGACTTCGAAAAGAGCCAGTTCAACCGCTGCACTCAGGCCATTCGCCAGCCGGGATCTTCGTTCAAGCCGATCATCTATGCGGCGGCCCTTGATCGGGGCTACACGGAAGCCTCCATACTGGTCGACTCCCCGTTTGTTCGGGACGATCACAGTCTGCGCGGTCCGTGGAAGCCCTCCAATTATGACCATCAGTTCTGGGGGCCCATCACCCTGCGAAAGGCGCTGGTCAACTCGCGCAACGTGGTGACGGTCAAGCTCCTGGACGAAATCGGAACCAGTTACGTCATCAGCTTTGCCCGGCGCCTGGGGATCAGTTCACAGCTGACCCCGACCCTGTCTCTGGCCCTGGGGGCCTCCGGTGTGACGCTCTCGGAGCTCCTCACGGCTTACACACCCTTTGCCAACCTGGGCGAGCGTGCCGATCCGTATCTGATCGAAAAGGTTTACGACCGCAAAGGCAATTTGATGGAGGAGCACCAGCCCAGACGCGAGAAGGTCATCTCACCTCAGACGGCTTACATCATGACCCACATCCTGCAGGGCGTCGTGGAGGAGGGAACGGGCAAGAAAGCCAAGGAACTGGGGCGACCGGCCGCGGGCAAAACGGGCACCACCAATGAGCTGAAGGACGCCTGGTTTGTGGGTTACACGCCGGACCTGATCGCGGGCGTATGGATCGGGTACGACGACCACAACCTCTCCCTCGGGAAGGGGGAAACGGGGGGGCGCGCAGCCTGCCCCATCTGGCTCTATTTCATGCAGGAGGTCCTCAAGGACCAGCCGATCCAGGCTTTCAAGATCCCTTCCGGAGTGGTGCTGGCCAAAATGGACCCGAGCTCGGGCTACATCTACCGGTCGCATGATGGCGTTGGGGTCTATGCGGCGTTCGATGGCGAGCCCCCGGTCAACAAGCGGTCGTACGACGAAGAAGCTCAGGACGAAGACGAATTCGAGACTTCGGATGATGGGGAGGAGACGAAGGAGGACTTCTCTCCCCGTGCATCCTCCGGCTCCCGACAAGCCCCCCCTTCAGAGTCTTTCTTCAAGTCGGATCTGTTTTGAAGCCGCCGCAGGACATGCTGCAGTATTTTGGACCGGAGGGGTTGCTGGCACAGAAGCTTCCCCGTTTCGAGTTTCGTTCGGCACAGCTCGAAATGGCCCAGGCCGTGAGCGACTGCCTGGGAGAGGAGAGACCCCTGCTCGTGGAGGCCGGCACGGGAACCGGCAAGACCTGGGCCTATCTCATCGCGGCCATCACGAGCGGCAGGAAGATCGTTGTCTCCACGGGAACCAAGACCCTTCAGGACCAGATACTCGACCACGATGTCCCCCTCCTGAAGGAGCACCTGTTTCCGAAGCTCAAGGTCGTCTGTCTGAAAGGCAGAAAGAACTACCTGTGCCGGCGCCGATTCAAGGAATTCGCCTTCCAGCCCACGTTCTGGAATCGTGACGAGGCCAAGCTGTTCAGGAAGTTCCAGGCGTGGGCCACCCGAACGCGCACGGGCGATCGCTCGGAGATCGGCTGGCTGCCCGATCGCTTCCACACTTGGGACGAGGTGAGCTCGAACCGTGAGCAGTGCCTGGGGCAGGAGTGCGAGGATCTGGCCCAGTGCTTCCTCACGAGAGCGCGAGCCGAAGCCGCGCATGCGCACCTGGTGATCGTCAACCACCACCTCTTCGTCGCCGACCTGGCCGTCCGCCAGTCCGGAGGGGAAGTGATTCCCGAATACCAGGCGGTCATCTTCGACGAGGCCCACCAGCTGGAGGACGTGATCGGGCAGTATTTCGGGCTTCAGTTCAACCTCTACATGCTGGGCGATCTCAGACGTGATCTGCTCCGCGAGCTCAAGCGGGACGCGGGCAAAACCAAGGATCTTCAAACGATCCAGGCCACCGTTCAGCAATTGGAGGTCCTGGAACGGCTGCTTCCTGCTCAGCTGAAGAAGTCCGCGGGGCAGCAGGGCCGGTTCCGACTGGACCTGGAAAGGGCAGGCTCAGCTTTCGTGGACACCTGCCGAAGGGCCATCGAAGCCCTCAAGCACATCGCCGGGATCCTTTCACGATACCGGGATGAGAGGCCGCCCCTGGAGAGCTGTCATCAGTGGAGCCTCGAGCTGGCCACATGCCTGCAGTCCTTCCTCGACCAGAACGATCCCTCCCTGGTCTACTGGTTTGAGCTGACCCCACAGAGCGTGGCGCTCTACGGCACCCCCATCGAGGTTTCGAAGATCGTTGAGCAGCAGTTGTTTTCCAAGGTTTCAGCCGTGGTGATGACGTCGGCGACACTCAGCGTCGGGGATTCCTTCGAGTATTGCCGCTCCGCCTTGGGAATCCCTGCCAGCCGACGGGAGGTGCTCCTGCGATCCCCCTTCAGTTATGCGGACCAGGCCCTCCTGTACATTCCAGGCAGGTTTCCCCTGCCCCACGAGCCTTCCTTCTGCTCATCCCTGGTGGAGGAGTCCCTGAAGATTCTGGAAAAAACACGAGGGCGAGCACTTTTTCTGTTCACCAGTTACAGGAATCTCCATGAATGTCACCGGCAGCTGAAAGACCGCCTCCCCTACCCGCTCCTGGTCCAGGGGCAGCAGGCCAAACGGGCACTTCTGGCCGAGTTCAAGGAGAAGGTCGATTCCGTGCTCTTCGCAACCAGCTCATTCTGGCAAGGCATCGACGTCCCCGGTGAAGCCCTCTCGTGTCTTTTGATCGACAAACTGCCCTTCGAGGTTCCGGATGATCCGGTGACCGCCGCCCGCATGGAATCCTTTGCGTCCGATGGCAGGAACGCCTTCTACCAGTACCAGGTTCCCCGAGCGGTCATTCAGCTCAAGCAGGGGGTCGGGCGGTTGATCCGCTCGTCCCGGGACCGGGGCATCGTGGCCATTTTTGATATGCGGCTGCGAACGAAGAGCTACGGGAAGCTCTTCCTGCAGAGCCTCCCCAATTTCCGCACTGTTGACTCGCCCGCGGCAATGGAGGACTTCCTGGACTCGCAATCCGTCGGACCCTCCTCCTGAGCTCGAAAAAACCAGTCATACCAAGCGAATTCAATTTTCTAAAAGCCGCCCGAGTGATTATAAAAGTATCGAGTGTGGACATTGACCAGCCGCACAATGACGGGCATTCGGGGAACGAGAGGACGAGGCTCAGGTTGAGCGTGAATGGCTTGGAAGCGTTTACGGGGCGAAGTCAAGGAGGCGATGAAACCTGATTTCGAAGGAGGAACGCCATGGAAAAGAAGTTGCTGTTGGCGGTGGACGGTTCGGAGCGCGGTTTGCAAGCGGTTTCCGTTCTCGGAAAGATCCTCAAAAATGACAAAGATCTGCAACTGAAGCTCCTGCATTGCGTTCAACAGATGGCCAGCCTGCTCCCCGGGGAGCTGTGCGGGGAAGTGGAGGAGACGTGTCGCCTTCCCTACGATCAGCAGGAGAAGGTGGGGCACGCGGTGTTGCAGGAGTCCCGCAGGCGGTTGCTGGAAGTCGGATTTCCGGAAGAGCGGTTGGAGCTCAAGACCCGGCTGGACAGCATGGATCCCGGCCAGGATATCATGGCCGAAGCGACAGAGTCGGGCATCCGAAGCATCGCACTCGGTCGAAGAGGGCGCAGTACTCTCGAAGGCCTCCTCATCGGAAGCGTATCGAGCAAGGTGGCTCAATACGCCAAGGATCGCACGGTATGGGTTGTGGATACGCCCGTCAACAAGACCGGACGGGTTCTCGTCGCCCTGGAAGGAGGCCCGGATTCGCGCACCCTCGCCAATTATGCCAGCGAATTTCTGGCCCCCATTGCAGGACTGAAATACACCTTCCTTCACCTCATGCCCCCCGTTCCCCCGACTTTCTGGGACGATGGACACATCCTCGGCCCGAGGGAGCAGAAAGACCGCCAGTCTCGCATCGAAAAATGGGCCACGGACTGGATCCGAAGTGTGGAGAGCTTCATGCGTGAAGCCAAGGACATGCTGCTGCAGCAGGGAGTCCTCGAGCGGCACATCGAAACGCGCGTTGAAACGACCAAAGAGGGCGTTGCCCGCGACCTGCTCAACGACATCGCTTCAGCCGAGTACCAGATCGTCCTGATGGGGAAGAAGAGTTTTCATGAGCGCAAACCCTTCCTCCTGGGCAGTCACGCCAACAAAATCCTGCAGGCCGTCAAGGGAGCGATTCTTTGCCTTGTCGATTCGAGAACGAATGGCCGTTGATTCCCTCCTCCTGCCGCTGAGCGGGCTCCAAGAGATGTCCGAAGACTTCTGCAATGCCGCCGCCCCGGTGAAAGCCGGGGCTTGGAAAACGGCAGGAGCCCGAGATTCCGGCTTTCTGCGGAAGGACGCCATGGTGAGGAGAGAAGAATGGTCATCGCTGAAGCTGCCGCAGACACGATTCGCGTGTGGGGAGCTCGACTCTCTCAAACGCTTTCAATCCGACTGAGAACCACCCCTGACCCCAGAACCGGAGACTTTGTGCGCTTTCTCGAGGAGTTTGCCGAGTGCTCCGACAGAGTCCGAATCATCCACGAAGAAGGTGAGGCGGCAGAGCTTCCGGCGATCCTCATTTCC
>JBFYYO010000224.1:0-6237 GCA_041310025.1 Syntrophobacterales bacterium
CGTCCCCGTGATGGGGGAAACGGGCTCCTCCAGGAAATCGGCGGGGCCGGTCATGGTATCCATGTACTGGTTGATGACGCGCCACATGTGGCCGCACTCGCCCCCCAGGATCCATTTCACGCCCAACCGTTTCGCCTCGGCGTACATCTTGGAGTTGAGGCGCTTCATCATCTCGTGAGAGGTGAAGAAGCCGAAGTTGCCGCCCTCCGAGGCGTAGGTGGACCAGGTGTAGTCCAGGTCCAGCTCGTGGAACAGCATGAGATAGCCCATGAGAGTGTAGGTGCCGGGGTCGGCGAACACATCCCCCGAAGGCGTGATGAATAGAATTTCAGCACCCTTGCGGTTGAAGGTCGGGTTGACTCGCACACCGTTCACCGCCTCGATCTCGTCCACGAAGAACTCGATCATGTCCTTGAAGGCGTGGGGCTGAATGCCCAGGTGATTCCCGTTGTGGTAGCAATTGGCCACCGGACCCATGATCCAGTCGATGTTGAGCCCGAGGAGATTCAGGAGCTCACGGCCGATGATGGTGATTTCCGCCGTGTCGATACCGTAGGGGCAGAACAGGGAGCAGCGTCGGCATTCCGTGCACTGGAAGAAGTACATGAACCATTCTTTGAGCACATCCTCGGTGAGCTCCCGAGCTCCGGCCATCTTGCCCATGATCTTGCCGGCCAGGGTGAAGTCCTTGCGGTAGACCGAGCGCAGCAGCTCAGCCCTCAGCACCGGCATGTTCTTGGGGTCACCCGAGCCGATGTAGAAATGGCACTTGTCCGCGCAGGCGCCGCAGCGAACGCAGATGTCCATGAAAAGCTTCAGGGTGCGGAACCTGTCCAGCCGTTCCCGCAGGCCTTCCAAGATGATCTCTTTCCAGTTATGGGGGAGCTTCCAATCGTCATCCAGCGGAGACCATTCCCTGGGGTTGGGCATGCCAACCGCCGTGACATTCTTGGCCTTTCCCGGATAGGCGAAGTACCCCGGCCTGAAGACCGCCGGCGTATCCCACCACGGGGTCTTGGGCAGCGCATAGTCGATCACAAGATCTTTAGCTTTGGGAATTGCAGCCATTTTTACTCCTTGTCCACTGGTAGTCCGGCCTCGATCATCTTCTCCCTGAAATGGTCCTCATACTCAGCGTACGTATGGGTTTTAACCGGGTAGTTCCAGGGATTGACGTGCCTTTTGATGCGGTTGTCATTGGGAAGGTTCCGGGTGGGGCTGAGGAAGACCCCGCCCAGGTGCATGAGCTTGCTGAAAGGGAAGTAGGCAAACAGGACACACACCAGGAGAAGGTGGATGTAGAAAATCACGCCGATTCCCTCGGGGACCTTGGGGTGAAAGGTCACGAGGTTGATGGCGAGCTCCTTCACCTTGGTGATGTCGACCTTGATGAAGTATCGCATCAGAATGCCGGAAATGCCCATTCCCAGGAGGACGAAAAGGGGAAAGTAGTCCGCCGGGAGCGAAATGTACTTCATCTGCGGAATGATGATCCTGCGGACGAACAGATACGTCACGGCCACCACGAAGAGCAGATCCGTGAGGTAAAGCCCCGGCAGTCCCACCTGCAGGAAGCCGTCTGCCCGCTCGATGCCATGCAGAAGTGCGGGAACTGGCTCCAGGAAAAATCGAAAATGTCGGATAAAGATGATCAGGAATGAATAGTGGAAAGCCAGGGCCGCCAGCCACAGCCAGATCTCCAACCGGTAGGAGACTTTGGGGCCTTCCCGGAGCTCCAGCTTGCTATTGCGAAAGAGCGACCGAAAGGCGAGCACTTCCAGAGCCATACGGCCGATGGTCTGCAACGTCGTCGTGGGGTTGTCCAGTTTACTCTGTTTGATCCACGGAAAAGACATCTGCTGGCCGGCCGTGGTTGGAATGCGGAAGGGGACCGGTGACTTGGCCCACTGGAGGACCCGAATGATGAACCCTCCCAGAAATGTGAAGATGGCCACGTACGGTAAGACCACTCCGAAGAAGTAGGTCATGCCTGCCAGCTTCACGCCCGCAAAGGCCGCCGCAACTAGCGCCAGAACTATGATTAAGGAGAACTCCATGCCCATGTAACCATCCCTCTTTTTGAAGCATTTGTGGTTGTCAAGCGTCACTGTCTCCCGATCCCCGCTCCGACTCCGGAATTTCCGCCAGCAGGTTGGCGCGCTGGAGGAGGCGGAAGGACCTGTTTTTCACCTCGTTCACCCTCAGTTCGTACAATCTTTCACGACAGTCCGAATACACGTTGAATGCAAGGAGCGCCATCTCGTCGACCTTCTGTTCGAATTCAACCAGATCCTCCTGGGAGATCAGATTCGTCCAGGCCTTTTTTTTCGATTCTTCTCTAATGATATTCTTCAAGAGAAAGACAAAGGCAACAGCTCGGGCGGGTGAAAATTCCTGAACGGCCCTGATCCGGATGATCATGTCCAGGTAGCTGTGCATCTTGTCGGGACGCAGCTCCCCGCTCAATTCAGCATAAACCCCCTCGAGGCCCTGCCGAAGCGTATGCCCCACGGGGTTGGAAAACTGGTTCTTTTCTTTCAGTAAACGACTGGCTGTCTCCGGATTGTAGGTCTCCAGAATGAGCCGTAACCACCTGTTCAGGATGGCGTTTTGCTCCTGCTTCAACAACCTTGTAACCTGCTCCATGCCCATAAAGCCTTTCGATTCCGTTCCGATTGATGAGTGCTCGCTTCGCGCTATCCCCCCTTTCCCTTCGAAGACGTCCCAGGCATACCACAAACCCTACCCGCCTCTGCCACGTCGTCAGGCAAAAGACTCCAGGCGAAACAATTTTGTGAATGTAGGCACGTTATACGAATTGAAAAAACAAGTCAAGACGCAAACAAAACCAATGGGTTTGGGGATCTACAGAAAATCGGCCGGGATCAAATCTTGACAAAGCATACCGACTGAGGTTCAAAGTCCAGGAGCGTTCGAAAGGAGTCTCCCTGAGTCACGTTTCGTCATTCCGACGGAAGGCGGAATATAAATTTTTCAAGGTCTTCTGGACCCCGGTCTTCGCCGGGGTGACGGTGTGGGAGGGGTTTTCTGGGCACCCACTCTGTCGTTGAGCAAGCGGCCCATCTTCAACACTTCATGTCCGAGGAGCACCGAAATTGATCAAGTACAATGGCATCAACCACCTGGCCATGGCCACCGGGGATATGGACCGCACGCTCCGATTCTGGCGCGACCTGCTGGAAATGCCCATGGTGGCGGGACTCGGCAAGCCCGGATACCGCACCTATTTTCTCGAGATCTCGGACAAGGACATGATCGGCTTCTTCGAATGGTCGCACGTGGAGCCGGTGCCCGAGAAAGACCATGGCTATCCCGTCAACGGGCCGTTCATCTTCGATCATGTCTCCATCGGCGTCGAGGCCCGGGAGGATCTCTGGACCCTGAAAGACCGGCTGGAGGCCGCCGGCTTCTGGGTGTCGGAAGTCGTGGACCACGGTTTCATCCATTCCATTTATTCCTTCGATCCCAACGGAATCCCCATCGAGTTCAGCTGGAGCGTCGACGGTGTGGACCTCCGCGCTCATCCGGTCCTGGTGGACTCCCAGCCCTCCGACGTCACCCTGGAGGGTCCTGAGCCCAACCCTGGTCTCCTGCCGGAGGTGGCCACCCCCACCCCCCCGGACGAGCGGCGAGTCTACCCGGGCGAAGGCGCTGAGCTGACTGCGGGCCATAAGCCCAACCGGTTCAAGGCGGAATCGTGATCACCCTCGTCCTCACCGAAAAACCTTCAGTCGCCAAGGACTTTGCCCGGGCGCTCCGCGCGGGAGCCAGGAAAGACGGGTATTTCGAAGGGAACGACTACGTCATCACCTGGGCGGTGGGACATCTGCTCGAGCTTGCCGAGCCGCAGGACTACGACCCCAAGTGGTCCAGGTGGCGGATGGACAACCTGCCGATCCTTCCCGAGAAGCTCAGGTACAAGCCCATCGCCAAGACCCGCAAACAGCTCAAAGTCGTGCAGGATCAGCTCAGGAGAAAAGACGTGGGCGATGTGGTGATCGCAACGGACGCCGGGCGTGAGGGCGAGGTGATCGCCCGCACCATCCTCCACTCCGTGAGCGGTTTCAGCTTCCACCGGGCTTCCCGGTTCTGGACTTCCCAGGCCCTGACGCCGCAGGTGGTGAAAGAAACCCTCGGCCAGCTCAAGCCCAGCTCGGAGTTCGACCGCCTCTGGCACGCCGGCCAGGCCCGGCAGTTCGCCGACTGGCTGGTCGGCATGAACCTCTCCCGTGCGGCCACGTTGAAATTTGGGAGCCACAAGGACGTTTTCTCGGTCGGGCGTGTTCAGACGGCGGTCCTGGCGCTCCTCGTGGACCGTCGCCGGGAGCGGGAACGTTTTGTCCCCAAACCGTACTGGCTGCTCAAGGCGGTTTTCGTCAACAGCAAGGGAACCTGGCGGGGATCCTGGTTTCGCAAGGACCAGAACCGGTTTGAAAGCCATGACCAGGCCGAGCGGGTCCTCGCTCTGGTCTCGGGTCAGACGGGCCGTGTGACCTCGGTCAAACGGGAAAAGAAGAAGCAGCCCCCTCCTCTCCTCTTCTCCCTGACGGACCTTCAGCGCGAAGCCAACGCCAAATTCGGCTTCTCCGCCAAACAGACCCTCGATATCGCCCAGAAGCTCTACGAGGAGCGCAAATGCCTCTCGTACCCGAGGACGGATTCCCGGGTGCTCGGATCCCGGAACGTGGATCTCGCCCAACAGATCATCGGCAGACTGGAGAAGGTTTATCCCGGGCTCTTTTCCGGACACGACCCCAAACTGGTGAGCGCGTCGAACAAGCGGGTCTTCAATGACGCCAAACTGACGGACCACCACGCCCTGATCCCTCTCGCCCCGCTCCCCGATGGAGCCGCCCCGCAGGAGAAGCGCATCTACGACCTGGTGCTCAAGCGCTTCGCCGCCGCCTTTCACCGCGACCACGAATACGAGGCGACGGAGATCATCACGGAGGTCTCGGGAGAGACATTCCGAACCAGGGGCAGCCGACCGCTCAAACCCGGCTGGAAAGCGGTCTACGCTTCGGAACCCCCGCCCTCGGCGGCCAGAAAGGACGAAACCGACGAGATCGAGGAGGAGAACCTGCCCCCGTTGGAGAGAGGTGACGAGGCCCAGGTGAACGAGGCCGGCCTGGAGGAGAAGATGACCCAGCCCCCGCCGGAATACACGGAATCCCTGCTTTTGAAGGATATGGTGAACCCCGCGCGCTTCGTCACCGAGGAGGATCTGCAGAAGATCTTCAAAGGGGAGGTCGGCCTCGGGACGCAGGCCACGCGGGCGCAGATCATCGAAACCCTGATCACGCGCCGGTATGTCAACCGGGACCGAAAGCACCTCGTGGCCACCGAAAAAGGCTGTCTGCTGATCGACCAGCTCCGGCGGCTTGAGAAAGCCCGCTCCCTGGCGAGTCCCGAGGAGACCGCCCGATGGGAAATGGAGCTCGAAAAGATCGCCCGGGGTATGGGCCGGCCGGAAGCCTTCGTCGAAGTGATCCGGGAGTTCGTCGAGGCGGGCATCCGGGAGTTCAAGTCCACGTCCGGGAGGCCACCGTCATCGAATCGGACCATCGGGCAATGCCCGGGCTGCGGAGGCGAGATCATCGAAGGACGGAAGGGGTTCGGGTGCAAGAACTGGCGCCCTCAGAGCGGCGGGTGCCGTTTCGTCATCTGGAAAGAGATTTCGGGACGTTCCATCGACGTGGAAATGGTCCGGCAGCTCCTCACTCGGGAGCCTGTGGGGCCCCTCGTCTTCCGCTCCGCCGACGGCGGCGACTTCACCGCTTCACTGGTGCTGGAGCGCCAGGAAGGAGGAGAGGAGGGTCCCGTGTCCTGGACGACCCGCCTCCTCTCAGCCGACAAACCCTCGAAAGGAGAGGGGTCATCTCAAGGGCGGACACGTCCTCCCTCGCCTCTGGACGTCATCGGCCGCTGCCCGCGCTGCGGGGGCCAGGTCATCGAAGGCAAAAAGGGATACGGCTGCGCCAACTGGAGACCGGAGGACGGGAAGTGCTCCTTCGTGATCTGGAAGGTCATCGCAGGCAAGACCCTCTCTCGAAAGGCCGTGACCGATCTCCTGAAAAAGGGTGAAACCGCCGTGCTGCGAGGCTTCATCTCCAAGAGCGGCAAGAAGTTCCCTGCCAAACTCCGATTGGAGGGAGCGGACTTCCGAACGACCTTTGTCACCACAACCAATGGAGCTTCATGATGCCCCTGAAATGG
>JBFYYO010000225.1:0-6230 GCA_041310025.1 Syntrophobacterales bacterium
CTCGTCGATGTCGAAATAGGGCGAGTGAAGCCCGTACTGAAACCCCACCTCGGGGTCGTGACAGCCCAGACGGACCAATACTCCCGGGAAGCGCTGCAGAAAGTAGGCGAAGTCCTCGGCGCCCATCCTGGGAAGCTCCATGTGCACCCCTTCCGGCCCCAGATATTGCGAGGCGACCTTTTGCACATAATCCGCCACTTTTGAGTCGTTCTCCAGCAACGGGTAGCCCTTCGCCACCTCCAGGTCGGCCGTCACACCATAGGCTGCCTCCAGCCCTTTGAGCATCTGATGCAGCCGCTCGATCATCACCTCGCGCACCTCGGTTCGGAGCGTGCGCAAGGTCCCATAAAGCATAGCGGTCTGGGGGATGATGTTCGAGGCCGTGCCCGCGTGGAACTGCCCGACGGTCAGCACCGCACTGTCGATGGGGGACACACTCCGGCTGACGAGGCTCTGGAGCTGAGTCACCAGCGCCGCTCCGGCGACGATGGGGTCCACGCAGCGGTGAGGCTGGGCACCGTGGCCACCCTTTCCCGTGAGCCGGATGGCCAGCGAATCCGAAGCGGCATTGCTGATTCCCGGAGCGATTCCAATGTGCCCCGTCGGCAGTTCGGGGTGCATGTGGCCCGCAAAGATCGCCTCGATGGGCTCTGAATCGAACACCCCGGTCTGCAGCATGGCCAGGGCACCGGCACCGCCCTCTTCGGCCGGCTGAAAAATGAAGAGAACCCTCCCCTTCCCCACTCGAGACCACTCCGCCTCCACCAGCGTGCGCGCCACCCCCAGCCCGATGGTGATGTGAGCGTCATGGCCACAGGCGTGCATCACCCCTCTGACAGTGGAGCGATAAGGCACATCGGAGGCCTCCTGGAGCGGCAGCGCATCCATATCCGCTCGGAAAGCCACCACCGGCCCCGGCTGACCGGTCTCGATTCGAGCCACGATCCCCGTCCCGCCAACCCCCGTCCGCACCTCAACCCCCAGCTCGCGCAGCACCTCGGCAATCCTTCGGCTGGTCTCGGTCTCCCCGTAGGACAGCTCGGGATTCTGGTGGAAACCGCGCCGCAGCAGAACCAGCCAGTCGTGCATGGGTGACAGCTCAATACCCGTCATGATGGGAACCTCACAAACAGCAAGGCCCACCTTCATCCGGAAGTGGGCCCTGGATCGATTGCAGGCCGCGGCCTGTAGATAACAAACCCCGAAACTCGAAACTCGAAACCACAACCGAGCTACATCGGTATGTTGCCGTGCTTCTTGGGAGGCAGCGCCATACGCTTGGTGGCCAGAATGTCGAAAGCCTCGATGAGGCGCGGCCGCGTCTCCGAAGGGAGGATCACGCCGTCGATGTAGGCGCGCGAGGCCGCAATGTAAGGATTAGAGAGAAGATTTCGGTATTCCTCGATTTTTTCCATCCTCTTGGCAACCGGATCCGGAGCTTCGTTGATTTCCTTCCTGAAGATGATGTTTGCGGCACCCTCGGCACCCATGACGGCGATTTCGGCCGTCGGCCAGGCCAGGACGAGGTCGGCTCCCAGATCCTTGGAGCACATGGCGAGATAAGATCCGCCGTAATCCTTGCGCACGACGAGGGTGACCTTGGGGACCGTGGCCTCGGAATAGCACCAGAGCAGCTTGGCTCCGTGCCGGATGATGCCGCCCCACTCCTGCTGTTTGCCGGGAAGGTAGCCGGGCACGTCCGCGATGGTCAGCATGGGGATGTTGAAGGCATCACAGAAGCGGATGAATCGCGTGGCCTTGTCCGAAGAATCCGTGTCGAGGCATCCGGCCAGCACCTTGGGCTGGTTGGCGATGATCCCGATGGTCCGGCCGTTCAGCCTGGAAAAGCCCACCAGCATATTCTGAGCATAGTACTCGTGCACTTCATAGAATTCGCCCAGGTCCACCACCGACCGGATGAGGTCCTTCATGTCGTAGGCCCCCATGGGATTGTCCGGGATGATGGAATCCAGGGCAGCGTCCATGCGTACGGGGCTGTCGCCGTTGGGCACCAGGGGCGGGTCCTCCATGTTGTTGTCGGGCAGATAGCTCAGGAGCACCTTCATGCGGTCGATGGCTTCGGCATCGCTTTCGCACGCGAAATGGGCCACGCCGCTCCGGCTGCTGTGGGTCATGGCTCCGCCCAGCTCCTCCTGGGTGACCACTTCACCCAGAACCGACTTGATGACATCAGGCCCCGTGATGAACATATAACTCGTGTTCTTAACCATATAGACGAAATCAGTCATAGCGGGAGAGTAGACCGCACCTCCGGCACAGGGTCCCATGATGGCCGATATCTGCGGAACCACGCCCGAGGCGATGGCATTGCGATAAAAGATCTGGCCGTATCCGGAGAGGGCGTCCACGCCCTCCTGGATGCGCGCGCCGCCCGAATCGTTGAAGCCGACGAAGGGTTTCCCGGCCTTGAGCGCCAGGTCCATCACCTTGCAGATCTTCTTGGAGTGCATCTCGCCCAGCGTTCCGGCACGAGCCGTGAAGTCCTGAGAGAACGCGAACACCTGCCGACCGTTGACGGTTCCATAGCCGGTGATGACGCCGTCGGCCGCGATATCCAACTTATCCAGCCCGAAGAGAGTCCCCCGATGCTTGACGAAGATATCGAGCTCGCGGAAACTGCCGGGGTCGAAAAAGCGATCCAACCGCTCCCGGGCGGTCAGTTTGCCGCGCTCGTGCTGCTGCGCGACCGCCTTGGGGCCACCCATCTGCTTGATTTTCGACTCGCGCTCCTGGAGCTCCTTGATCTTGTCAGCAACCCTTCCCATCTCCGGCTCTCCTTCGTGTATTTGAATCTGATGGCATACCCGGTTGGCATTTTGCTTGCCTTGAATATCCGGGGCATTCTAGCGGTTCAAGGGGGCATGTCAAGCGCTTTCCCGCCGTTCCTGGGCATGGTTTCTGGGGCCTTCGAGCCCATGAAGCCCTCCGTTTCCCAACCCCGGAACAAGGCCTTGAGCCTTTCGTCACTCCAACGCACAACCGCGAGTGTCGGAAGCCGAGTGATCGCACCGAGCGATCCGGCTTCCATTGTCATATGGATTCTGCTATGTGTGAGTTCACTTTCACTCTGAGGACGCTGGCCTGCAAGCCGGGGACGTGCGCCCGCCCCAGAATGCCGACACCGCCATCATGCCGCTTCCCGGGGAGAGGAATGGCCACCCGGAGCAGTCCCTGGTGCTCTCGGGCTGCTTGAGGAGCGAGTGTTTGAACCACTGGATCTTCAGAAAGAAGCGATTCTGGTTTGCGGCGGCCCTCGGCTTGTCGATTCTCGTCATCACCCTCAACCGGGCCGACCTGAAGAAGCTCGGGGCGAGCTTCCAGGAGATTGACTTCTTCTGGGTGCTTGCAGCACTCCTGGCCAGCGTCGCCAGCTACACCTTCATTGCCGCAGTGCTCCATCGGCTCCTGCGCGGAATGCATCACCCGCTGCCGTTCCCCGATTCTTTCCGCATCTCTCTCGTGTCCACCGCACTGAACTATGTCATGGCCATGGGAGGACTCAGCGGAATGGCCGTGAAGTTCTATCTGCTTTCGCGGGAGAAGGTTCCCCCCAGCAGCACGCTCTCCATTTCCATGGTCCATGGGTTCCTGACCAACACCGTCGCCGTGGTGTTCGTGTACCTGGGGTTTTTCTTCCTCTACAGCCAGTACAAGATGAGCGTCCGAGAAATGGAAGTGGGCATCGTGATTCTAGCGGTGGCCTTCGTACTCACCTGGGTGACCATCCACGTCATCATCAGCGAATCCTTTCGGAAGCGCATGTGGCAGTGGCTGGTGCTCGCCCTCTCGTGGCTCGGCAGCAAAATCCGCTACCCATCCTGGTACCACCCGGAACGGGCCGAGAGATTCTTTCAGAACTTCAACCGAAGCATGAATTTCCTGGTCAAGGATTCGAGGATCCTCCTGGCCCCGGCCATGTTCGCCGTGCTCGACTGGCTGACCATGTTCCTCTGCCTGAAGGCGTCCTTCCTGGCCGTGAACTATCCGGTGGACAACCGATCCCTGCTGGTGGGCTTTTCAGTGGGGATTTTCGCCGGCCTTTTCTCCATAACCCCCGCATCCATAGGCATCATGGAGGGCTCCATGGCAGGATGCTTCTACCTGATGGGGCTCGACTACGACCAGGCGCTGGTGGCAACGCTCATCTACCGGATCGTCTATTACTTCCTGCCCCTTCTCGTGAGCTTCTTCTTTTACAAGGATTTCTTCGTTTCATCCGCCGAACAGCTGGAATCGCAAAACCCGTTGCCGACCCCTTGAGGCGGGCAGTTCTCACCTAAATTGAGCGATTAGCTCTTAGCTGTTAGCTGTTAGGTATTAGCTCAACAATTTTCGTAGGTTATCCCACCATTCATCCGAACTTGGTGAGTGAGAATCCATGAGGCACAACTTACTGAAGTCTTTGGCTAAAAGCTAATCGCTAACGGCTAACCGCTCAGATTAGTTCTCATTCACCTCCCCGCAGACCCTTCATCATTTCCTCACGGGAACCTTGAAATGCTCCTTGATGTTCCAGGCCATTCTGAAAGGCCAGAGGATCATGGGCTGCCAGAAGGTCTCCACCTTGATGAGCTCCCCTTTGACGAAGGCCTCATGGAGGTTGATCTCGGGACCGTTCTGCCACTTGAGAACGAGAGGCCCGAGGGAGCGCGGATGCAGGAACTGCGGGGTCACCCCATCTTCATTTGTCAGGCGCCCTTTCCAGGTGAAACCGTAAACGTCCTCCACCGTTTCGCGGCCGGGAAAGGATTCATAACAGACCCTGAACCGGCTCCACGGGGTGGCGATGCGCTCGGCGATCATCTGGCTGCCGGGCCATGTCTCGATGCGGACGAAGGGCAGCGGGACAAAGAGGACGGCGACGAGAAAGCCGGTGACCCAGATGTTCCATCTCCTGGCCCTTCTCTCGTATTGGATCATTCCGTCCGACGACTCGGTCGAAATACCTGGACCTTCGGCACTCAAAAAAGTCTCTCCCTGCCTGCAGCCATCGAGAATGCATCACCTTCCTTGGATCCCACCCGGCCCACATACCCACACCCATGGTTTTCCGCAAGACCTTTTTGCCCGGTCTCGCATACGGGTGATTCACAACCGATGGCCAGCTCAATGCCGGTGGGCCACCCCCGTGCCGACGAGCCAACTCAAGACCGAATCTCTTCTCAGGAGTTGTGGGTTGGTGCGGTATAATGAAAACAATAGGAATTTGAAGGAACGACGACTTTGCTGCCAATGGGATCAGGGAGACGGGAGATGCTGGAATGGCTGAAGGATGAGGCGAGCGGGGTGGTTTCAAAATGGGGTCGGGAAAGGATTCAGACCAGTATTTGGCGGAATCCCCTGGTGGCCGTGGCCTCTGCCGACGACCCGCTCTTTTCCAGGCTTCGCACTGTGGCCGCACCCGACCATGCCATGCCTCCGGACCTCCTCCCCGGAGCACAATCCGTTCTCGCCTTCTTCATCCCCTTCACACGAAGACTCGGCCAGGAAAACGACCGGGAGCCAACCTTCGCCGCCAGAAGCTGGGCTGAAGCCTATGTCCTCACCAATCAGCTCATCCAGGCGGTCAACGAACAGCTGAGTGCAGCCATCCAGGAGCGCGGGTTTGAAGCCGCCATTACGCCCGCCACACACAATTTCGATGAAGAACGGCTGGTGAGCGGCTGGTCCCACAAACACGTGGGTTTCATCGCGGGCCTGGGAACCTTCGGATCCCACCACTGGCTCATCACGGAAGCGGGCTGCTGCGGCCGGCTGGGAAGTCTCGTGACGACGATGCCACTCCCCCCGACGCCCCGCCCCGATGTCGAGTACTGCCTCCTCAAAGCGGGCAAGAGCTGCGGGGGGTGTATCAAGAAATGTCGCTATGATGCACTTTTCCCCGATCATTTCGATCGCCAGGCCTGCTATCGGCAGTGCCTGGCCAACGATGCGCACTACATGGATCTCCCCCTGGTGGACGTGTGCGGCAAGTGCGGCTGCGAAGTGCCGTGCAGCTACGGGATTCCCCGCATTGCACAGTCCCTGGTCAAAGAGCAGGGAACTGAAGTCTATACCGGTTAAGGATGATTTCATCGATTCTCACGCAAGACCCGGACGAACGTAAAGACCTCCTATTCTCAGCATTTCTCTGCGTCTCTGCGTCTCTGCGCGAGTCAAAAAAAGTGAGAGCTCAGCCTGAACGAGTATAAGTAGAGCCGGGCGCAAAT
>JBFYYO010000226.1:0-6197 GCA_041310025.1 Syntrophobacterales bacterium
CGACGTTGCCCTGGAGCCTGCTCTGCAGCAGGTCGAGGACGGCATCCAGGATTTCGTCCTTCCCCTTGAAATGATGGTAAATGGCCGAGGGAGCGAATCTCACGCGGTGGGCCAGGCCGGAGACATTGAATCTCTTCATGCCCTTGGAGGCGATGAGCTCGAGGGCCGCCCGGGCGATCTGGTCGCGGCGGATTTGTGTGGGGAATTTGGAGGTGCTCATGGATCCTCTCCACTGGCCGATCACCCGGTCGTGCTCGACCGTCCATGCGAAGAAGGCGAAGCTGAACGTTCCGACGTGGTCAAAAGACCAGCACCTTGTCTGCTTCCCTGGTCAGCTCGTACAGATCGTCCATCCAGCCAATCGGACATGTGCTTGATCCCACCAGACCGTGGGACTTCATGCACACCCCTCAGACATAAAAGTCACCATCGAATAGCTCCATCTGTTCCATCACGTTGAATTGCTCATTGCTGCTCTGTTCAAAGAGCACTCCCTTACCGAGCATGAATACGCCGACTTCGTCGCCCTTCTTAACGCCTACATTGGCCAGTCTCATGGCATTGTAAATCGTCTCGGCATCGTCTGTCGAAATGACTATGAAAACCTTCATCTGACCTCCTTCTTCTGAGAAAACATCTGAACGTTGCGGGTGCCCACGCATCACGCACGATTGTGAAGGGGAAGGCTTCATGACATGGAGCCAGGACCGGTGTGGCCGGAGTGGCAAAAAACGGCTTCAGCACCTGGTTGAGCTCATGAAATGGCAGGGTTCCGCCTCTTTCGAGTTGGTGGCTGCTGCTACCCTACAGCTTCCCTTCACGGTTGAGCTTGGAAAGGAGAAAGGTGGCCCCTCTCACGGAGAGCCCCGTCTTTTCCGCAAGCGTCCCCGGATCGAGAGGACCATGCTTGCCCACGAGTGAGACAATCTCCTCCTCCAACTCTTCAAACCAATCTTCGAACAGCACCAGGAGCTCCGGATCCGTCATCGCCATGAGCTGCCTGGACTGGGCCACTTTGTCCACCAGCCTCTGGCACATCTGCGTCGGGTCGACACCTTCGCCCATGCACTCGGCCAGTCAGAGATGGACCAGGCTCGATACCTTGTCCCCTCTCGATTCGCCCATGAGCTCCCACAGGAACTGCGAGCGCGCCTCCTCACCCAAGGTGGAGAACAGCACTTTCAACACCCTGGAGATCTCGACCAGCGCGTCTTCCGGATCCATGCGGCTGACGATTTTCAACATCTCTTCCCTGTGGATTCTGATCACCTTCCCCATGGCTCAAAAAGTCTTTCTCGCGGTCAAAAGGTCCGTCGCCACAGTGCTCAAAGTTCGAATGACATCGAGGATCCTCGGGTCAACGAGCTCATAATAGATGAACGGGCCGCTGCGCTCGATGGCGACGAGCAGGGACCGCTTGAGCTCTTTCAGGTGATGGGAAACCAGGGGCTGGGAGAGGCCGAGCTCCTCGACGATACTCGATACGGACTTCTTGCCGTTGCTCACGCACAGCAGAATCCGCAGGCGGTTTTCATCCGAAAGACTCTTGGCGAGAAAAGCGACGGTCTGATAGTGCTCGTTCTGAAGAATCGCTACGTGTTGGACGTCGGGCTTCACGGGGCGGCTCCTCCACCACTGTGCGGTCGTTCACATTTATATCAAAACATATCAGCAAACATTTATATGTCAATGGACAATTCCGGCAGCCTCGCTCCCCTCGACCCAGCGCTTTATCCCGCCCACCTGGAAATCGGTGAAGTGCACTTGCATTTCCTTTGGGAGCCGTGCTTCCCACGCCATGGAGCGCGGAAAGTGCCGGATCAAAAGGTCTTGATCAGATTTCCTCAGCGATCTGCGTGTAGAGGGCTTCGAATAAAGTAGCGCCGACTTCCAGGGCTCGGGCGTCATCCTTCAGGACCTTGACCAGCCCTCGGCAGATCATGTCAATCCCGGGGGCCTCAGGCGGAGGCAGCAGTTCGTTGACTGAATCGGCTGCGTCCACGATGGCGCAGATCTGGTCCATGACGCGGTCATGGATCGAATACTCCTTGAGGATCGTGCAGAACGTGCAGCGACCGCGCCGGTGGCTTAGGTTGGCACCCGGAATGTCGAAGGGAATGCCGTCCATCTCCTTCCAGTCACTACCGCGGCGAATGAATACGAACTCGGCATCCTGATCCACCGTGCGGCGAATGAGCCAGGCACAGGCGATGCGATCGACTCCTACCTCCGACCACGTGATCCATTTCATGATGAGCTCCCTTCCTCTTTCTCCGTCTTCTCCCTCAGGTCAACGGCTCTTCGCTCACACGCCGCCCGAACCTCGATCGAGAGTGGCGACCTGAGATAATCCTGCGTCTTCACCTTGTGATACTGCCCCCACAACTGACGAAGCTTTGCCTCGTCGGGCTCGCTATTAAGCTCCTCCAGGATTGTCCGATACTGGGTGTTCACCTGGTCCAGGAAGCAGTCCCGCATTTCACGCTCTCTGGCCTCGGTTCGGGCTGTCGTCTCCCACACCGAGGCCTCGCCGCCTTCCTCGCGGATTTCTGCGGCGATCCACTCAAAGGCCTCTAAAGTGCGCTCCGATTGAGGCAGAACATAAACAGAATCCTGCACGGTATAGACGCCCAGACGCTTAAGCCTGCGCCACGTCGCCACCTTGAGTGCCGTCGTGCGTGCACGGGGAAGTTTGGTGATGAGCATGATCCAGTGCATCGAGCTCCCTTTATCAGAATAGAACGTAAAGTTAGTTACATAGTTTACTCACAACTTAGACCGAACGCAAATCGATTAGCACGTTTCAAAATCGGAGCTGCTTAAATAATGGCGGTTGACGACCTGTGGTCGGCGAATTATAAATGTAACGTCAGTTACCTATTTAGAAGATTGCAGTCTTTCATGCAAAGGAGAAGATCCGTGAAACACGTTGCAACCATGGCAGCAGATCTGATGGCGGCGTCGGCCCGCACGGCCCCCAAGGCTGGCGGTAAGGATTTCCTGGAAATCGTCGTGATCACTGAGGAAGCAGACCTGAGGCGCATCGCCCAAGCCATGAGGGAATATGCGCGGCTTGTGGACATCATTACCGACCCGAACCACAATGTCGCAAGTGAAGAGGAGGCCGAAGCGCGCTTCGAGGAAATCCTTGCAAACAACGTCCGATACGGCAAGAACGCACTCACCCTGGAGCGCTACCTGGGCTACCATCGGGAGATTCAGCGGCTCATCCAGGGTGCACGAAAAGACAGGGAGCCCTCATGAATCCAATGAACGCTCTACTGGGCCTTTGCGCCGTGGGCTTCTTCGCCCGGCTGTCTTACGCTCTCGCCAGAAGCCCGGTTCTGCCCCTTTTTGCCCTCCATCTCGGGGCGGGTCCCGAGGTCATTGGCTGGGTGGTTGGCATCTCCACGGTGACGGGCATCTTTTTCAAGCTGCCCGCCGGGGCCCTCTCCGACATCATTGGCCGCCGCAAGACCATGATGGCAGGGCTCGTCGTCTTTGCCCTCACCCCTTTCGCCTACTTTTGGGTGAGGGACGCCGCGCTTCTGCTCGTCATCCGGTTCCTGCACGGGTTCGCGACGGCCATTTACGGCCCGGTGGCCATGGCCGTCGTGGCCGATATCGCCGGGGGCCGCAAAGGAGAGATGCTCTCGTGGTTCTCCTCGGTCACCATCATCGGAAATCTCCTGGGAGCACCCCTCGGCGGGTATCTCCTGTTCACGCTGTCACATTCGGGAGCCCCGAGCCTGGAGAGCTTTCACTGGGTCTACCTCTCAAGCGGGATCGCCGGCTGCGTGTCGCTGCTGCTGGGGGCAAAGCTGCTTCGGGGCAGAGACGAATCCGTGACGCACGCGGGGCTAAAGGCATCCTTCGAGCGCTTCGCTTCGGGCATCCGCGAGGTGCTAAGCGACCGTCGTGTGGTGCTCACCTCGAACATGGAAGGGCTCCAGAACATGACCATGGGGGCACTGGAAGCCTTTCTCCCGATCTACGCCGTGAAGGTGGCCGGGCTGAACGAATTCCAGGCCGGGCTCCTCTGGGGAGCGCAGGTGCTTGTGACGATCGTGTCCAAGCCGTTGATGGGCCGTCTCTCGGACCGGTATGGTCGCAAGCCCGCCATCGTTTGCGGGATGGCCGCCTGCGCCGTGGCGTTTGCGGCCATTCCTTTTCTCACACAGTTCGAGCTCCTGACCCTGGCCTCGCTTCTGTTTGGCCTGGGGGAAGCGTTCGTCACCTCGTCTTCTGCGGCTCTTGTGGCGGATCTATGTAAAGAGCGGCATTTCGGTACCGCCATGGGCACCTTCGGAACCATCTTCGACGTGGGCCATGCCTCGGGTCCCATTCTGGCAGGCTTTCTCATCGCCCGCTGGGGCTATGCCACGGCCTTCTCCACCATGAGCGGCATCCTGTTTTTGTCGATCCCGATCTTTATATTGGGAGTCAGGGAGGAGCCGCGGCTTTCCAGATCGGCTTCGAGTGTTTGACCGAAAAGTGGAGTGCGAGACAGGAGTTGCATATGGGGTTCTTCGATTTACTGAAGAGGAGAGATGTTTGCGCGCTGTTGACCCAGGTGGACGGGCCGATGGTGGAGAAATACCGGCATTTCAGGGATTTCTTATGCCTGAACCGGGATGCCCTGAACCTCATGGCGGAAATCGAGGAGACCTTTTACGGAGGAAGCCCGTTTTCCATGGGCGCCGTCAGGGGCAAGGTGCAGCAGCTCCTGGAAACGACTTGCAAGCTCGCGGATACTTTGAACGGGGTTTCCAAGGGCAAGTACCGGGAGCTCACGGCCGCTTGCGAGGGCATCGGGCGGGAAATCCGGGCATCCTTTGCGGCGATGCCCTCCACCACGTCTGGAGATCTCGTCATGCCCCTCGAGGCCGTTGCTCCTGACGCGCTCTCCGTCGCCGGAGGCAAGGCGACGAACCTCGCGACCATGGGGAATGTCCTGGGGCTTCGGGTTCCCAAAGGCTTTGTCGTCACCGCCTGCGCACTCAACCGATTCCTTCACGAAAGCGGCCTGTCAGCTCCCATTGCCTCGATTCTCGAGCGCATCGATGTGAGCGACCCTGCCGCTCTTGAAGCCGCCAGTGAAACGATCCGGGAGATGGTCCGGCATGCGGAATTGCCGTCCTCCGTATCGGCAGCACTCCAGGAGGCCTACGCGGCTCTCGAAGAGCGGACTCGTCCCTCAGTGCGCATCGCCATGCGAAGCAGCACCGTCGGAGAAGATTCCGAGGCCTCCTTCGCGGGGCAGTTCGCCACCGAGCTCAACGTCGATCGCTCGAAGCTCATCGAGGCCTACAAATCGGTTGTGGCAAGCAAGTACTCGCCGCGGGCCATCCTGTATCGTCTGCGCTACGGGCTGGAAGACGAGGATACGCCCATGTGCGTGGCCGGAATCGAGATGATCGATTCCAGGGCAAGCGGTGTTCTGTACACCGTGGACCCGTCGAGCCCCACATCGGGAGAGATGAAAATCAGCGCCATCCTGGGACTCGGGGAGCACCTGGTGAGCGGTGAAGCATCTCCCGACGACTTTTTCGTGGACCGAAGCTCGCTGGAAATCCTGCGGCGCGAGATCCGTCCCAAGCGGTTTCGGCTGGTGGGGGGAGAAGCGGGAGGTCTTCACTTGGAGACCATTCCGGAAACGGAAACCCTTGCCCCCTCCATCAGCGACGACATCGTTTCGGCTCTGGCCCGCACCGGGAAGCTGCTGGAGGATCATTTCGGGGGTCCCCAGGATGTGGAGTGGGCCATCGATGAGGCTGGAGCGCTTTACCTGCTCCAGGCGCGTCCCCTCGGGATCGTTCAGAACGACGACAGCGAAACCGAGCTTCCGGTCGATTTCGCAAACCACCCCGTTCTTCTTCAAGGGGGCCGTGTCGTTTGCCCGGGAGCAGCCCCGGGAACAGTTGTCCTGGCCGACGCAAAGGATCTTGCCAGCTTGCCGGAAGACGCCATCCTCGTGGCGCGGACCGCTTCCCCCGACTATGCCGCCCTGGTGGGACGGGTGCGGGGCATCATCACGGACGTGGGCAGTGTGGCAAGCCATCTGGCATCGGTGGTCCGGGAATTCCGGGTGCCCGCTCTTTTCGACACGGGCGATGCCACCCGCATCCTTCGGGACGGGGATCGGATCACCCTGGTGAGCGGAAACGCGGCGGTCTACGAGGGAATCATCGAGGGGC
>JBFYYO010000227.1:0-6183 GCA_041310025.1 Syntrophobacterales bacterium
CAACCAGGAGGTTGGGATCCGAAGGCTGCGGGAAGCTGCGAAGCGTGTCCGACAGAACCGTCGGACCGATTTTGGCCGCTCAGCCGCACGTGCGCGCCATTTGGGTCAGGGTTCGCTTTCTGGCAAAAAGATTCATATCCGTGATTTCTCGTCTGTACCCATGGGGGCTCGTTTCCAACTTGGCAACCAAGCCCGGGGATGCCACTTCAATCCGTCACAACCGTTTCCCTGCCGGGAGAGAATCGCACGTTCGCTCCATCCCCCAGGTTAATCTCAGCTCCAGGTCATCATTTTGACCAGTTTGGCCCAGAGGCTTTCCCGCTCCCTGGCCTCAGCCAGTGCTCGCACATGATCCTCAAGCGCCCGCTCAAGGGTTTCGGAAAAGCGCCTCTCGGTCCACGCGAGCTTCTCCTCGAAATGGGCCCTTTCGACAGCCAGCCGTTTCGATGCCTCCTCTTGCTGATGATGATACCTCTCCTGCAACTGCCTTTGGTATTCCTCCATTTCGCGCTCGTGGGAGGACTGCTGCCGGGAGAGATCCCTTCGCAGGTTTTGGATTTCGGCTTCCTGCCGGGTGATCTCCTCCTTCAGGTGCAGGATCTCCAGGTGAAGGAGCTCGTTTCGGGCCAGGAGATCCCACTTCTCGTCCAGAGTGCGCTGAAGAAGCCTCAGCTGTTCGGCCAGCGACTGGGCAGAAGGGGCTGCAAGGGGATCCGCTCGCAAGTCCAGGGACATGGCGGTACGGGTTCCTTCCGGCTTGACATTGCGTGAAATGAAATCTTCCAGGGACGATTCCGGAACGAAAACCTGAGCCCCCACTGTCTCGAAAGCCAGCCTGCCCGACGCGATGTAGCTCTGGACGGCATTCTCGCTGATGCCCAGAATGCGGGCCACTTCGGCAAGGGTCAGGGCCATCTAGATTCTCTCGGCGCCCGATCGATAGGCCTCGGATCGAATCCCGTAGCGGCGAAGCAGCTGCTGAAAAGCCTGGCGCTCCATTCCGCCCAGCCGGGCAGCCTGAGTCACATTGCCCTGGGTGCGGTTGAGGAGCTCGCCCAGGTATTCCGCATGGAATTGTTGCAGGACCTCTTCTTTGGCCTGACGGTATGGCAAATTCTCAATGGAAGGTGCGGTTCCCTGCGCGGTGGATCGTTCCGACCTCGTCAAAAACCCGGCATGCTCCGGGCGTATTTCGTCGTCGGGAGCAAACAGGATGGAGCGGATCACCACGTTCTCCAGTTCCCGGACGTTGCCATCCCAGGGATGCATGAGAAAACAGGTCATCAGCTCCGCCGACGCGCGTTTGCGAGGTCGGTTCAGCGCGGTGCAATGCTTGTCGAGGAGGTGCTCAACGAGCAACGGGATGTCATCGCGTCTCTCCCGAAGGGATGGAATCGTGATGGGGACAACGTTGAGACGATAGTAAAGATCCTCCCGGAACTCCCCCGACCTGATTTTTTCCGGCAGGTTCCGATTGGTGGAGGCAATGACTCGGACATCCACGTGGATGGATTTGGTGTCGCCGAGCGGCTTGATCTCCTTCTGCTGCAGAACCCTCAGCAGCTTCGTCTGAATTGCAGTGTTGATGTCCCCGATTTCATCCAGGAAAATCGTCCCGCCGTGGGCCTCCTGAAAGAGGCCGGCCTTGTTCTGGGTGGCGTGGGTGAACGCCCCTTTTCTGTAACCGAACAGCTCGCTTTCGAGGATATTTTCCGGCACCGTCGGGCAGTTCACAGCCACAAACGCCCGGTCGCGCCGGTCGCTCAAGGAGTGGATGGCGCGCGCCGCAAGATCCTTTCCGGTTCCGGATTCTCCCGTGATGAGCACCGTCAGATCCGTCTTGGCCACCATCTGGATCGCTTCGTAGACCCGCTGCATCTGGGAGCTGCGGCCAACGATACTCTGGAAAACCTCGCGGCAGGATCCTTCCCTCTGGAGCCTGAGGTTCTCGCGAAGGAGGCGGCTCCGCTCAAGGGCCTTGTTGAGATTCAATACCAGGGTTTCATGGTCGAAGGGCTTGGTGATGAAGTCGTAGGCTCCCAGCTTGATGGCCTGGACGGCCAGTTCAATGCAGCCGTGGGCCGTCATGATGACCACGGTGAGCCAGGGGTGCAGGCCTCGCGCCTGTTCGAGGAGCTCCATGCCGTCCATCTTGGGCATCTTCATGTCGATGAGGGCCAGGTCCGGCCGCTGGTCCTTGAGGATCTTCAGAGCCGATTCCGCGGAGGAGGCCGTGATGACCCGGCAGTCCAGCTCGGGCTCAAGGCTCCGCTTCAGGAGGCGCAACATATCCTCTTCGTCATCGACGACCAGAATCACTTCCTTCGTCATGCCGTTCCCTGCTGTTCCCCAACCACCGGCAGCGACACCGTGAAGGTACATCCCCTTCCGGGCTCACTCTCAACGGATATCTCGCCGCCATGGTCTTTGACGATGCCGTAGCTTACGGAGAGCCCAAGGCCGGTCCCTTCTCCCGTTTCCTTGGTGGTGAAAAAAGGGTCGAAAATACGCGGCAGCTGTTCGCTCGGAATGCCGCAGCCCGTGTCGTGAACCCGCAGCTCCCCCGAGCCCGCCTGACGGTCATATCGGGTGACGATCCGAATCTCACCTTTATCTTTAATAGCCTGTTTTGCGTTCATGATCAAATTCATGACCACCTGCTTGATTTTCGAAGAATCCAGCGTCATGGACGGCATGGCTTCATCGAACACTGATTCAATATGGACGCCGTCCAGCTCAAACTGGTGCCGAACCACCCCCAGGACCTCCTGGATGCAGGCATGCAGGTGTCCCGAACCCTTGTTGGAGGGTGCCTCCCGTGCGAAGCTGAGAAGATCCTTGACGATGGTTTTGCAGGCCCTGGCGTGCTTTTCGATGATTCGCAGGTCTTCCGCCCGCTCCGAGCCCTCCTGCTCGTCCCTCAGCAGAAGCTGCGTGTACCCAAGAATCAGGCTCAGAGGGTTGTTGATTTCGTGCGCAATGCCTGAGGCCAACTGCCCGATGGATGCCAGCTTGTCGGCCTGCTGAAGCTGTCTTTCCATGTCCTGGAGCCCCGAAACGATCTTCAGAGCTTCATCAGAGGAAAAGAAGTGCCAGAGCAGCTTCACATCATCCAGGCTGAGCTGGCCGGGAGCCGCCGCATTCTGGCCGGGCAGCTGAACGTAGGTCCAGGGGCTTCCCAGAAGCAGGCAAGCGAGGCGGCTCCAGCATCCCATGGGTCCCATACAGAATGCGATCGGTGCCTGACCGAGTCTGCCCCTTGCCCATGGGATCAGCCCGAGGACCCGCAGGTTGTCCTCCGGCGACTTCGCCTGAGTCACGATCTTGACGGCCTGCGGACGGCGCTGGGCCATTTGCTCGGTCCATTTCCTCAACTCTCTGTCGCCAGGGGTCGAAGCGAAGTCATGGTGACTGAGGAGAACCCGGCTGCCGAGGGATTGAAAGCGTGCGACGATCTCCGGATTCACGTCCATCTCCAGATCCACCCATTCGGCTCCCGCTTCGACCGCTTTCTCGAGAACCCCGATCCGCTCCTCCTCGGACCTGGAAAAAAGGCCCCCTTCCCGAGTCGGCCGGTTGGTGACGAGAACAGGCAGCCTCTGTGGCTCACGGAGAAGCTCGAGGGCTTCCAGGGTTTCTTTCATCGAGTTTGCGGCCAGGAAGATGTCCAGCCTCCACTCGAGGAGAGCCAGGCCCGGCTGATGCAGCGCCTTTGTGAGCATTTCCGCAGAGGTGTGGACAAAACAGCCGCAAAGGGAGGGTTTCATCAACGAATCCATTCCTTCTCGAGCCGAATAGGCTTCTTCGGGTCACTCCTGGGGTAGGAGCCGAGGACCTTCAGGAATGTCACGTGCTCTTTGAGAGCCCTGAATCCTGAAGCCAAACCCTCTCCTTCGGCGTGCCCTTCGAGGTCGGCATAGAACAGGAATTGCCCGGGAAACACCCGATTGGGTCGGGACTCGATGCGTGTCATGTTCACCTTGGCCGCCGCAAATGCTTCCAGAGCTTCGTACAAGGCACCGGGCTGATCGGAAACCGCAAAGAGGATCGAGGTCTTGTCGTCTCCGGTGGGTGAGCTCACCTGGTCTCCGAGGGCCAGGAAGCGCGTCATGTTTCCACCATGATCCTCGATGCGCTCCGCCAGGATCTGAAGGCCGTAATGATGAGCGGCGTAGAGGTTGCAAATGGCAGCCCCCGCTGCATCCTTCCGCGTCAGCTGAACGGCCTGAGCCGTCGAAGCGCACTCGAAGATCTCCACGTCCCTCAGGTTCTCCAGAATCCATCCGCGGCACTGCTCGATGGCCTGGGGATGGGCGTAGAGGTGCCTGACCTGCTCGGCATCTCCTGCATGGCCGCCGAGGTAGTGGGCCACCTCGAGGTAGCATTCGGCCACGACCGTGACATGCCTTTCGTACAGGAGGTCCATGGTGCGTCCCACTCCTCCCTGCAGGGAATTCTCGATGGGGACGACGGCCACATTGGCCTGCTTCTTGAGCAGGGCATCGAAAACATCCTCCAGGGTGTTGAGGGAAAGATAGCGGGCGGAGTGGCCGAAGAAAGACATGGCCGCAAGGTACGAATAGGTCCATTCCGGGCCGAGAAACGCCACCTGGAGGACATACTGAATCAGACGGGAGGCAGCGAAGATCTCCCGGTAGATGGCCCGGAGGGATTCGGGCCGGATGGGTCCGGCATTGCGGCTGGTGAGGCCCTCGATGATGATCTCTTCGCGTCCGGGATCGAACAGGGATAGCCCTTTGGCAGCCTTGATCTCTCCGACCCGCTGGGAGAGGGTCATGCGCCGGTTGAACAGGTGGAGCAGGTTGCGGTCGATGTCATCGATTTCCCTCCTGATTTCCTGAAGCTCCTCATCTTTCAACATAACCCTCTCCGCTTCCTTCCCTTCTGATCCACCCGAAGCCGATGCTGATGCTCGGTGAGGCCTTTCGATCGCACAGGGCGTGAGCACTCGATACTCGATCCAGACCCTTCCACAACCACGGCATCATGATATCAAGCTGCCAACGAGCAAGCTCACTTCTCCCAGATGGTCTCTTCGACCTTCATCCCGAAATGCCTTCCTTCCCCCTCCATGGCGATGAGGATGGAATCCCCCACCTTGAGCTCGACGACTGAAACGGCTTTCCCATCCGGTGCGGTCAGCCGGATGGTCTCGGCATTCTGCAGGATGATGGAACCGCTCCTCCCATGGCTCCTGGCTTCGATGAGGAGCAGTGGACGCCTCTCGATTTTGACTCGACCCACCGTGGCACTTTGCGAGGATCCGTCGTGGCGCACGAGAAGCGCCGGGTCTCCCGCCCGAAGCTCGCTGAGATACCGCGTGCTCCCGGCGGGGGTCCTGAGATAGGAGTGCACCGGGCCTGCATTCACGCGGAAGGGACGGGGCTCCACGTAAGGGTTCGGAATGGCCTCGGCTTGCACGAGGAAGAGAAAGCCGCTCGAATTCCCGACCAGCATCCCCTCGCCTTCATTCATGAGAGTGCAGGTATCCACGCAAACGCGGTCCCCTATGCCGGCCGGTTCGATGCGCTCAACGACGGCCGTGATGAGATCCACGGATTCCGACACGGCTTTCACGCGCTTGAGGAGCGATTTCAGGCGAGTGGGCTCTGAGGCTAGAATCAGGACTCCTGCAACCCCTTTTTCCATCACGGTGAGGGCCAGATCGAGCTCCTCCGCTGAATGCACGGGAACGATGAGCCTTCCCCCTCTTGCGATCAGGTTTTCCAGGGGGATGATCTCCCATGGGCGGGCCTTGGGAGTCGAGCATGACACGGACGATGCCGATGGACCAGTCGTTTCGCCGCCCGGCGACAACGCCTTCCCGATCAAGGCCGGCGGGAGGGGCATGAGAACCACCGTACCGGATGCAAGCCTGTTGCTGATCCGCTTCTCGTCTTCGGGGGTCTCGAGCTTCTCGAAGAAGACATCCCCCCCCGGGCGTAAATCCCCATCTGCACTGACCGTGGTGATTCGGCCCAGAGCCTTCACGCGATCATGCAATCCCGGGGGCAGGACGACAGCGTCCGCGCCGTTTTCGATGGCCGCCGTCAGCAACTCCTTCGACCAATCCTCCAGGTACACCCAGGCTTCCTTCAACCGTTTCACCTTTCACCAGCAGTGTCCCGACCACCGCCGCATCGAATGAATAAGAACGGTGTG
>JBFYYO010000228.1:0-6162 GCA_041310025.1 Syntrophobacterales bacterium
CCGATGGGATTCCAGCAGATGCTCCTCGCGTGGAAATCCACATTGGTCCATGATTCGCAGCCCATTGGGGACGTTGTTCCAAAAGATCTGCACCCAACCAGGAACAAAGACATTCGATGGCTTTATGGAGCTCTCTTTCCTTCTTGAGGAAATACTACAGCATAGGATTGAACTTGTCACCGTGGAATCCCTGAGTCCCTATATTGGTCCTCACATCCTCAAGGAGGTTGAGTATGTCGCACTCGCCGCTTGAATATTTTCGTCACATACTCGATGAAACCGAATACTCGCTTCTTGAGCTCAGAGAGTGCTTTCTTCGATGCTTCGTACAAAGGCACGCTTGAGAGTTGCATCTTGCAGGAACTGATCTTTATTTTAACTATCACTTTGATCCATCAGAACCCATGAAACAGAGCTTCGACCAGCTCCTTCACAAGCCGGAATTCCCCAGGTCGAGCCGGTATGAGCCGGCCTGGATACTGGAGAACCAGATGGGCCCGAATGCCCTGTGGCTTGCAGAATGGCTTTCCGAAGCCCTGCCCCTTTCCCCCGGGATGCGGGTGCTTGACCTGGGCTGCGGGCGCGCCATGACCAGCATCTTCCTGGCCAGGGAGATCGGAGTGCAGGTATGGGCCTCGGATCTGTGGATCACCCCGGACCACAACTGGCAAAGGGCTGTTGAGGCCGGCGTGGGGAACCTGGTCTTTCCCTTGCGGTTGGAGGCTCACTCTCTGCCTTTTCCGGAGGGGTTCTTCGACGGCATCGTCTCCGTAGACGCCTACCAGTATTTCGGGACCGATGAGCTTTACCTGGGATACCTGAGCCGATTTGTGCGTCCCGGAGGCCTGTTGGGAATGGTGATGCCGGCGCTGATGCAGCCCATTGACGGCGGGATTCCGGAGCATCTCGTGAAACCCCAGGCCAATGGAAAGGTCTTCTGGGAAGATGGATGCTGGAGCTTCAAGACGCCCGACTGGTGGCGCGCCTTATGGGGTCGCAACAGCGCTGTCACGGATATTCAGGTTGATATCCTGCCGGACGGATGGCGCCACTGGCGGGACTTCGAAAGAGCTTTGGAAATGACAGGGAAAAGCCTGTTTCCGTCGGATGCTGAGGCCCTGGATCTGGATCGGGGCCGCTATATCGGCTTCATCCGTGCGGTCGCCAGGCGAACCGAGGTGCATTCCATGAACTTCTATGATGCTGCCACAGGCGCCCGGGCAGGGGTGGACCGATAGAGTCCTCCTCGAAAGCACCACCGAATGGCTTCGCCTGCCTGCAGATCGGGCAAGGCGAGCGGCATCGCAAACCGGCTCACTTGCCTGGTTGAATGCCGAGGATCTGCTCGGCACGCTCCAACGAATTCAGGTAGGCGATGACCACTTCCTCCGAGCAGAGCCCCAGTTCCCCGATGGCTTTGGGCACCTCCCGCCAATCGGCCATCTCGTAGTGGACCACGAGGTTGAGCACCTTCCGGTATAGGTTGACACCCGAGCCGCCCAAGGCAGACTTGATTTCCTGACTCACCGGGATTTCGGCAAGGATTTCCGGAAGCGGGCGCCCTACGAGCACATCCAGGAGAGAGAGCAGGCCCATCATGTAGAGCTCGCCCGCCTTTCCCTTGAGTCCCACCCCTTCGGCCATGGCCTCACAGAATTGAGCCCTCGCCAGAGAGTTGATCATGAGCTCCTGGGGTTTGTCCTGTCCGAGGCCTGTGAGGGTGACCAGCGAAGCCCATTTCCGCACTTCGTTCTCCCCAAGGAGCATGATGGCCTGAGAGACAGAAGAAACGGTCCTCCGCACGCTGAAGTAGGCAGAGTTGATGTAGTTGAGCAGTTTGTAGCTGAGCGAGAGGTCCTGCTGGATCGTTTTCGCAAGCTCTTTGTAGTCCAGGTCTTTGCGGCTCAGCTGTTCAAGCATCCTGAGATGGTTCAGCTTGTAGCCGGGGATGTCCTTGCCCGAGATGATCTCCGGCTTGCTGAAGAAGAAGCCCTGGAAAAGCGTGTAGCCGCATTCCAGCGCCAGCCTGAAATCCTCCTGGGTCTCCACCTTTTCGGCGAGCAGCCGTCGCCCCGGGGCCCCGATCTCGCGGGCGATCGACTCCTTCTCTCCCTCGCTGTTGCCCATGAAATCCACTTTGATGATGTCGGCCAGCTCGATGAGCGACAGCAGGTTCTGCTGCTTGGCCACGAAGTCATCGAGGGCAAGGGTGTAACCGGCCTCACGAAGCTTCTTGCAGACGTGGATGAGCTGAGGATCGAGCTCGAGATCCTCGAGAATTTCGATGACCGTCAGATCCCTGGGAAGCTTCAACCCCACCTCATCCAGAAACAATCGCCTGGTGAAATTGATGAAAGCCCGCTTCCCTCCGGTGAGGCGATGCAGCCCGATTTTGAGGAAGGTGCTGCCGATGACGTCCTTCGACGCCTGATCGCCGTCGATGCATGAGTAGGCGTTACGGTTTCCATTTCGAAACAAGATCTCGTAGCCGTACACTTTCAAGTTGCTGTCAAATATGGGCTGTCTGGCTACGAAGACTTCCATTTCTTCCTCTGATGTTTCTCAATCCCGTCATTACGCTCGTGAGCATCGTTTGTCACAGCGAAACTCCAGGGCGCAGGGAGACGGTAACGAATCGCCTCCGCCGAATCCCGCCGTGTCATGTTCCTTCTGTCAGTGTGTGGGGATGGGGATCAGGGACCCTCACCCAACATGGAGTCCGGCTCGGGTTCCGGAGCGAATCGAAGCAACGAATATGCCATGCGATGCTTCAAAGCAAACGACTCTTAGCTGAGCCCTGTTCCTGAATGAGGGGGGCGGACTCCCCCAATGCTGTTGAATTCAGGGGTGGCACGGGCCAAGCGAAGCTTGCCCGTGACCGAATGAGCTCGCATGGGCAAGCTCCCGCTTAGCCCATGGCACCCGACCCGACCGGGCAGATGGCTTAATTCAACAGCCTTGACGGACTCTCCAGAGGGGGGATCACACGTTGAAGCGAAAATTGATGACATCGCCGTCCTGAACCGGATAGGTCTTCCCTTCCAGCCGGACGAGCCCCAGCTTGCGCGCCGCGTTGTGGTCCCCGGCCCGTTTCAGGTCATCGAAGGCAACTACCTCAGCCCTGATGAAGCCTCGCTGGATGTCGGAATGAACGGCGCCCGCGGCCTCCTGGGCCGGAAGATCCCTGGGAATGGTCCACGCTTTGACTTCATCCTCTCCGACCGTCAAAAACGTTGCCAGCTTCAACAGCGCGAAGGAGCTCTGGATGACACGGTCCATGGCCGACTCGGTGATGCCGAAATCCTCCCGAAAGGCCTGTGCTTCGGATTCCGACAGCTGAGTCATTTCCATTTCGAGCTTTCCCCGCACCACCAGGGTTTCCCCCTCCTCCATCGCAAGCTCGGGAAGCTGATCATCCTCATCCGCATTGTTGGAGATGACGAGGAGGGGTTTGGCGGATAACAGCGTGAAGCCTCGAAGCTCAGGAGCCCCAGCCAGCTTGGGATCCGATCGGAGCGGTTTTTCGCTGTTCAGCAGATCCAGGCAGCTTTGAAGCAGCATCCTCTCGGACTCGGGAACTTTTTTGCCCCGCTTCTGCTCAAGGGCGAGCTTCTCGAGGCGTTTCTCCACCGTGGCGAGATCGGCGATGATGAACTCGTCGGCCAGTTCGCGGTAATCCCTGGCCGGAGCAGGTTCACCCAGGACCGGATCGGAAAAATTCCGCACCACCATCAGGAACGCGTCCATGGGCCGCATATGATTCAGCAGGAGGGACATATACTCCTGCTTGCTCTCGACCATGCCCGGCATGCCCTGAAGATCCATGTACGTCACCGGAGCGCAGGTGGTCTTCTCGGGCCGGTACAGCTGGCTCAGCCAATCGACTCGGAAGTCCGGAACCGGAACGACCCCGAGAACCGGCACGACCTGGCCCCCCGGAGGGGCCGATTCCCCCGTGCGCCGGGTGAGCGCATTGAAAACAGTGGTTTTCCCCGAACGCCCGAGACCAACGATACCGAGTTTCATGTTGAACCTTCCTCGTGAAGCCGCTCCGAGGCTGATGGCAGTGGCAGCCGCCAACCGAATTCAGCCAGGGTGTGGCACGGAATTGGCTTATCCTGTGAAACAAGTGGGCGGGGCCTGCAAGCAACATGGCCCCGCATGGGCTCATTGACTATCCAAAGGCCGACCCAACTCCGCTCAGACGCTTTTGGGGAGTGTCGGCTCCGACACTCGAAATCAGCGGCATCGCGACAGCTGACCTTGGGACAATAAGTCAAGTGGCTTCAGAACGTCAACCGGCAGCTTGCCTGCGGAGATTCTGGAATGAGAGTTTCGCAGGCCCCAAAACCCAAGGTCCAGGAGAGCAGCCCCGCTTCACGCCCCTGGCAGATGCGCCCGCCCGCATACTGACCACTCTGGCCAGATTCCTGGAGACCTCCATCAAGGTCATGGACGGTCCTCGATTTCAGGAATACCTGGGCGATTGTCTTCGAGACGGAATCGACACAGAAGAGGTTCTCTGGTCGTGGCTCCTGGACAGACCAGAACCCGGACGCCGCTGTCGTGCATCGTTCGACGCCGCATGCCAGCGCGCCGCACATGGGCAGGCAGGCGGCTTCTGGGTCGCCTCTCTTCGTGAAGGAAGCCCGCTGGATGGAAAGGCCCTCCAGTGTCCGAATGTCCTGTTCGGGCGGGGACCAGACCATCTGAAATCCCCTCTGGTCGCATGGTTCAACTCGCGGAAGCCCCGACTCATTCGGCCCGACGCTTCATGGCTGCAGGCATTACGGACAACCCTGATGGAGGTCGCCTCGCTGTCGGGCACCTTTGCATCCAGTGAGGGAACGCTCACCTACGACCTCGTTTCCGCCTTCGCCATGGAAAGATCGCTGCCTCTGCTCCGCTTCATGCCGGATTCCCTCAATCCTCAAGATGTTTCCGGGCAGCCTGGAGACCGGTTGACGAAATCGCCTTCCATCACGGCCCTGACCTGTCAGATCGGCCGCCCCCGTTGTCCCAAACCCACCCGATGGATCTGCCGCGATCGCATGCTGGCTCACCTGGCTGATGCCCATATCGCATTGGAGCTGCGAGCTTCAAGCCGACTGTGCCAAATCCTGACCGAACAGCACCGCCGAAGTCCGCGCGCCCTCTGGGTTTCCGGCAGCAGCTCAGCAGAGGCTCCAATGCCGCCCGGAAACCGGGAGCTCCTGCATCACATTCCAGGCCATGCGCGGGTGTTCCGCACCGTCAAGCAGGGGCAGGAGACACCGCAGCATATGGGGGCAGCCCCCTCGGGACTCATCCAGCGTGAGCCTTTGGGTGACGTCGGAAAGGATTACCTCTATCACTACACGCGATCGTGCCCCGGTCCGTGGCCCGGAGAGGAGCCCCACGACTATCTGCTCAGACTCCTGCAGGGGGATTCCGCCTCTGCACACACGGCCATCGACACTCTGGCCCGTATCCTCAACGAGCAGCGCGTCAGAGCCAGCCATCTCCTCGTGCGCGGCAAACACCCGGTTGTGTCGCTCACGTCGAGGCCGCCCCATGAACTGGATGCCTTCAGGCGCTGGAATCGTTCACAGGCGCGGTGGACCCTTGAGCCCTGCGGAATTGCGGTCAAGAAGGTCCTCCTCCGGAAAATGGGGGCGAAACCCACCATTTATGGCGATGCGTCCGTCTACGGATCGATCAGTCCGAAGGAACTCTACCGTTTCCAGCTCAGCACCCGCAGGTCTTCATGGGCTGCCGAGCGCGAGTGGCGGCTGAACGGCGATCTCTGGCTCATGGACATCACGCCCGAGGATTATTTTGTCTTCGTTCCGAGCAGTGCCGATGCCGTCCGACTCGCCACGCTGATTACCGGTCGTGTCCGTTGTGCGATTGGGGATGACGGGCGGATCCCGGAGAGAGGCTGAGCGCAGTTTCTGTTATCAAGTCAGTGGTTTCTGGCTCCATGGTTCCAGTGAAAGGAGGGCGAAAGTCCGATGCTGGGGGGGCGGAGCAATGATGTTGAATTAAGCTCATCTGCCCGGTCGGGTCGGGTGCCATGGGCTAAGTACACGTCCACAAAATTAAGGGCTCGAATTCGCAAACGTCATCCCGGCAGTCCTTTAGCCGGGATCCAGGTTTTTCTGTGGATTCCGGCTTGAAAAC
>JBFYYO010000229.1:0-6142 GCA_041310025.1 Syntrophobacterales bacterium
TCCAAAAAGTCTGAATGGTCGATCGTTCGTCATTCCCGCGAAGGCGGGAATCCAGACTCGGTGAGAAATCTGGACCCCCGCCTTCGCGGGGGTGACGTTGCGGAGTGCTCTTTTTCGACACGCTCTAAGGGGTGGCACGGGCTAAGCGAAGCTTGCCCGTGATCAGGTAAACTCGCATGGGCAAGCTCCGCTTGGCCCATGGCACCCGACTCTGCCAGAGATCAATGAGCTTATCTCAACAGCATCGGGCATGGGGGGCGGCAGGTCCTGATGAACGCGGACGATAGCGATCAACTGAGGATACCGTGCGCCCCCCCGACCCGAAACTCCGGGACACACGGCATGAATCGCGACGGGGCGGATGACGCGCCACTCACCCTCCGGCTGGATCCAGCTGCGGAGCTCGGAATGTTCTCGACCTCACATTCACCGAACGCCGGAGCACCGTCACATGATTTTGGTCGGCGGCTCCTGCCTGGCCATGAGCACAATATCTCTCGGATTGCACAGCTGGCTGGGGAGCTCCGCTACTCTGCCGCACGCGATGCAGACGAAGTTGATGTTCTGAAGCTTGGGTTTGCAGATATGGCGCGGATCGCTCGAGGCCGTGCCGCAGTGGTCGCACACATAGGTCTCGCCGGTTTCGACGGGATCACAAAGGTGACCCCTTGCATCGGCTGTTCTCCCGCAGGTTTTACATACACGAGTCTTTTCTTGCGCCATTTTGTCCTCCAATACGAGAACTGATTCTCGAAGAAAGAAAACAATTGATGAAGGGTCCACTCCAGTTCCATCCAAAACGCGTCCATGGTGCATTCAGTTGGGCAACCCATAAAACATGGGTGCCGTTGGCTCCCGCTCAGCCTTCTTTTCCCTCGTGTTGATCACTCCGATAGCTGACTCTCCGAACATCCCACGGTTCCTTCTCATCGGGTTTCAGAACGTTCGCTTGATAAATTATTGCGCGATGTATCGTTTGTCATCATCTCCCCGCATGTTCTTTTGGGTGGATGGGCAAGAATCAGCCTTCAGCGCCGATGCCGGCAAAGGGTTATCTGAGGCAGGCAAACACGACTTGAGAGGCTCTCGATGCGGGATGATGCAGCTCGCCACGATTTCGGAAGGCTGAGGGAGCTTTCAGGAGGCTTTGCGAGCCAGGCGCCGGATGCGCTCGGGAACTTGCCATTCCTTCATCAGCGCCGCAACGCAGCCCGGGACCAATGACTCCCAGGGCTCCCCCGACGCCATGCGCTCGCGTATGTCGGCCGCGCTGAGCCCCTTGGTTTGGGGGGTCTTGACCCAGAGCACCTCCGTCTTCAGCTCCAGCTTCTGGAACTGCTCCAGCTTCCTCCATCCCCAGTCGTCATAGATGGTGAGATAGAAGACGGCATCCAGGGGCAGATAATGTCCGTAGAGCTCCGGCACGTTGATGGGGAAGGGGGCGACACTGAAGTCCCTCGGGTCCACTCCGGCCTCCGTCAGTGCCGCCCGGACCATGACGTACCTTTCGTAGTAAGTGAGGGGATTGGCCTGAGGCGCACTTCGGTGAGGGTCGGCAGCGTCATGCCGCGTCAGTGATGGGTCAGGATTGGTGATCCCCACGATGAGATGACGGCATCTGGCCTTGCCCGCCAGCAGGTATTTCATATGGTCGTGGTGCAGAACCTGAAACCTGCCATGTATGACGCCTCGCTCAGGCATGTTCATCCCGTCTGTGCTCCGCAATCCACTCGAATCTCGCACCATGTAGTGCCCGATCTTTCGTCGGCCGGCGCTTTCGATGTGACCATACATCCAGAGAGCGCTCTCCTGTCAGGAAATCTCAATCGCTCCTTCTCTGCGCTCCGTTGCATGTCCAATGATGGCGGCCTGGTCGACGCCCCGGGCTTGAAGCGTTTCTACCAGATGAGGGGCACGCTGCGCGGGCAGGGCGATGAGCAGCCCCCCGGAGGTCTGGGCGTCCGAGAGAATGTCCAGAAGCTCGGCGGACACACCGCTCGCTGCACGGACCTGATGGCTGCAGAAGCTTCGGTTGGAGAAGCTTCCCGCCGGAACCATTCCCATCAGCACCAGATCGAGAACTTCGGGCAAAAGGGGAACGGAGGCGCTGTCCATATGAAGCGTGACGCCACTGCCCAGGGCTATCTCCAGGGCGTGGCCCACGAGGCCGAACCCTGTCACATCGGTGCAGCCATGGACCGGATACCCGGCCATCACCTCTGCTGCCGTCCGGTTGAGAGCGGCCATGACCTCGATAGCCCGGGCCTCGGCCGATGGAGAGATGAGGTTGGCCTTCATCGCCGTCGCGAGGATGCCGGTGCCGATCGGCTTGGTCAGGATGAGGGCGTCTCCGGGTTGAGCGCCTGCATTAGTCAAGACCCTTTGGGGGTGGACGAGCCCCGTCACGGACAGACCAAACTTGATCTCAGGGTCCTCTACGCTGTGTCCTCCAACCAGAGCCGCGCCGGCTTCGTGAACCTTCTCCAGGCCGCCCCGGAGAATTTCCTTCAGAATCTGTTTGTCCATGGTCTTGACGGGAAAACAGACCACGTTCATGGCCGTGATGGGTCGTCCTCCCATGGCGTAGACGTCGCTCAGCGAGTTTGCGGCGGCAATGCGCCCGAAATCGTACGGATCGTTCACGACGGGAGTGATGAAGTCTAGGGTCTGCACCAGGGCGAGATCGTCGGTCAGACGATACACTCCCGCGTCATCGGAAGTTTCCCGACCCACGAGGAGGTTGGGGTCGCTCTCGAGCGGCAGGTCAGCCAAAATGTCCGCCAGGTCCCCCGGACCGATCTTCGCCGCTCAGCCGGCGGCCCGCACGGTCCTGGCCAGTTCGACGCGGTTGGATGCCATGAAATCTCTCCAGTAGGCAATGCAGGGCAGCTCAAGTCCTGGCTCGGTGGTGATCTCGAGCGTTCAGGATGTTGTCTCCGACAGCACGACCTGGTCAGGTCAGGCTGATGACTTTGTCGGCCAGCTGCAGGGCGGTCACGATATCGAGCATGTTGGTGGTTTCACCCACTCGTTTCCGGTCCAGAAGATCGAAGTGACTCAAACAGGTCCCGCACACCAGGATGTGAATGCCGCTCCCTTCCAGCTCCTGCAGCGTCTGCAGGGAATCCGAGCTGTCGATGGTGAGCTTGACGCCGGCATTGAGGAAGATCAATCGCCAGAGCTCAGGCCCCATCTCCTTGAGGGTGCCCAGAAAACTGAACAACAGCTTTGTGCCGAGCACATCGTCACCGCTGCCCATGCGATCCGTCCCCACCAGCACAGCGATTTTCTTAGCCTCGGTACTCTCTTCAGCGGGAAACATGATCTCGCAGGTTTCGGCGCCCGCCTTCCTGATCCCTGTCACCTCAAAACCCCCATCCACGGATTCAACATTCACCTGGCAGCCCATGCGAGCCATGAAACGGCTCACATTCTCCCTGGCGGCCGCGTTGTCCACCTTTACAGTGAGCCGGGTCGCGTCTTCGCGGTCGAGGATTTCCTTCACCTTGAGAACGGGCTGTGGGCAGGCCAGACCGCGGCAGTCGAGCACTTCATCTCCCATGATTCCAACCTCTCGAAACCAAAAAATCCATCATCCCATGCAGCTTGAGAAGATATCGGATCCATGACATTAAGAGGCCAGTCGCAGCTTGTAAAATAGGAAATTCCAATCGGAATCGCTTCAATGGCAGGGAAAATACCGATTCAACATGTCCCCGGACGCTTGCTGTCTGCGCCAAACGGCTTGGGGAGCCATCTGCACTCTGAGGTCCTCCACCGCAACCGGCGAAAGGCAGGCGACCCCACTGGATTCAGGCTCAGTAAACATCCACAGAATAAAGTGTCCATTGATTGAGCACGTCATCCCCGCATGCTTTTGGCGGGGATCCAGGGATTTGGACGCCTCTGGAGTCCCGCCAGGGACTCGCGGGAATGACGACTCAACCGGTCATTCAATGATGTACTCAGGGACTGCCGGATTGACGTCCAAAGTGGCCTCTGCGTTGGCCATGCCGGCGAACGCCGTGGTCCAGGGTGTTTATAAACACCAGTTCTCAACATCAACGAGTATAAGAATTCAAACTTCTTGCTGCGAGCTACACCGCCGGCAAAGCGTTTGATTTATGGCGCCCATCCGGAGTATTTTCAAAAGATTGCCCTTTGACGATTCTTCGACGTGGAGCTCTGAATGGAAGCCTCAATGCTGACGCTGATTTCGATCTATCTCGCGGTGGGTGCCGTGGCCGGCGTGTTGGCTGGTCTGCTGGGAATCGGGGGTGGTCTGGTGATCGTTCCCATGCTGGTTTTCTGTTTCACATGGCAGGGTGTCTCTCAGGAGAGCATCATGCACATTGCGCTGGGGACGTCCATGGCGAGCATCATCTTCACGGCGGTTTCGAGCTTCATGGCCCACCACAGGCGGGGAGCCGTCCGCTGGGTCGTGGTGCGACGCATCGTCCCGGGCATCCTGGTCGGTACCTTTCTCGGCACCATCGTGGCGTCCCGCCTTTCCACGGGGTTTCTCAAGGGCTTCTTCTGCCTTTTTCTCTATTACGTGGCCATTCAGATGCTCGTGGACAAGAAGCCCAGGGCTTCCCGGGATCTCCCCGGCAACGCCGGCATGTTCGGGGTCGGAAACGTCATCGGCGTCGTCTCGAGCCTGGTCGGAATCGGTGGCGGGACCCTCTCGGTACCCTTCATGATGTTGTGCAACATTCCCGTGCACCATGCCATCGGGACGTCGGCGGCCATTGGGTTCCCCATCGCCATCGCGGGAACCGCAGGCTACATCCTGAACGGGTGGAATGTCTCGACGCTCCCTCTGCACTCCATCGGATACGTCTACCTCCCGGCCCTGGTCGGCATCGTGGCGGCCAGCGTCCTCACCGCCCCCCTGGGCGTCCGCCTGGCCCACAGCCTCCCCGTCGCCCGGCTCAAGAGTGTCTTCGCCGTGCTCCTGCTGCTGGTAGGCACGCGCATGCTGCTGTCGCTTTTCTGATCAGTTGAGGGCCTCCCAGAGAATCCGCTTCAGTGAGCCGTTGGGGAAGCCACGATTGAATTACCGCTGGCCTCAGACAGACAGCGGGACCCTCCGATCTACATGCATACCCACCCCACCACCACTTACAAGCCAGGACGGTCATCGGACTTCATAAATGGGGTCACACCTACACACTTGACAATGTGAAATGTGTAGGTGTGACCCCTGTGAGGGTCATCGACGCACACGGATTTATGGACCCGGCCTGATTCATGTGGGGGGTGACGAGTGAGCAGATTTCGTGGGAATGCTGATGGAATCGTCGCCCATCCATAGGTTTTTGCGATTTTATAAATCCCCTCGCTGAAAGTACTCAGTCCATGGTCCTCAGTGCATCTTCAAAACATTGAGTGACCGCTCGAATCGTCATTCCCCCATGTTCCTGGCCGGACTCCACAGATTTAGAAACCCATGGATCCCCGCCAAAAGCATGCGTGGATGACGTACCGTGAATATTGAGCACAGGCCTTCGACCAGGTGCGGCTTATGGGCCTGGCGCAGCTATATCACGGTCTTCCATAGTTTCGGTTTTCGGTTGGCATTGCGGACACTCTTGAACCAACCCTGGCTGGTCGGGACGGCACCGGAGGTTCGAATGTTGCGCGGGCGAAAGATTCTCGTGGTGGTCCATTGTGTCCTCAACGCCAATGCCAAGGTTTATCCTTTGGCTCATGTGAGCGGCGCGCATACAGACCTGATCAAAGAGTACCTGGATGGCGGGGTGGGGCTGGTCCAGCTGCCGTGTCCCGAGCTCACCTATCTTGGCACCAATCGCTGGGGGATGACTCGAGAGCAGTACGACCATGCCAATTTCAGGGACCATTGCGAGGCCATCCTCAGACCTTCGGTCATGGAGCTGGAAGCATTCATCCGCGGCGGCTGTGAAGTGGTGGGGGTTCTGGGAATGGACGGCAGTCCCAACTGCGGCGTCCGTCGAACCTGCGTGGGCTTCACAGGCGGTGAGCTCACCAGCGAGGAGGAGTTTCAGAAGCAAAGGAGCCGATTGAAGATGGTTGCAGGCAAAGGGGTGTTCGTGGAGGTGCTGGAAAGCCTCCTTCGAGGGCGAAGCCTTCACATCCCTTTTCTTGCCGTGGATGAAGA
>JBFYYO010000230.1:0-6114 GCA_041310025.1 Syntrophobacterales bacterium
ACTCACTGCTTATTTCGAGCCTTTGATCGCCGCCCACTCGATAGAGCAGGGTCGGGCGGTATTCGTCAACGGAAGCACCCTCGGTACCCGGGGCATGATCCTCTCCAGCTATTTGACGTCACGCCAATCTTCGTCACACCCTATGGTGAGATACCACTTCAAGAGGCCATACCGTTGCAAAGGACCTGAAGCATCCCTTAGACCGCCGAGTCAGGACGTTGCATGAGATTGCTTCTCGCACTACACGGAATGAGCGGGTGTCCCTGATCGCTTTGCCGCTCGCAGTTGCGTCCCGCGTCCATGAAGTCGCATGGAGATCCAGATTAGATGGTTGGGCGTGCCATGAGGAGTGAACATGAACCGTTGGGGCATTCCTGAATGGCTTGAAAAGGAAGTGAGGGAGAGAGATAAGACTTGCGTATATTGCGGCATCGAAATGGTCGAGCGGGCGCTCCCAAGCAATTCCCGGAAAGCTGCTGCAACGTGGGAACATATTCTGGACCGGGTCCCGTCGAAGATTCTGCCGAGGATGTGCTGGATGTCCGAGGGAGTGAACGAGACCCGGTCGGGCTCGAGGACCAGGAGCTCTTCCATGCAGCGCAGGATTCCCGTGAGCAGGGACTCACCGTGACCACCATGGCAGAGATCATCTTTGCCTTGAGGGATTCCCGACCTCGTGTGATAGGATATGAGCAAATCGACTTCGGGATGTGGCGGCCTCGTGGCGAGCACAGCCCAATCACTCAAATCGTGCAGAACTGAGACCTTGCATGGAAGAAGACCGAAAAGAGCCGGATGAGGAGATGCTTGAGGACGAAGGCGAAAGCTTCTCGCAGCTGCTGGAGGAGACCTTCGTCAGGCCTGCCCGGTTGGAGGCCGGCCAGAGGGTGAAGGGGAGGATCGTCAAGATCTCGGATGAATGCGTCTTTGTTGATCTCGGGGGGAAGAGCGAAGGCTGCATCGACCGCAAGGAGCTCCTGGATGAGGAAGGGAAGCTCACCGTGGATGAGGGTGACCTGGTTCAGGCCTATTTCCTCTCTTCGGGCGACGACGGGCTGCGTCTCACCACCCGGATCACAGGCGGCGAAGCGGGACGGCGCCACCTTGAAGACGCCTGGCGAAGCGGGATTCCCCTGGAAGGTCTTGTGGAAAAGGAGATCAAGGGCGGGTTCGAAATCAAGATTGTCGGCGGGCTGCGCGGCTTCTGCCCGTATTCGCAGATGGGGCTTCAGCGAGCGGCCGATGCGGGCGAGCTGGTCGGCCGGCACCTGGCCTTCAGGATTACCCAGTACGACGAAAAAGGGAGAAACATCGTCCTGTCAAACCGGGCGGTTCTGGAGGAGGAGCGCCAGAGGGAGCGGGATGAGCAGAAAGAGCAGCTCATTGAGGGCATGAGGGTGAAGGCCAGGATCGCCTCCATCCACAATTTCGGGGCCTTCATTCGAATCGGCAGCCTGGAGGGGCTGATCCCGATTTCGGAGATCGGGTGGGACCGGGTGGAAGACATCAGCCTGGTGCTGGCGGTCGGCCAGGAGGTGGAGGTGGTCGCTCTGAAGCTCGACTGGGATAAGAACCGTCTCAGCTTCAGCCTGAGACGGACGATCCCCGACCCGTGGACGACCGCCGGAAGCGATTTCCCGGTGGGTTCGGTCCACCGTGGCACCGTGGTCCGTTTGACGCACTTCGGTGCTTTCGTCAGTCTGGGGCCGGGAGTGGATGGTCTGCTCCACGTCTCGAAGCTCGGGGCCGGCAAGAGGATCAGGCATCCGCACGAGGCGCTGGAAGGGGGACAAGTGATCGAAGTCAGGATCGAAAGCACGGACGCAGAGAACAAAAAGATCTCGCTGTCTCTGCCGACTGCCGGACAGTTGGAGCAATCGGACGAGGGGACAGAGGAAGACTTGAAGTATCTCAAGGAGAAGCCGCAATCCATGGGAACTCTGGCAGATCTTCTGAAAGCGAAAGCACCCGGGAAGAAGAGGAAGTGATGTCTTGATCTGTAGGAATCACCTGCCTGCAAGGCAGATGTGTTGGACAGCCCTTTTGGAGATCTCCCTTCAGGTCTGCCAGTGTTTCTGCCCATCCTTCGAGAGATTCCCTCCCATGAAGCATTCCTCGCGCCGAGTGACCAGTCCATGATGTACATCCATTGCCTTTAGGGACGCCTGAGCCTTCCGTGCCTTTGAGCGTTTCCCCGACGCTCGGCCATGCGGCGTTCTCTCTGATTGCATTTAGGGGACCTCGAGGTTCGCTTCTTCACACCATGGCCGGTGCCAGGGTTTCGTCTGCGGTAAGAAAAATACTGACAACATAATCAGATGTTCCCTCATATTTTCCCGGGCCGGGATGTTGTATACGATCACTGGGATGGTGCCGGGAATGCGAATGGGCTCTGAAGACGGATCAGGTGTTATGAAGGTGGACCATCGTGAACGAGCGGCAAACGATTGATGCGGGAGGCCTCGACGAAGTGAGGCGGCTTCGGGAGCGCGTGGCGGAATTGGAAGCGAACGTGTCCTGGTACGGCGGAGTACGCCTGAGGGACGATCAGCATGGGGAACCGCTGCGAACGATCTTCGAAAACGCGCGGGGCGCCATGTTCGTTTCGGATGAGCAGGGACGGTGCGTGGACGTGAACCCGGCCGCATGCGCCATGACGGGCTATGCCCGCGAGGAGCTGCTTCACACGGATCTGGGGCTCATCTGGTCCAAGGCCTCGGAGGAGTCGCGCGACGGGCGGGTCGAGCCCGCCTGGAACGGGTCGCCTGTTCCGGAATGGATCATTCGAAGAAAGGACGGTGTGGAGCTCTGGGTTGAGGTGACGACCATCCCGTTCACCTTGAACAGCAAGGAGCTGGCGCTCGAGATCCTTCGCGATGTCACCAACCGCAGGCATGCGAGCAACGATCTGAACCGCATCCAGGACCAGCTCGAGAAGCGCATCGAGAAGGGCGCTCACGATCTCGAAATGGCCAACCGAAAGCTCAAGAAGCAGATCGAGGAGCGCCGCCGGGCCGAGGCCGAGCTCAAACAGACCAAGGAATACCTCGAAAACATCATCGAGAACTCGGTCGATGCCATCGGCATCGTGGACCGGGAAGGGCGGTTCATCCTCTGGAACCGGCGGGCCGTCGAGATCTACGGGTATCACAGCGACGACCTGGCCGGAAAGTCCTCCTTCGATCTCTATGCGGACCGGGGCGAGCTGGAGCGGATGCTCCAGCGGCTCCGGCGCGAAGGCGTGGTGCGCGAGTACGAGATCCTCATGAAGAAGCGGGACGGGAGCATCGTCCCCATGGACATCTCCATCAGCCTGCTCAGGGACGACCGGGGCCGCACCATCGGCAGCGTGTGCGTGGCCCGCGACCTTTCTGACCGCAAGAAGGGAGAGCTTGAGCTCAAGCGGGCGCGGGACGAGCTGAGCCGTTACTCCAAGGAGCTGGAGCGCCAGGTCAGGGACCGGACCCGCGAAATCAGCGGAATCCTCAAGTATACGCCGGCCATCGTCACCATCAAGGATGTGGACGGCTACTACACGCTCGTCAACGCGCGCTTCGAGGAGTTGGTGGGAATGAGCGGCGAGGAGATTCGGGGGAAGTCCGACCACGAGATCTTTCCCTCCGAGTTTGCGGACCAGTTCCGGGCCAACGACCTCCAGGTGTTGGCCGAAGGGCGCTCGTGGCAGGTGGAAGAGCACTTCCCCCAGGGTGACGCCGTGCACACCTATCTGGCCGTGAAGTTTCCCCTCTACGACGAGGACGGGGTGGCGACGGGAACCTGTGGCATCGGCACCGACATCACCGAGGTGAAGAAGGCCCAGGACCAGCTTCGTCGGCTCTCGGGGCGCATCATGGCGACCCAGGAGACGGAGCGGGCCGCCATAGCGCGGGAGCTCCACGACGAGCTGGGGCAGATTCTGACGGCCCTTCGCATGGACGCCGTCTGGATCCACAACCACCTGAAGGAATCCGGCTCCAACGCCGCACCCCGGGCTCTCAACATGTGCGACATCATCGACCGGACCATCGACGAGGTTCGGGGGATCGCCCTGCGGTTGCGCCCCAGCGTGCTGGACGACCTGGGGCTCATCCCCGCCCTCGAGTGGTACACGACCGACCTCGAGAAGCGCTCGGGCATCGCGCTGATCCTGCATCACCGGGACGTCCCCCGGGTGGAGGACCTGGTGGCGACGGCGGCCTACCGCATCGCCCAGGAGGCGCTCACCAACGTGGTTCGTCATTCGTCGGCATCCCACGCCGAGGTGTCCCTGGAGGGGGAGGGGGAGGTGCTGAGGATCACCGTCACGGACAATGGCAAAGGCTTCAACGTTTCGAACCTGTCTGAGTCGGAGTGCCTGGGACTGGCCGGGATGCGGGAGCGCGCGGGCCTTGCGGGCGGATCGCTCGAGATCGAGTCCAGTCCGGGTAAGGGGACCCAGGTGCGCTGCAGCCTTCCCATCTCCGGCCGCATCGGAGTCATCCCATGATCAGAGTGCTCCTGGCGGACGACCACAGCATTGTTCGAGCGGGGCTCGCTCGGATCATCGAGGAAAGCGGGGACATCCAGGTGGTGGCCGAGGCCTCCGACGGGCGTGAGGCCATCAAAAGAGCGACGGAGAGCGACATCGATGTGGCCGTCGTGGACATCTCCATGCCGGGCCTGGATGGGCTCGAGGTCATCACGCAGCTTCAGACTCTGAACCCGAAGCTCCCCGTCCTGGTGCTCACCATGCACGAGGAAGAGCAATACGTCATCCGGGTCTTCAGCGCTGGGGCCATGGGGTACATCACCAAGCGGTCGGCGCCCGAGCAGCTCGTCACGGCCATCCGCAAGGTCTACGGCGGGAGCCGCTACCTGAGCGATTCGGCGGCGGAGCTCCTGGCCCTTCACGTGGCCAAGGGAACCCCCGGGCGCTCGCTGCTGGACTCTCTCTCCAACCGCGAGATCCAGGTGCTGCGGCGGCTCGCCATGGGACAGACCACCCGCGAGATCGCAGAAGCCTACAACATCAGCACCAAGACGGTGGACACCTACCGATTCCGCCTCCTCAGGAAACTGAACCTCCGCAACAACACCGAGCTTTCCCGCTTCGCCATCCAGAACGGCCTCGTAGAGATCTGACCTGCTCTGAACAGTTTCGAGTTTCGGAGCCGTACCGAATCCACGAACCAGGAAATAGACCCAGTGCGTTTCCAGAAGCCAGATGCCGGCGGAACAGGCCAGAATGGGAAGCAGTTTCTCCCGCCTGGGCCACATGCCTTTGCGGAAGGCTTGCACCAGGTCCGCTGCTTTTTGGGGAAGCCAGCGGGGAGCGGCCCGATCCAGAAGGAAGAAACCGAACAGGATCCCGGTACAGAGCACGGCGATGACGCACCCCCCGAGGAGCACCCACCGGATGCCGGAAGGCAGCTGGTCCGACAGGATCGTCCAGCAAGCCAGAAAGGAGAGAAAAAGCACGATCCACGAGTCGATCATGCGCTGAAAGACGATGGAGCCGATGGCTTCGGACCGGCGAACGCCGAAATTGATGCGCGCGAGGTGAGCCCCGTAAACATCCCCCAGCTTGGCCGGGACCACATTGTCCACAAAATTCTGGAAGAAGACGACGAGCTCGAAACCGGCACCCGACTGCTGGACGGTTAGATGCGACAGGCACAGGCGCCATCTTGCCCCGCGCACCGGATAGGTCAGATAGTGGCAGGCGCCTCCCAACAGCACGTAGCCCTTGTGGCTCGCCAGAAACTCCCGCCAGGTGCTCTGCCAGTCGATATAAGTCGCCAGAAAGGCGAGGATGGCCACGGTTGTCAGGCCGCTGAGGAGTGTCTGCCACCCCCACAGCGGAGGAATGGCATCGAACCCATTGGATGTTTCTGCTTCCAGGCTCAAGGATTTGCTCCTTCGGTGGCGACCTCCCACCCGAACCTGCGACGATGCCACAGCCGAAGTCTAGTAGGGTGCAGATCTTTTGGAACAACGTCCCCAATGGGCTGCGAATCATGGACCAATGTGGATTTGCACGCGAGGAGCATCTGCTGGAATCCCATCGGGAGCGCGGTTTCATCATCCCGGAGGGATACAAGCCATTAGCCGGGGGGTAAGGCCGTAGGCCGACAC
>JBFYYO010000231.1:0-6060 GCA_041310025.1 Syntrophobacterales bacterium
TGAGACGGTAAGCTTTCCAGGAGGCACTGTCGCAGACACAGCACAGGGGCAGCTTTTCACCATCTTCATCGCAAACATGTTCATTTGCGCAACCATTGCAACGGTATGTACCTGCCTGCACTTCGGTTCCCGCTCCAATGTGCTCTTTGGCCATACATGTATCCCCTTGTTCAGTGCTCTCGTTTCTCTGCTCAAATCCTTCGTGCCGGGGGGGCGGGCACTGAACCCGCTGGAATTGCCTGTTTGACAGGCACAGGCCGCATCAAAGGCCGGTGCGCTTCGAGCTGGATCTATCTGGCGATCCTTTCGCACAAATAATGCAAACGGTCAAGATGACTTTCCTTGCACTTCCTGATGATCCCTCCTCGGGAACGCCGTGACCGGGCTTCCAGTCCCCACCGACAGGGCTTTGGCCGCACTCCCCTGGCTGACCGCTATTTCAAGGTGGCCGCTGCTTCCAATGAGGGCGACCAGCCGTCCTGCAGGAGTCTCACCGTAGGTCCTGCTGAGGCCGGTCACGGTCGCGACGCCTGGGAGACTCACCCCCCAGCTGGTGGGCTCTTCCCATCCGCCCAGGTCCTGTTCGGTGATATTGGTGATGAGGTTTCCAAAATGATCGATGTGGACGATCTCCCCGAACAGGTCGCCCCCTTTCCACTCCGCGCAAACCCAGGAGGCGGTATGGGGGGAACAGGTCGGGCCGAAACTCTCGAATCGGACGCCGCAGGCCAGGTGCGCCGCCACCGGAGCAAAGAGGTCACGGCCGTGGAACGTGTGGGACACCACCTGCCGCCACGTTTCCGGGTTTTCCAGAGAGCGCGACTCCCAGTCCTTCCGCATGCTCAACACCCAGGAGAGAAGGCCGTTGTCGGGGCCGATCAATATGCGGCCGCATTCCATCCTCACCGCCAATGCCCGACGCTCCGTGCCGACTCCCGGATCCACAACGGCCAGATGTATCGTATCCCGCGGAAATGCATCGCAAACCGTCTTGAGCAAATAGCTTCCCGATCGGATGTCGAAGGCAGGCACCTGGTGGGTGATATCCACAATTCGAACTTCCGGGCACAGGGTGAGGATCACCCCTTTCATGCTGGCCACGTAACCATCGGAAAGCCCGAAATCCGTCAGCAGGGTGATGATGGAATGGCGGGTATGGTCAGCTCCGCGAATGATCACTGGTCTCCTGCTGCCGGCGGATGAGCTCCGGCGTCGCATCATCGTACTCCTTTCGAAGCTGAAGCAGGATGATCGCACCGATCACGAGGATTCCTCCGGCAATCTGGAGGGGCTCGAGGGTTTCACCCAGTGCAAGGAAAGATATCAATCCGGCACTGATGGGCTCCAGCGTGGCCGTGATGCTGGCCCGCGTGGAGCGAATCAGATTGATGCCCTGGAAGTAAAGCCCAAAAGGGACGAGGGTTCCCAAAATGGCCACGTAACAGATGAGAAACCATTGGAGGGGCGGATAGTGATGTCTCGCCAGGTCGATCGGGGGGGGCGCCCCTTTCCAGAAGAAATTCAGAATGTTCCAGAAGAGTGCGGCAAAGATGATCGAATAGAACAGAACCGTCCAGGGGCTGTAACGACGCATCCCCCGCTCGCTGGAGATGGAATAACCGGCGAAGGCAACCGCCGAGATCAGACCCCAGAGAACTCCCTCGCGATTCAGAGCCAGAAGTTCCAGATTGTAGCCTCCCACCACAAGATAACAGCCGGCAGTGGCCCCCACCACGGCCATGAGGGTGGCACGGCTCAGGTGATCCCCGAGGAACAGAATCGCATGGAGTGCAATGAGCACCGGAGCCAGGTACTGCAGCAGGACGGCCGCCGCAACATTGAGCTTGCTGATGGTGATGAGGTAGGTGAAGTTCACCATGGCCAGGCCGGCAACCCCGAGTGCCATGAAGTAGGGAATATCGCGAGGGGAGATGGCGAGCAGGGAACGGTTTCGAAAGGCCAGCCAGAGCAGCAGCAGGACTCCCCCAAGGGTGACCCGGGCCTGTGTCAGCTGGAGCGGCGTCATGCCATTGGTGAAGAGATACTTGGCCGATGCCCCTGAAACCGCCCAGAGCAGGGCGGCCAGTGCAACGAAGAGATACCCTCTGCGAGGAACCGGTGAATGCGGCGGCAACGAAGGCGCTCCAAATCCTAATCTGAGCCGACCAGCGCGATGCAGGTCAAACCTGCACCGCATGCGGGCATCGATTCAAACAAACCCCGTCTCTCCCCTTCTCCGATCTTTACACTTTGGTAAGGAGATGTCCCCGTTCTTACCATAAAGGAAGAAAGATTTCAGCCTGTGGAGGTTGAAATTATGCTTGAGAACCGCTAGGTTCATGGAGCTATGGTCTGGCTATCATAACAGGCCCTTGGGGAAGATTACCGCCCGATCCACGCGTTCAGGACGCTTCAAATCCTGCGGCGAGATTCCCCGTCATTCACGGGACACGGACATGATGATGAGAATTGGGGATCCATCGGGAGCAGGCGATGCTCGCCTCAGGACTTCGATGGAGCATCACGATGACGATGATCGGGCGAGGAGGCAGAATGGCCGCTCAGGGAAGTCTGGAAATCGGTGAGCTGACGCAGTTTGCTTTGGACACGGTGCGAAGTGCGGGCAAAGAAGCCTTGCGCTTTTATGGAAAAGGCAATCTGCAGACCAAGTTCGACTCGGGGCTCGTTACCGAGGCCGAGCTGCGATTGGTCGATCTCTTCAAGGATCGCCTGAAGGCCAGCTTTCCGGAGCACGAGATCTTCGGGGATGGGATGCCTTCCACGGAATATGAGCATGGCTCCAAGCGCTATTTGTGGATCTATGATGCGCTGGACGGGATCGCCAACTTCCAGGCCGGCATTCCCATCTGGGGAATCTCCCTGGCGGTGCTCGAAAACTTCTGGCCGGTCTTTGGGGCTTTCTACATGCCCGTGACAGGGGACCTTTTTCATGCGAGGGCAGAGGAGAAAGCCTATTGGGGCAATGAAGTCGTCCACATTCCCGAGCAGGATGAGATCAGCAATGAAAGCGTCCTCCTGACCTATTCACGCTTCCACAATCATTACCGATCCACTTTTCCCGGCAAGATCCGAAACCTCGGGTCCACAGGGGCTCACATCTGCTACGTCGCCCGCGGTCGCGCGGAGGGCGCCTTGCTGGCTCATGTTTCGTTCCAGGACCTGGCAGCGGCTCAAATCATCCTGTCCGCGGCGGGAGGCAGGATCTGCAAACTGGATGGCAGCGAATTCCATCTCAACGACTACCTCGACGGCGAGCAGATCGTTGAGCATCTGCTGGCTGCGCCTCAGGGCTCGCACACCTCCATCTCCGCCTATCTTCAACCGATGGAATGAGGAGTGCGCTCCCGTGGCACTGTGGTGTTTGAATGTAGGTGCCACAGGCGAAGCTCTCCTTGCCCTTGTCTCTCAAATCCGCCGGCAGCACGGGCAAGCCACGCTTAGCCCGTGACACTCGGCTTCTTGCAGATCAACGAAGCTCCTTGCTGCAGTATTGGGCGGCACCCTGCTGGACCGGTGCCGTCACTCCCGTGACACAGGGAGGTTCGTGAGGAGCTCATCCAGGCGCAGCTCGATCTCGGAAAGCTCCTGCTCCAAGGATCTCTGCTTGTCCCCGGCCAGGTCTTGTGGAGCGGTTTCCAGCAGGGTCTTCAACGTCTGTGCTTTTCGAAGGAGGGCCGACGCGCGCTCAAGGCTGGCCTGGCTCACCTTCCCGACCTTCACTTCGACACGGGGGGCAGCCGCCCCGAGATCAATGATCTCCCCCAAGGATGGCACATGCACTCGATACCCGAACCGCTGGCGCACCACAGCGGCAAACTGCTGGGACGTGCTCTCCTCTCCGTGGATCACAAAAACACGCATATCGGGGCTGTCGAAATGACTCAGCCAGTCCAGGAGATCGGTTTGGTCGGCGTGGGCAGAGAAGCCCCCGATGGTGAAGACCTTTGCCCTCACCACGATGCTCTCCCCGAAGACCCGAACGGATGACGCCCCTTCCACGATCGTTCGACCGAGGGTCCCTGCGGCCTGAAAGCCCACCACCACCAGGGACGCACCCTTCCGCCAAAGGTTGTGCTTCAGATGATGCTTGATTCGGCCCGCTGTGCACATGCCGTTGCCGGCAATGACGATGGCGGGGCCGGTGGTCAGGTTGATGGCCATGGACTCCTCGGCGGTCCGGGACATCACCAGCTGCGGGAAATCAAAGGGATCATGACCTTTATTCAACACGGCCAGGGTTTCGTCATCATAGAAATCGCGCATGCGCCGAAAAATGGATGTGGCTGCGATGGCCAGCGGGCTGTCCAGAAATACGGGCATGCTGGGGATAAGTCCTTTCCGAAAGAATTCCCCGAGCAGGAAAAGCAGTTCCTGGGTTCTGGCCACGGCGAAGGCCGGGATCATCACCTTTTCGCCATGCTGGTGACTGTAATGGATGGCCTCGATGAGCTCATTTTTGCTGTCTTCGAGGGATTTGTGGTTGCGATTGCCGTATGTCGACTCCATGAGGAGCGTGTCGGCACTCTTGACAAAATGAGGGTCCTTCACGATGAGCTGGTGTTTGTGTCCCAGATCCCCTGAGAAAACCACTTTGTGAGAGGGCGCTTCGCTGCCGCACCAGACCTCCAGGATGGACGAGCCCAGGATATGGCCGGCATTCCGAAAACAGAAGCTCAGTTCGGGTGAGAGGTCCACCCGTTCATCCACTTCAACCACTTCAAAGAGCGGAAAGCAATCTTCCGCTTCTTTCACGGTGTAAAGCGGAGCAACATCCGGTTTGCCGCGTCTCCGGTTCTTGCGGGATTCCCATTCGGCCTCCATTTCCTGGATGTGCGCCGAATCCAGGAGGAGTATTTTCACCAGTTCTGCCGTAGGGAGCGTCATGAAGATTTTTCCCCGGAACCCGTCCTTCACCAGTTTCGGGATTCTTCCGCAATGATCGATGTGGGCATGCGTCAAAAAGAGCGCGGCGATTTGCCTTGGGCTGAACCCCCATTCCTTGCGGTTGAGGGCCTCCATCTTCGCCCCCCCCTGGAAAAGACCGCAGTCGATCAGATACTGCTTTCCGTCGTCGAGGAGGAAGCAGGACCCCGTCACACAGCGGGACGCACCGAGACATTTTATTCTCATCCATCACCTTTCGTCATTTCTGCCAGCGTCATGCTTCAGATCATGGTCATTGCCAACGGCTAATGCCATCTCCGGCAGGACTTGTCACTGAAATTCAGTCAAAGATGTCCGACCACGAAAAGCATTTATGACACACTTTGCCACCCTGGCGTCTCATTTTTGACACATAAGCATGGGTAAAGGAGGTGATGGCAGACTCGTGGCCCCAGGAGGCTCCTGGTTGCCATCCCGATGCGTCGTCAAGATTTCGACTCTCAGCTCAAAAGGCGGGTATCGGTACCGCAAGGAGGCACCGGGTGGACAGGGCTCCCCGAAAGGCCGTGCAAGACCCCCCTTCGCCCTGCGGAAGGATGAACAGGATGCAATAGCAAGGCATTCGCGCCAGCGGGAAAACCCTTCCCCTCCCTGTGCGAAAATTGCCGCCTCCCTGATGGGGGGCAGCCGGCTATCAGGCCGTCATCCTTGTCAGCTTTTCATTTCCTGGAGCGCGCAGCTCAGCTGGCGCTGTCGTTCACTGGGCAGTAGATTTCACTGGCAGCCATGGCCTCCTCGCCTCTACGAACGCTCTGCGCCAGTGCAATGGCCACAAATGCAGCCAGATTCCCTACAAAAAGTCCGGCTAGAAAATACAACCAACCCATGGCAGTCTCCCCCGGTCATCTGTATACTACTGTAAATGTCTATGACTGTTTTCCAATATGACGGCAGATATAAGCAATAAGTCGGCCACTCGGGCCATTTCTATTCGTCATCAGCTGCTTTTCCAGAAAATCATGACCTGCAACATTCAACCCCGAGCTTTTCCATTGGAAACACCCGCCGAACCAGGAAGAAAGCAGGTTCTGAGCCGCGATGTTCCGGTCAGTTTTCAATAACGCTCCACGAGACCAGCGTTCCTGCTGTTGATAT
>JBFYYO010000232.1:0-9795 GCA_041310025.1 Syntrophobacterales bacterium
TTCCCACCTTCGTACGGTAGATGATGAAAAGCAGCCCGAGGAGGAGGACAAGAGTGACCAGGGGGGTGTAGATGGTGAGAACCTGAACCCGGACCCCCAGAACCTCGATGACTTTTGCAAAGACCTCCGGCCTCGGAAAACCTTTGGGAACGCCACCGAGCATCACCAGAGCCAGGTTTTCGAGAAGAAAGGAAGCCCCGATGGCTGAGATGAGCAGCGAGATGCGCGGAGCGTCCCTCAACGGCTTATAGGCCGCCCGGTCGAGGAGAATGCCCATCACGCCCGTCAGCAGCACGGCCAGGGGGAAGCTCAGGGTCCAGGGAAGTGCAAACAGAGTCATCCCATAAATGGCCGCGTAGGCGGCGAACATCAGCAGATCGCCATGGGCGAAGTTGATGAGCCTCAAAATGCCGTAAACCATAGTATAACCAATGGCTACCAGGGCATACAGGCTCCCGAGAGATATCCCGTTGATGATCTGCTGCAAAAGAATCGTCCAATCCAAAGATTTCGCCCTTCCCGATGAATCGCACCCCGAACCATGAAAATAACGGAGGCCAATGTTCCTTCACAACCGGAAACCAAAAACTCGCAACGGACTGCAGCAGGGCTTATAACAAAACGCTTCCGGACAGCCAAACCCCAAAACGAGAAAAGCAGGGTGCGCTGTACCCAACACCCTGCCCCTCCCCATTTTCATGCTCACGAAGTCCGTGTCGCGCTTCCGTGAGCTCATGACGATCATAGGCCAATAAACAACAAAACCCACCAGCCCTGGTACATCTCCACAAAATTGAGTGAGCGAGTGAATGGACATTCCCGCATGTTCCTAGCGGGAATCCATTGGCTTTCGGATGCATGGATCCCCGCCTGAAGCGTGCGGGGATGACGTACACGGAATATGGCCACCTCATTGCTGGGGACCTGTACTCAGCAACTCTGCGCAGCCCACCACTGCCACAGGCGCCTCGCCGCTCCTCTACCCAAAGCGCCTCTAGGGATTGATGGTGGTGACGTAGACGAACTTCCCGCCCTGCACCTTGTTGATCACCATGCTCTTGATGGGATTTCCGCTTTCCCCCATGGTGATGGTGCCCGAAACAGCCTTGAAATCTTTCGTGCTCGCCAGGGCATCGCGAATCTTGGCCCCGTCAGCCGCACCCGCACGCTTGATGGCGTCGATGGCCAGGAAATATGCATCGGCTCCCAGTGCTCCGAAAGCGTCTGCTTCCTTCTTGTTCTTCTCTTCATAGCGCTTGATGTATTCCTTGGCACGATCCGTCGTGGCAGCCTGCTTGTGGAAATGCCCCGTGAAGTAGACTTCTTCAACCGCAGCGCCGCCAATCTCGATCAGCGCGGCTTCCTGGGCACCATCGCCTGTCAGGATGGGCGTCTTGATGCCGAGATCACGCGCCTGTTTGGCCATGAGGGCATCTTCGGTGTAGTAATTCGGAGCGTAGATCAGGTCGGGTTTGCTGGCCTGGACCGCAGAGAGCTGAGCCGAAAAGTCCTGGTCCCCCGTTTGGATGTACGTCGTGGCGACAATTTTACCGCCTTGCTTCACGAATTCCTTCTCGAAAAACTTGGCCAAACCAACGGCATAGTCCTGGGCCTGGTCGATGATGAGTGCTGCGGTCTTGGCCTTGAGATCGTTAATGGCGAACCTGGCCGCCACTTCACCCTGAAACGGATCGATGAAGCACGCACGGAAAGCGTAATCCTTGCCCTGGTTGACCAGTGGATTTGTGGCCGTAGGGCTCACCGTGGGAATCTTGGCGGCTTCGGAAATGGGATTTCCCGCCATGGAATTGCCACTGATGGCCTCCCCCAGGACCACCGCAACCTTCTCTTTTTCCACCAGCAGCGTCATGGCGTTTGCTGCTTCGATCTTGTCGCTCTTGGTGTCCACCAGCTTCAATTCGATCTTCTTGCCCAGCACCGTGGGCTCCATCTCATTGGCAATCTGGATGCCGGCCCATTCCGATTCGCCGTAGGCCGCGACGGCACCGGTCATGGGGAGATAGACACCGATCTTGATCGTGTCCTCAGCCAGTGCCGGCACCGTGATTGCCGCTGCAAAAAAACCAATCAGGACGGTCAGAGCCAAACAGGTCTTTCGAGTCATCGTCTCCTCCTTCAGAGCAGTTACTCTTCTACGCAAATATTTCTCCCAAGTATTTTAAACGATCTATTACAGTAAGAGCTTCTTGGCTGTCAACCTCAACCGCACCGTGCGAGAGGTAAGCGTGAAGTCCACGATCCGGGCGCTAATACAGAGCGCAGCTCATCTATTCAACCCGGTATGATCGTTATTGGCTGAAGCAACACCACAGCAGCCACAGTTGATCAATCATTCCCTCGCTACGAGCCTTCCGAATTGGAGTCCTCGGTTTCCCTTTCTCAAAAGAGCCCAGTGCAAATGGGCAGAGGCGAAAAGGAAAGAGTGTTAAAGGTGTTTAAATCGTGCACTCCTCCTCCATTCAGGGGACAAAAGAAGAGTGCCAAGGGAGTGTCCGCTTTGAGCACAACATGCCAATCAACTGACTTGACAGCAATTCTCCTCCCTAGACCTAATCGTTGATACCGTCTCTCTGCAGTTTTTTTTGCGCTATACCCAGGGCAAGCATCAAAGATTGTGGTTTCAAGGGGCTGTATTGAACTGCTCGAACTGAACATGAAATGGACTTCCAAAGGAAAACTACATAAAATACAGAATATGCAAAAGGCCCTATTGACAGTCGGCAAAATCGATAGATAATGTAGCTGAGTTAAAATGAGAAAAGCTCTTGGACTCCGAAATGCCAGCTCACGAATCCATTGCTCAATACATGCGAAGAGCGTACTTAACGGGAGGGAACGTTATGACAAAGAAGCTTGTCGAAATTGCCGCTGAAATCGTGCAAAATCAGGTGTCCACTAATCCCATGTCCTCAGAAGAGATTGTCTCTTCACTCAAGAACGTGTTCAGTGCTCTTCAGACCATCCAGAAGTCCGAAGCTGAGGGGGCCCCCTTTGAAATGGGCAAAGCTGTTGATGAGGGGCTCGGCACGGAAAGACCGGGGGAAAAGGCGGATCCCAAAAGCTCGATTCTCGAGGATCGCATCATCTGCCTTGAATGCGGAGCCGAAATGCGGCAGCTGACCGCCAAGCATTTGGGAGCTCATGGGCTCAGCCCTCGAGAGTATAAGCAGAAATACGGCTTCCCCATGAAACAGCCCCTTTCCGCAAAGGCTCTGACCAAAGCCCGCAGCAAAGCCGCGAAGAAACGTGGGTTGCCCGAGAATCTGGTCAGGTACCAGGAAGGAAGGAAGCAGAAGAAAATCGAAGATATGGCAGCAGGGATGGATACGCCTCCCACGACTTCGGGCGCCTCAACAGAACCCAAACCTGCCTCAAAGCGATCGCGCAAGAAGAAAGCGGAATAGGCGGATCATCTCAGGAGCCCCGAGACGCGAAGGGACCCCGGAGCTCCCGAGCCAGTGGAACGACCTCGCGTCCTGTGGCACGAAGGCTGCCGCAAGCTCCGCATCACGTACGGAGGTAGAACCGGTATTCCTTGCCGCACAGCGAGCAACGAAGCAGACAAAAGGTGCCGTCCTCCGACACGATGATGACCGGGGTTCCGCATTCATCACAGCGCTTGCGGACCCAGTAGCCCTGACTCGTTTGTTGAGGCTTCTCGTCCATACTCATGAACAGACCATCCCTGAGACTGAAGTCAACGCACCATGAATAAGCCTCGTTTTTGCCGAGCCCATCATCCCCACCCACACTCGGCACCGCGGATCATAGCATCATCGGGGCTTTGCTCTCCACATTTTTTTCCATGCCGTTCTCCAGCCCCATGCCCCGCAGCGAAGAGTCAAACCCGCAAAGTGGCTCCAGTCAACCGAAGCATGGAGGTCCGATATCTCAGGCCGGTCCAGGTCGACGTGCCCCTCACGGCCGTGGGGCAGGTCGAGGCTGAAGCTCAGCCCAACGCCCGGGGAACAAATCAGGCAACTTCTGGCCCAAGACCACCCGTGAAGCCCCTCCCATGTCCGTTCAAGAGCTCCTGTCAAAACGCGCCATCGTGAATATCGCGCACCGGGGAGCCCGTTCCCTGGCTCCGGAGAACACCCTGCCGGCAGCAGTCAAAGCCCTGGAGGTCGGCGCCCACATGTGGGAGCTGGATGTCGGCATGACACGGGATGGGGAGCTCGTCGTCGTCCATGATGCTACCCTCGAGCGCACATCGAACGTGGCAACCGTATTCCCGAAGCGGCGTCCCTGGAATGTCCATGAATTCACCCTCGACGAGATCCGCCAGCTGGACTTCGGCTCCTGGTTCATTCGCGAGGATCCGTTCGGGCAGATTCGCGGGGGATGCCTTACACCTGCCGAACTGGAGCGCTTCCGCGGGCTTCAAGCCCCCACCCTCGCGGAAGCGCTCGAGCTCACCATACGCCACCATGGGTGTGTGAACGTGGAAATCAAGGATCTGCGGGGAGCTCCCGGAGACAAGGTCGTGGTCGATAAGGTCGTTTCGCTCATCCATGCATTGAACCTGCGTGACGCGGTTCTCCTCTCCTCGTTCAACCACGATTATCTCAAAGCGGCGCGCCGCCAGGATGCCCGAATCCATCTCGGTGTCCTCACCCACCGCCGTCTCCGCAATCCCCTGACGATCCTGAAGCGACTGGGAGCCCTGACGTATCATCCCAGGCTGTCAGCTCTTGCACCTGACGATGTCCAGATCCTTAATCGCGAGGGTTTCCATACTCTTGTGTGGGTAGCCAATGACACGGGGACATTCTTGCGTCTGCAGCACCTGCAGGTCAGCGGCATCTTCACGGACTTCCCCCAGGACCTCGCCCGCCTGCTGAGCCGCGCCCCATGAAGTCCGTGCTCTCCCCGCCGTTTTTGAGGCTCGTCCTCTTTGCCGCTCTCCCGCAGGAAACGGCGGGCTTCATGCGGAGGACCGGGCCGTGGAGCCGCCTGGCCGCATCGCCCTGTCCAGCGTGGACGAGCGAACGCAAGGACTGCAGCCTCCTGCTCGTGCGGACCGGAATGGGCATGCATCGACTGCCCCGCCTCTTCGAATGGGCTGCAGCCCAGAGAGGCTGCGATCTGGTCGTCTCCTTCGGCTTCGGAGGCGGGCTGACGCCGGAACTGCAGGTCGGCGACCTCTGCCTTTGCAACCGCTTTTTCCGTTGGAGCCCCGATGAATCCACCATCGAGCCCGATGGATTGGCCATGGACGGTCGTGTGTGCGAGCGGATTCTGAAGGCCTTTCACGCCGTTCGAACCTGTGTGGATGTCACCACGCCCCGGGTCGCGTCCAAGTCAGAAATCGGCCGTCATCTGAATCCTCTGACCGGCGGGTCGCCCGCTCTGGTGGATATGGAAAGCCACACCCTGGCCCAGCTGGCCCATGAGGCCTCCATCCCCTTTGTAACCCTTCGCTCCATCAGTGACACGCTCGATGACAAGCTCGATTTCGACCTCTCCTCCATCGCCGACGGCCAGGGAAACATCCGGATTCCTCAATTCGCGGCCACGGTTCTTCGAAGACCCTGTCTGCTCCGTTCCTTCCTCCATCTGTGGCGTGATTCCCGCAAAGCCGCCCTCTCTCTCAGTGAGGCGGCCGCCGCCCTCGTCAGCCTGCCAGCGGATCAGATCCGGGCAATCCTCGAGACTTCCCGGGTGACACCCTGGAAGGTGGGGACTCTTGAAGGATCGCAAAACGCATGGGTGTAGGGCTGTGCCCTGCCGGATGGACAGATCGGGAAGCGGTTCAGGACAAAGCCCCGGGATGGGAAGGATTTTCAGGGGCACCGCCTGCGTCCCCAAAGAGCCGGGAGTCGAGCAACCTGGTTGCTCGGGAAAGGGGGAAATCGCCGAGGTGGCGGGTCACATCACCACGGGAGACCCGGGCCTGCTTGTAGAGCGTGAAAAACACCGCCGTGAGCCCGGTGTAAAGCAGAATCAAAAGGCCGACGGTTCCCAGCAGGTGCTCACCGATCCAGAAGGTCACGGACAGGTTGAAAGCGAGGACGCCGAAGTACAGTGCGGGGCCGGTGAGGCAAAGCCAGGGCCAGGGCTGGTAGCTGCCCGGGGCTGCCTCTTCAAGAAGCGAGATATGGTCCAATCGCTGCAGAGCACCCACCAATACAAAGCCCACCAGCAACCATCCGCCAAAGTTGCTCATGGGGATGCCGAAATAGATACCAGGATGCCTGTAACCGTATATCTGTCCAAGAAACCATCTGTAGCCCTGAAGAGCCACCGGATCGATAATGATATCCAGGAGTACGAAGAGAAAAGCTCCGAGCACGAGGGTACTCCAACCTCTCCGGAGTGAGCGCGTTTCCAGTATGAAGACTCCCCAACCTTTAAAACAAACCGGGCTGAGCAGGAAGATGGCTGTGGCGTAGCTGCAATAGGAGAGAAAGACGTAGGACAGGGAATCCATGAACGGAACCCCCATGACCCAGAGCTCGCTGCCCACGGTGTCTTGGATGTAGTAGTAATCCCCGTAAGGAAATCCCCAGTGGATGGATGAATACTCCGATATCCATGCCAGACCGTATCCTATGGGGATGTAGGCGAGGGTTCGCCTCCAGCCCATGTGCGTCGTACCGGCCAGGATATACATAGCCAGAAAAATGAAGACGTAAGGCCTCAGCAGGATGGTGGACCCGAAAAGGGTCAGTGCCTCAGGCATGCAGATTCCAGCGAATCATCCGGAGGAGGTCGCGGCCGTTCATCTCACGAACGATGGTCGGCTCGTAGCCGCAATGCACCATGCACTGAGCGCATCGCGGATCCTTCCCTGAAGCAAAATGCTCCCAGTCCGTCCTGGACATGAGCTCCCTGAAGGTCGGGTAATGCCCGTCGGTGATGAGATAACAGGGGGATTTCCAGCCTTGAGGATTTCGAGTCGGGTTCCCCCAGGGGGTACACCGCAGAGATCTTTCTCCCACCAGAAAATCAAGGTACACCGGGTTGCTGATGATGGGAAAACGATGCTGCCATCTGCGGATTTCCCGGAACTTGTCCATGATTTCACGGCGAGTGAGGAAGACATCGTTCGTCACTTCCTCATAGCTGAAACCGGGAGCCACCAGGATCCCGTCGACTCCCACAGCCGCCAGCTCCTCAAAGAGGCTTTCCAGATCCGCCACACTGGTTTCCCGGTAAACCGTCGTGTTGGTGCTCACCCTGAACCCCATCGCCTTCGCCTTCTTCACCCCTGCCAGAGCCTTACGGAAGCCTCCATCCCTGCAGATGATGACGTCGTGCACCGATTCCGTGCCGTCGAAGTGAACGTTCCAGGTGAGTCTGGGAGACGGCCGGAACTTGGGCAGCGCCTCCTCCAGCAGAAGCCCGTTGGTACAGAAGTAGATGTGCCTGCCTCTTGAAAGGATATCCTGAACCAACCGGTCCACAGAGCCATACAGCAGAGGCTCCCCTCCCGTGATGGTCACCACGGGAGTCTGTGCCTCCTCCACGGCCCGAAGGCATTCTTCCAGGCTCATCTCCTGCTGAATCGTCTCATGGTACTCCCTGATCCTCCCGCATCCCGAGCAGGCCAGGTTGCATCGGTGAGTCGGCTCCAGCATGAGCACCAGCGGAAACCGCGCCTGGCCCTGAATTCGGTTCTTCATCAGATAACCGACCATCGACACATACAAACTCAGTGGAAAACGCATTCTTCAATCTCTCATCCAGGTCTCATCCAGGGACCGGAGACCGGTCGCGGTGAAGCCTCGTTTGCGAAGGGGACCAGCACGGTGGATTCCCACAGAAGCTTTCGCCTGTCACTGAAGCAAGTTGGGGGCCCGATCATTTCACGTACCCGTGGCGCACGTACCACTCCACCGCTTCGATGAGCGCCTTTTCAACGGGCGTCTGAGGAAGCCCCAGCTCCGTAACCGCCTTGCTTGCATCAAAGAACATGAGACGCTTGGCCATCTTGACGGCCTCGAGACACACCACGGGCTCCGCTTTCAGCAGTTGGGACCGCCAATGTTCCAAGGCTGCAAGCACCAGCACGGGAGTGTACGGCAGCTTCACGCGAGGAGCCTTTCTCCCTGAGAGTCTTTCCAGCAGTCGGAACAATGCTGCCAGGGAGAGGTTTTGGTTGCCCAGAATGTACTTCTCGCCCACCTTTCCACGCTCGTATGCCAGGTGATGCCCCACGGCGACGTCACGCACATGCACCAGGTTGAGCCCTGTCTCCACATAAGCGGGGATCCTGCCATTGAGGAAATCCACGATGATCCTGCCTGTGGGCGTCGGTTTGTGATCACCCGGGCCGATGGGAGTACTGGGGTGCACCATGACGACGGGCAGACCACGGTCAAGGTACTCTTCGACCTTCCTCTCGGCCAGGAACTTGGATCGCTTGTAGTGGCCCACCATGTCGCAGAAGGACACCGGAGTGCTTTCGCACGACGCAGTCCCATCGTCCAAGAGCCCCAGAGCGCCTACGGTGCTCGTGTAAACAACCCGATGGACCTTCTGCTTCAGGGCCTCAGCCAGGATGACTTCCGTGCCGTTCACATTGTTCTCGTATATCTCATCGGGGCGCGGGCACCAGAGCCTGTAGTCCGCAGCCACGTGAAAGACGGCGCTGCATCCCTCCATGGCGCGGCCGACGTCACGAGCGGACCGGATATCACCCTCGAACCACTTCAATCCTGACCAGGCTTCCAGATAGCGCATGGAGGTCGGGCGCCTCAAGGCATGAACTTCCCAACCCTCATGGAGCAGAATTTCGGCGACATGGCGGCCGACAAACCCTGTGGCACCCGTGATCAAAGCCGTTGACATCTCTGTTCCTTTCCCCGGAAACCTTGCGGCGCACCCCCCCTGCCGCTGACAAACAATGGCATCAGGCGGGATCAGGAGACCACGGCACCCGGTGTGTCCGGAGCTCAGGGCCGATAACGGGTCCCTAATTAACAGAATCGCACATCCCGTGCAATGGAGAGGGCCGTTTACTGAAGCGGGGACAAGGGAATCGGGCCATGCTGTTGAATCAACGGTTTCAGACAAATCTTCGGGCGGCCTATAGGCCCGCCCGAGCTCGCGGCGACAAACGTCCGGGGTCGGATGGCCATGCTGTTGAATTAGGCTCATCTGCCCGGTCGGCTCGGGTGCCATGGGCTAAGCGGAGCTTGCCCATGCGAGCTCATTCGGTCACGGGCAAGCTTCGCTTGGCCCGTGCCACCCCTTGATTCAACAGCATTGGGGTCCGATGGCCCCGGCATTCTGCAAACGTCGGTCCCCGGTCAGGGCTGCATGCATCCCCGCATCTCTTCGTCCCCCCGTCACCTCGTCTCCCGGTCTGCCTCTCCCCCTGTCAGGTTTCCGGCGCCACGGAGGTTTCGATCTTCAGACGATATCGTTCGATCTTGGAGAGGAGCGTGGGACGCGACAACCCGAGGAGCTTGGCGGCCCGCGATCGGTTTCCCCCCGTCAGGTTGAGGGCTTCATGAATGAGCATGGAGGCGAAGCGGTCCATCAACACGTCGAATACATTCTGATTCTCGGCGTCAAACCCCCTCCGGATCCACTGCCGGATGGCCTCATCGAGGGAACCGTTCTCCAGGGCTCTTCCCGGCCCCTCCGCCCCGATGGCCTGGTTCACGTCCTCCGCATCGATGGGGCAGCCACGACTGAAGATCAGGGCTTTCTGGACAGCGTTGGCCAGCTCCCTCACGTTGCCCGGCCATGAATAAGTTCGGAGCAGCGCCTTGGCCATTTCGGTCAGTCCAGGATTGGACGTCTCCATTTCCCTGGCGAATC
>JBFYYO010000233.1:0-6033 GCA_041310025.1 Syntrophobacterales bacterium
TGGTTGAATTCGGGTTGAGCATGTCTGAGCATTGATCACCGTCATTCAATCCATGGAAAGGTCGAAGAAAATGGTCAACATTTTCGTCGGGAGCTTGTCTTTCGGGACTTCCGAAGAGGAATTGCGCAGGGAATTTGAGAGGTTCGGTGAAGTGGGCGCCGTCAAGATCATCATGGATCGCGAGACGCGAAAATCCCGGGGTTTTGCCTTTGTTGAAATGCCGAATCGGGAGCAGGCGATGGCAGCGATCAACGGTATGAACGGCAAAGAGCTTGCCGGCCAGACCCTGAAAGTCAATGAGGCAAAGCCGAGGGAAGATCGAGGAGGCCCGAGCCGCGAGCGCGGGGGAGGCGGTTTCGGTTCGTCGAATCGAGGGGGCAGCTCCTACGATCCGAAGAGCGCCGACATTTACGACAGCAAAGATCGAAGGAGTGGCGGTGCCGGCAGCCGAGGACGAGGCGGACGCGGGCCCGGAGGCCGATCGGGTGGGGGGGGGAGACGTCCGCATTGAGCTCCCGGGATTGATTGATCGACCCTCGCACACCTGGACCTCGAAAGCCAGCCTGCAGAAGAGTGAATCGACGGGGCGGGCGTTGAGACCGCCCCTGCAGAAGATCGTTGCCAGCATCCGTTGGCCAGACGCCTACTGAACGATCACGATGGTCGACGGGAATATCCTTGGCCGCAGCAATCATGGCCCTGGTCGCCCCAAGCTCCAGGGTCCTCTCGCAATATCTGTGGAGGTTCTTCTGGAGCGCAGCTTCATTGCGATCCGCTGTGAGTCTGCTGAACTGCTTTCCCACGAGGCATCTCCTTTCGCAGCCGGCTCAAATCCCAGCTGTGCAGGTCGTCCCAGAACCCGACGGCCCCTCGCCACCGAACGACTTCGACCGCCAGAGACGATGATGTGAAGGAAGGCCGACCCGCTCCAGGAATCCTGAAACCTCGCGCGCACTCCAAGGGCGTTGTCATTTCCTGCTTTGATAACACACCCCGAAAGTGAAAGACGGGGTTTCAGGCGGTGTACAGCGGGGAGCAGCAATGGTCGGTCCGGACCGGACAAACCGGTCTGCGGGCTCCGGGGGCGCCTTCTACGGTGAGGAGTGTATCCAATGAGTGAGATCATGCTGGGGAACCTTGTGTGGGTATTGCTCATGATGCTGACCCTCTGGGTCGTGAGCGTGCGCTGGAAGGATGTGAGCATCGTCGATATTTTTTGGGGCCTCGGGTTTGTGCTCGTTGCCTGGCAAACCTGCCTGCTTTCAGACGGGTTTGCCCCGCGCCAGTTCCTGATCGTCGCGCTGACAACCCTCTGGGGGCTGCGGCTCTCTTTCTATCTGTTCAAGCGGAAGCTCGGCAAACCGGAAGATCCACGCTATGCAGCCATGCGCAAGGAACGGGGAGAGGGTTTCTGGTGGATGAGCCTGTTCACCGTCTTCCTTCTGCAGGGGGTGATCCTCTGGGTGATCTCCCTCACGGTGCAGGTGGGGCAGCTGTCCCCGGCTCCGGACCGCATGACCGCGCTCGACCGAATCGGGTTCCTGCTTTGGCTGGTCGGATTCGTCTTTGAAGCGGTGGGGGACGCCCAGATGGCCCGGTTCAAAGCGGATCCCGCCAACCGGGGAAAAGTCATGCGGGAGGGCTTATGGGCCTTCACCCGGCATCCCAACTACTTCGGCGAATCGCTCATGTGGTGGGGAATCTATGCCATCGCCCTCTCCACCCCCGGCAGCGCCTGGACGATTCTCAGCCCGCTTCTCATCACATTCCTTCTGCTCAAGGTCTCGGGTGTGACCATGCTGGAAGAGGCCATGCTGCAGAAGGGACCCGAATATCGGGATTACATGGAGAGCACCAGCGCGTTTTTCCCCTGGTTTCCCCACAGGAGACGGCGATGAACCTTCCTGCCAGAATGGCGGAGCAAGGGCTCCTTCCCGACAGTTTGGTCCGATGGGGCATTCGCCGATTGCATGAGAAGACGCTCCGCGAGGTGAGGCGGAGCAACGTGGAGCTTGAAGGAGAAGCACTTCGGCAATTCATCGGCAGCATGAAGACGAGCCCCATCGCCCTCGAGCCGCACCGCGCCAACGAACAGCACTACGAGGTTCCCGCGGCTTTGTTCAGGATCTTCCTGGGATCCCGGATGAAATACAGCAGCGGCTTGTGGGGCCCGGACGCTTCGACTCTGGATCAGGCCGAGGAAGCCATGCTGGGGCTCACCTGCCGGCGGGCCGCCATCGAAGACGGCATGCAGATCCTCGAGCTCGGGTGCGGCTGGGGATCGCTTTCGCTCTGGATGGCCGGCCACTATCCCGGGAGCCGCATTCTGGCGGTCTCCAATTCAAACGGGCAGAGGGAATTCATCCAGGCTCGCTGCGCTGAGATGGGGCTCGGCAACCTCCAGGTGGTGACGGCCGACATGAACGGTTTCGGCACCCATCGGCGCTTCGATCGGGTGGTGTCGGTGGAGATGTTCGAGCACATGCGCAACTGGGAGCGGCTTCTGGCCCGCATCTCCCGATGGCTTGAGCCCGGAGGCCGCCTGTTTGTCCATCATTTTTCACACCGTGAAGTGGCCTACCTCTTTCGGAGCGAGAGCGAGGAGGACTGGATGGGGCGCCACTTCTTCAGCGGCGGCATGATGCCTTCGGACGGTCTCATCCTGCACTTTCAGGAGCACCTTCTGGTGGAGGATCACTGGAGGGTGAACGGCCGCCACTACCGGCAGACCCTGGAAGCGTGGCTCAAGAAGCTGGATGCCGGCCGTCAGCCCGCGCTCTCCCTCCTGGCGGAAATTTACGGGCGCTCCCGCGCCAGAATGTGGCTCAATCGCTGGCGGCTCTTCCTCCTCGCCTGCTCGGAGCTCTTCGGCTACCGGGACGGCAACGAGTGGTTCGTGTCCCATGTCCTCCTGCAGCGACGCGACGGCTAAACCATATCGTCCAGATCTGCGTTGTGCGGCCGGCTGAGCACCATCTGCAGATTCCCGAGGCTTCGCGTTTCAAAGGCTGCCTCACAGAAAGCGAGATAATAGAGCCACTTGCGCTGAAAAGTCCTGTCGAAGCCGAGCTGCGCCACGCCATCCAGGTTTTTCTCGAAGCGATGCCTCCATTCCCGCAAAGTCCGGGCATAATGGATGCCGATGTTTTCCAGGTGCTCCACGACCAAACGGGAATTCCGGGCCATGGCGTCGCAGAGAGCGCCGAGGGACGGCAGGTGTCCGCCGGGAAAGATGTGCTTCTGAATCCAGTCGCTGCCTTTCCTGTATTCGTCGTAGCGATGGTCGGGGACGGTGATCGTCTGGAGAACCGCAATTCCGTCGGCCTTCAGCAGCTTTTCACAGCACTGGAAGAATTCGCCGAAGTAACGATGCCCCACGGCTTCCAGCATCTCGATGGAGACGATCCTGTCGAACACCCCATCCACGTGTCGGTAATCCCGCAGCAGAATCGTGACACGGTCCTGAAGCCCCGCTTCAGCAACGCGCCGCCTCGCCAGCTCGTACTGCTCCCTTGAGATGGTGATTCCCGTCACACGGCAGCCCGTCTCGCGAGCGGCTTCAAGAGCGAAGGCGCCCCAGCCGCAGCCGATCTCGAGCACGTGATCACCGGCTCGAATGCGCGCCTTCCTGAGGATGGCCTGCAGCTTGTTCCGCTGCGCCTGTTCCAGGGTGTCTTCTTCCGTGCGGTAGACGCCGCAGGAATAGATCATGGAGGCGTCAAGAAAGAGACCGAAGAAGTCGTTGCTGAGGTCGTAGTGGTCCCGGATGTTGCGCCTGCTGCCGAAGTGGCTGTTTTCCCGGGCGACGTGCCGCAACCCGTCCAGGAGCTTCTGGGCGACCGGCAACAGCATCCCTCCCTCCCGGATAGCCTCCCGGTTGGTCATGAACAGCTTCAAGAGGTCGGTGACGGAAGGGCTGTCCCACTCCCCCGCCGTGTACGACTCCCCCAGGCCGACATCCGCACCGAAAGCGACTCGGCGAAAGAATCGGTGATCGTGGACTTGGATGGTGGCCCCTGGAATGGGCAGCTGCTCGCCGAGCAGCAGTGTTTTCCCATCGGGGAGGATGACACTCAGCATCCCCTCCCGAATGCGTGAAAGGAGCCGCGCCACAACGTCCATGCATCGCCTGTCGAGAAAGGAAGGCGGATTTCGCTTGATCGTCATTGGGCTCATGGAAATCGGTTTCGCATTCACAGGCAGCCTCCGGACAAAGTGGATCTTGGCCGCTTGCCACAGAATTCGCGGCACGGTGAGATGGGGAATCAACGGGTGCCGGAAGAACACGCGAAGCTGGTTGAAAGGAGTGAGGTCCAGGGGATTTCCCGTGAGCTGCGCCTCGAAGACCGTTTGTGAGTCACGGTGGAGCCGCACTCTCACGTCAAGCTCTTTGGTGATGTCGCCAAAATGAAACTCGTAGGTCCCTTCCATGTTGTTGAAGGGTGACACATGAAAGCTCTTGGGTGCCGTGTAGCGCACCGGATAATGCCCGCTGGGAGAAAGCGGGTCCGTCAGGACGTAGAGATGGCGCTCTCCGAAGGTGTTGTTGACTTCGGCCACATGGCACAGTGGGTCACCCCTGTCCCCCAAGACAAAATAGAAGCTCACGGGGTTGAACACGCGGTGAAAATAGCGCGCCGAGGTGACGAGGATGATCCGGCCCGCCCTGGCGTCAAAGCCGGCAGCCTCGAGATGGGATCGCAGTTTTTCCTCGATGGAGCGATCGGAGCCATCCAGGTAGTCCATGTCGTGGAGCGAAGCCGGGCTGAAGCGGTTGTGGCCGAACAGGGGCAGCGCACGGTCCACCTCCGGAAGCTCGGCCAGATCCAGGCCATAGAAGTAAACCGGGTAGCGGAACCGGTGGGGAACCGGGGAATGCCGCGCATGCTCGACATGACCCAGAAAGAGCCGCGATCTCATAGGCGGACCCCGAAGTGTGCGGCCACGTCCAGGCCGGATCTGAATCCGTCCTCGTGAAAACCATACCCCATATAGGCTCCGCAGAAGAAGGTGTTTCGGAGACCGTTCAGCCGCTGCAAAGGCTCCTGGGATTCCAGCGCCTCGAAAGAGTAAAGCGGGTGCGTGTACTCCAGAGATCGGATGACGTGATCCTCTTCGATGGGCCACCCCGCGTTGAGAGTGACGCAGTAGTCGCTGGCCGCCTTGAGCTTCTGGAGACGATTCATGGAATAGGTCAAGGTGACGGGCGATGCTCCCGCGCCGCTGCGCTCCCGTATGTAGTTCCATGAGGCGCGCGCCCTCGGAAGCGGAGGCAGGAAGGACGCGTCCGTGTGCAGCACCACCCGGTTCTGATTGTATTGCCACCGGGACAGGAGACGGGCCTCTTCGGGATGAGGGTCCTCCAGGAGGTCGAGGGCTTCATTCGCATGGGCCGCGATGACAACGGCATCGAAATCCTCGGAGCTCCCGTCCGGGAGCCGCAGAGTGACCCCATCCGGGCGCCGCTTGACGGACTGGACCGGGCAATTCACCCGCGCTTCTCCCCGGAAGGATTCGAGAAATTTTCGAACGTAGGTTCGGCTGCCGCCGGCTATGAAATACCACTGAGGCCGATGGCGCAGATCCAAGAGCCCGTGATTGTCACAGAATCTCAAAAAGGATTCCGCGGGAAACTCCATCATGCGGGTTCGGGGCGTGGACCAGATGGCGGCCCCCATGGGCAGCACATAGCGATGGATCAGCTGCTCTGAGAAACCCTGCTGTTTGAGGTAGTCTCCAAGGTTCTTCCCACGCAGGCTGCCATCGGACAGGGACCTTTTGGAGCGGCTGTTGAAGCGCAGAATGCCGAGAAGAAAAGCCCAGAAGCCAGGCTGGAACGCATTGGCGCGCTGAGCGAAAAGGCCGTTGAGATCAGACCCCGCGTACTGAAAACCCGTCGCGCGGTCGAAGTAGCTGAAGCTCATGTCCGTGGGCTGGATCGTAACGCCCAGCTGTTCGAGAAATCTCATGAAATTGGGGTAGGTGCGGTCGTTCAGCACAATGAACCCGGTGTCCACGGGCAGGCCCCGGTCG
>JBFYYO010000234.1:0-6021 GCA_041310025.1 Syntrophobacterales bacterium
TAGTTTCTAGTTTCTAGTTGAAGATCGGCCCCAGTGATCCTTTCCATGGCTCAGGACGGCCTGAAGCGCCATGACGGACGGCTCAGTCAGGGATGAGCTGGAGTGTTCCGGTCGTTGCCCACCGACCATCTTCAGGGCGCCGTGTAGTCATAAAAGCCTTTGCCGCTCTTGCGTCCGAAGAAACCGGCCCGCACCATCTTCCGCAGGAGAGGCGCCGGACGGTACTTGTCCTCCCCGAGCTCCTGGTGCAGGCCATCCAGAACATGGAGCAGCGTGTCCAGGCCCACCATGTCGGCCAGGGCCAGAGGCCCGATGGGATGATTGGCGCCCAGGACCATGGCTCGGTCCACGTCCTCCGCGGAGGCGATCCCCTCGGCGTAGACGAAGATGGCTTCGTTGATCATGGGGCACAGGATCCGGTTCACGGCGAATCCCGGGGCTTCCTTCACCTCGATGGGCACCTTTCCGATTTTCTCCACGTAGGCCTTGCAGGCATTGAAAGTATCGTCCGAAGTCAGGAAGCCCCGGATCAGCTCGACCAGCTTCATGACGGGCACGGGGTTGAAGAAATGCATCCCGATGAACTGGCCCGGGCGTTTGGTGACTGCCGCCATCTCCGTGATGGAGAGGCCCGAGGTGTTGGACGCGAAGACCGTGTGGGGAGGACAGATGCTGTCGAGCTCCTGGTACACTTCGCGCTTGAGGCTCATGATCTCGATGACGGCCTCGATGACCAGATCCGCGTCGGTTGCGGCCTGGCGCAAGTCAGTGGTTGCCTGAACACGGCCGTAAACAGCTTCCGCCCTGGCCGCTTCCATTTTGCCCTTGAAGACCGCCCGGTCCAGGTTGCCTTTGATGGTTTTGAGCCCCTTCTCGACGAAGCGGTCTTCGATGTCCCGCATGCGCACCTCGAAGCCGGCTTCTGCCGCGACCTGAGAAATACCGGCCCCCATGATGCCGGCCCCCAAAACACAGACTTTCCTGATTTCCATGGATTCCTCCTTGTTCAATGGCGTGAGCTCTCAACGATTCACCATTCCAGCATGAGCGTCATGAAGGCCCCGGCGAGCTCGTCGATGGTCTCCTCCCCTTCCCTCAGCAAACCCTGGATGGCAATCCCCTGCACCGATCCCACGAAAGCAATGGCCGCAGCCCTTGGGTTCTTCACCCGCGGATGGTTGGCCAGCGCCCTGGAAAAGGATTCTACGAACAGTTCATAGACCTCTTTGAGCCGCTTCTCCGTGGGATGGTTGCTCCCGGCCAGCTCGGTGGCCAGGGCCGCCAGGCAGATGGTTGCCTCCGGATTGCGGTGGAAATGGTCACACATGACTCGAATGGTCCGAAGCACCAGCTCGTGCGATCCGCGATCCGCGGCCTCCACGATGTCCGAGTAGACGCGTAAGCCCCGGGCGAGCCACTCCACCACGGCATCGAGGATCTGCTCCTTGGATGCGAAGTGGTGGAAGACCGCACCGGAGGTGAGCTGGATGGCCTGAGCCAGGTCGGCGATGGTGGTCTTGTGATACCCCTGCCTGGCGAAGAGCTTCACCGCAGCCCGAAGGATCCTGTTGCGGGTTTCTTCGGCCTGAACCTCTCTTTTATTGTTCTTTCCACGCGCCATAGCCTCCACATATTACATATTATGTGCTATGTCAAACGTTAAATGCACGATTCCCGATGGGGGAGCATCAGCCCGTCCGGAGCACATCGAATAGCCGGTTACTTGCAACGGGCTTCTAGAAGATACTGCTATGCTGGGGCGCTGTTCCACCTGGACTTCGCCTGGCAAGGTGAAGCTACAGTGATCAGAAGAGGTTGTCAAAACAAGCCTGGTATAAGGATTCCTCTCAACAGAAGATCATGGGGTTCGGTCATCGGCGAACTGGAGAGCGTCGAGTGCCGCGCGAGCGGCCTCCTGCTGGGCCTCTTTCTTGCTCTTTCCCGAACCCCGGGCCAATTCACGGTCCCCCAGGACGACGCATGCATGGAAGGTCTTGTCGTGATCGGGCCCCTCCTCGCCTTCCAGCACATAGGTGGGGACGGTCTTGAACCGGGCCTGGCACAGCTCCTGAAGCTGAGTCTTGAAATCCTTGTCCAGGACGCGCAGCGGATGGTCGAAAGCGGCCGGGTCGAGATACTCTTTGAACAGGTGCTGCACCACCCCGAGGGCAGCCTCGAGCCCTCCATCCAAATAGACGGAAGCCAGCAGAGCCTCGATGGCATCGGCCAGGAGGGATGGCTTCTGCCTCCCACCGGTCATCTCCTCACCCCTTCCCAGATACAGGTGTTCTCCGAGACTCATCCCCTGAGCCAGGTGGGCCAGCTCCTTCTCATTCACAATGGCGGACCGGAGGCGCGAGAGCTCCCCCTCCCGGTATTCGGGAAATATCCTGATGAGCAGATGGCTGATGGCGAGATTCAGCACCGAATCCCCGAGAAATTCAAGGATTTCGTTGTCCTCCATGCTCTCCTGGAGCCCCTCGTGCACGTAGGATCGATGCACGAGAGCCTGAAACAGCAGATGCTGGTTGGTGAAGCGGTATCCCAGCCGGTCCTGAAGCTTCTCAAGGCTCCTTGCCTGTTCCATGTCTTTCTGCTACCCTGCCTTTGATGGGGGATGACGGGATGTTTCAGCCCGGGCCTATGCCCCGACCCGAATACCGATCCCGCCGTGTGCTCCACGGCCTCGATGCCCGGCACCACCTGCCGGGGATTCGTGGCCTGAATCACTAAGCGATTCCACTGATGCCCGCTTGAAAGCACTCTGTGATTTTTCTTTGATTGCATCGGGTTGTCAAGCGTGGACTCGGAATATGCGGCCGCCTTTCCCCGTCACTGTTCGCACCGGTACCCATGACTCCTCCACGACAGCCACGACTGAGGACGGATCGGATGCTCGTCTGGATCGGCTCCCCTCGCAAGATTGGATCTCATCTGCTTTTGCTCGATCGTGACGGGGTTCTCAATGTGGACAGCCCCGATTACATTAAGAGTTGGGGCGAATTCGTGTTCTACCCCGACGCGTTGGAGGCGTTGCGGGCTTTCCGGCTCATGGGCGTTTCGGTGGTGATCAGCAGCAATCAGTCGGGTCTCCATCGCGGTATCATCCGATGGTCCGATTTCTGGTACCTGCATGAGCAGATGGTGCGGACCATTCGCGAAGCAGGAGGAGATCTGCTCGCTGCTTTCTACTGCCCTCACCGGCCCGATGAAGCCTGCGAATGCAGGAAGCCCTCTCCATCTCTCCTGCTGACAGCGTCGCAGCTCTATGGGGTTCCCCCGGAGTCGACCGTCTTCATCGGGGACCGAATCACAGATATTCAGGCGGCCGTTGCCGCAGGATCCAAACCGGTCCTTCTTGAGCGCAGCCCGCTCGGCGGGGTGCAGTGGTCCGATTTTGGAATCCCCGCCCCACCAAAGCGAGTCAAGAGTCTCCGGGAGGTCGAATCGCTCTTTATCGGCGCGTCCTCCATGGTGTAGGATGTGGATCCCGTGAGCGAGAGACCTCCCAAGGCATAGATTGTCCCCGGAGGGTCATTCCGTTCTATCAGGCGTGCTTCGTTCAGAGGTGGGTCAGACCGAACCAGAGAAGCCAAGGAGAAGCCCATGACCGTGTGCCGGAGTTCCTCGACTCAACCCAAGGTCCCTGTGGAAGACCACGGGATACTCAACTACACGCGGGTGCTCTACAACCCGCCCACTCCCGAGCTCTACGAGCAGGCTATTCGAAGGCAGGAGGCGCTTCTGGCGCATCTGGGCCCATTGGTGGTGCGAACAGGCCACTTCACCGGGAGAGCCCCCAACGACAAGTTCGTCGTGAGGGAGCCGTCGAGCGAGAACCACATCTGGTGGGGTGAAGTGAATCGACCGTTCGATGCCCAGGACTTTGATCGCATCCACCATCGGTTGCTGGCCTATTTGCAGGGCAAAGAGATTTACGTTCAGGACTGCCATGTTGGAGCGGACCCCGATTACCGGCTGAACATTCGGATCATCACCGAAAGGGCATGGCAAAGCCTTTTTGCCAGAAACATGTTCATCCGGATTCTGGATCCCAAGGTCCTGTTCGATTTCGAACCGAGATACGTCGTGATCGCGGCCCCCCATTTCAGCGCGTCGCGCGAACACGACCACACCAATTCCGAGGCGTTCATTCTGATCCACTATGGCAAGCGCCTGGTTCTCATCGGCGGTACAGGCTACGGTGGCGAGATCAAGAAGTCCATCTTCACGGTCATGAACTATCGGCTGCCTCAAAGACGCGTCCTTCCCATGCACTGCTCGGCCAATATCGGGAAGAACGGCGCCTCGGCCGTCTTTTTCGGGCTTTCAGGAACCGGGAAGACCTCCCTTTCGGCCGACCCGACCCGGACGCTCATCGGCGACGACGAGCACGGGTGGAGCGACAACGGGGTCTTCAACTTCGAGGGGGGCTGTTACGCCAAGGTCATCCGGCTGTCCCGCAAAGCGGAGCCGCAGATCTACGAGTGCACCCGACGCTTCGGAACCGTGCTGGAGAATGTGGCCATCGATGCGCATAGCCGCCGCATCGACCTTGACGATTCTTCCCTGACCGAAAACACCCGGGCGGCCTACCCCATTTCCCACATCGAAAGCGCCTCCCGAGACGGAATGGCACCGCATCCCAAGGACATCATCATGCTGACCTGCGATGCCTTCGGTGTCCTGCCCCCCATTTCCAGGCTGACCACCGAGCAGGCCATGTATCACTTCCTCTCGGGGTACACCGCGAAGGTCGCCGGCACCGAAGCGGGCGTCGTGGAGCCCCAGGCCACCTTCAGCACCTGCTTCGGCGCGCCTTTCATGGCGCTTCCGCCGACGGTCTATGCCGGGCTTCTGGGGGAGCGCATCAACCAGCACCGAAGCGTCTGCTGGCTCATCAACACGGGATGGACGGGGGGCGGCTACGGAACGGGGCATCGCATCCAGATCGAGTACACCCGAAAGATGGTGGCCGCAGCTCTCGAAGGCGGGCTGGAGAAGGGTGAATTCGTGCAGGAGCCATATTTCGGGTTGATGATCCCCGGGAGTGTCCCCGGAGTGCCGTCGGAGCTGCTCGATCCCGTCAACACCTGGTCGGACCGGGAGGCCTATGGGCTGAAGGCTGAGGAATTGCGGGACCGTTTCCGCAAAAACTTTGCGAAGTTCGAATCCGACGTCGACCCGGCACTCCGCGGGGTCATGTGACCTGCGGAGCCGATGCCCGAGGAGGCCGAATGTTTTTTCCTCCTTTCCTCTATTTTTTCTTGTTCCTGTTTGCGTTCCTCCTGTTTTTCGTCTTCGGGCTGATCCAGCTTGGAATCTTCACCTGGGCATTCAGCAAGCTGGGGATCCCGCCCGAACATCTCTTTTCGCTGCTCTTCCTGTGCATCGTCGGGAGCATGGTCAACATCCCCATTCGGCGCATCCGGATCGAGGCCGAACCCGAAGATTGGGAGGTCGTCTCGTTTTTCGGCGTCCGTTTCCGCCCGCCCAGGCGCTCCCATGCCCATGAGATGGTCCTGGCGGTGAACGTCGGAGGCGCCGTCATCCCTGCATGCCTTTCGATCTACCTCCTCACCCACGCCCAGAACCCCATTCGGATGCTCCTGGCCCTGGGCGTGGTGACCTTCGTGGTCTACCGCATGGCCCGTCCCATTCCCGGAATGGGCATCGCCACCCCCATGTTCATCCCTCCCATTGCGGCGGCCCTGGCCGGGATGATCTTCAACCAAGAATGGGCCTCCTCTACAGCCTACGTGGCAGGAACCCTCGGCACCCTCATCGGGGCCGATATCCTTCACCTCGATAAGCTCAAGGAGCTTCGGGCTCCCGTGGCTTCCATCGGAGGCGCCGGAACCTTCGACGGGATCTTCCTGACAGGCGTCCTCGCCGTGCTCCTGGCTCAGTAGTACAACCTACTCTGAGCGGTTAGCCGTTAGCGATTAGCTTTTAGCCAAAGACTTCAGTAAGTTGTGCCTCATAGATTCTCACTCACCAAGTTCGGATGAATGGTGGGAT
>JBFYYO010000235.1:0-5989 GCA_041310025.1 Syntrophobacterales bacterium
ACGCTCTTGCGATCTTGCCACGTTGAGCAGGAGGGATCCCATGTAGCTCGAATCGTCCTATTGATCGGTTATCTTTCACTAATGGACGAAGCCCCGCCAAGATGTTTACGTCCACGGCGGTTTGATAATCCTGCGCCGTACTGAATACCTGGGTCGCACGCCGAGGCAGTTGAGATCCTTTCGCAAATATTTCTGTAAAAATACCACCAAACGTTTCGATACCTACTGAGAGTGGTAGAAGTATGTTCCCATGGTCATCGGCGGTTGTCGGTACCTCAACTGAGGCTAGAATCCCTTTTGAGCGTTCCTTTTCAACTTCTTGAGTGGAAGGAGTTATGGAATTTATTGACTGAGAATACGATTTGGTGCTAAGACCAAGTATATTGGCTTTGAAAGCAAGCGCGGACATCAGACGTTCGTAGCCATCAATATCAAACCAGTTCACCCATTGCCACTCGGACAGAGATTCAGGCACATCGCACTCGTCTATCTTCAAGGGAACAATAAACATGGTTCCCTCCGCTTGTTCAAGCGCAGCATCCATGGCATATCTAATCTCTTTCTGAAGGAAACCTCTCTTGGTAACGGAGCGTCCTGATAAGCACACTACCACAATATCGCTTTCACGAACCGCATTTGCTATGGTGCTTCGCCATGGAAGCCCTGGTAGCAAATTCTTCTCGTCTAACCATGGCTCAAAACCGTCTGCGAGAAGGCGCGCATAAAGATCGCGTACAACTGACTTATCTTCGGAGGAGTGGCAAAGGAATATTCGAAGTAGGCGAGGAGAATCTCTGTAGGCTTTCATGGGTTTCTCCTTAAAATTGCCTCAAAGTTTAGGCTTCCCGTCAGCGTATAGCTACCCAGTGATTGAACAGTTTCTGTTGTTCTCCGGGACGTGGGATGCGGCGTCGAACTGTGATGAGATGAGTGACCACTGGTCTGAAAGTTTGGGAGGAAGGCTCACCTCTCCCATCGTCCTGATATCGCAATATATTTTGGACGTTACGTCCTTGCAAGAATATTCCGATACGGTCAGCAGATCTTTCTGTTGATCATGTCAGATTGACTGGATATCCAGAAAATGGAGAACTTGCATGCGTGCCCTCGTTCCTTCATTCACAGGATGATCGCGCTGCTGACCCGCGAGCACGAAGGATGGGAGCAGGCTTCACCTGCGGACATCCGGTGCGCGCAGCCGGGTCGAGCGCCTGGCTCTGGCGCAAGGCAACGGAACAAGGCGCTTGACGTTGTCGGCTCCCCGATTCTCGGCGATGCAGTCGCTGAGAGGAAGTGCTTCATCCCCTGCCCGCAACTTCATGCCCCCTGGGCATCCTTCTCCGGTGTGAGCGACATGGCGTTCCTGGGGCATTCCACCACGCAAACCCCGCATCCCTTGCATTAGTCGTAGTTGATGGCTCGGCCCGGGGGGCTCGACTCGAGAGCCACGGCCTCCATGGGCGGCATCCCGAGCATTCGCGCCAGAGCACCCATCATGGCCGTGTTGACGATGGGGTGTGTGCGGGTGCCGAGGCGGTTTTTGAGGGCGATGGACGTGGCATCCACCCAGGCGAGTTGAAAGCCCGATGGTTGAGCAAAGCCCCCAACAGCACTCTCCTCCCCCACCCAACGTGCACGTGCTCGTAATCGTCGTCGTGATTCGGTCCGCGCCAGGACGACCCGGTCCGCAGATTCGAACGAGCAACCAGACTGGTCCAGGAATCGAGCACAAGCACGCAAAAGCGTTGAGCAAATGTTGGTCCCGGAAAAAAAACCGGCGACCGGGTGAATCGGCAGGGCCGCTTGCCAATTCCTCCAACCGCCGTTCGAACGCAGGCCGTCGAGATACCATGGAAAGCCTCAAAAGCAGACCACTGAAAAACTATTCTCCCGGCTGTACCTTATGGATGATGGGATTCACTTTTTGCTCGTTTCGAATCTGAGCCACCAGGGTGTTGGCCTTATCGATACCAGCCACAGGCTCCAGCTGAACCACGTGGACCTGGCCCAGTTTGGGATGGCTCTTGACTTTGACCACTGTCTTGTAACCGCGCTTCTGCAGGTTCTGCTGCATTTCGTCCGCATACCGCTTTTCCTGAAAGGATCCGACCTGAATCGTGTACAGGGCCTTGTCGGCCGAGGGCTTCACCTTCGGCTCTTCGGCGGCGGGTTTGCTCCCCGGAGGCGTCGGAGCGGCCTCCTTGGGCTTCGGTGGGGCGAACTCGTGAACTTCGGCAGGCTTTGCCCCAGGAGCCTCGGGTTTCGCCTTGGGAGCACCGACTTCCGGCGGCACGCTCGCCACTTCCTTGGGTGGAGCAGCCCCCGGCAGCACCGGGACCATTCCCTGACCCCCTTCAGGCTTCACCGCACCTTCGCCCGAGGCTGTCTTGTCCGTAGTCGTCGTTTCCGGCGGTGGATTCTTGGGGGGAGCATCGGTGAAACCTTTGATCTCCGGGGGGATGGGCATCACCCTGGATTCGCCCGTTCTCCCGACATCCGGCGACTGCCCGGGAAGCTGGGGAGCCTCGTCCCCGGATGGCAGCCCCGTTCTGGGAATCTCTCGGACAACCACTCCGTTTTTGTCCGTGCCCCTCTGGGTCCCCTTGTTCCCCTTCTGGGTGAACAAAGGAGCCACGATGATGAGCACCACCAGACCTACGGCGGCCCAAAGCAGGAACTTGACATAGGGTGGTCTGCCCGGTTTCTCGGTGTTTCTGGTGACGAAGATCTTCTTGGCCATGACATCCCTCCTAAGCTGCGGATCGAACGCGGTTCATGGCCCGGGCGAAACCGGGCAGGGCCCCTTCGATGGTGGCGTCGTCGACGCAATAGGCGATTCGGAAGTGGCCGGGTCCCCCGAATCCGCTTCCGGGCACTGTCAGAATGTTCTCTTCCTGCAGCAGCCTCACGAATTCCACATCATCCGCCAGCGGGCTCCGGGGAAACAGGTAGAACGCGCCCGGCGGAACAATGAGATCATAGCCGGCCTCCCTCAGCCCGCTCACCAGCCTATCCCGCTTGCGCTGATAGATGGAAACGTCCACCGTCAATCCCTGGAGCTCAGCCACGAGGTACTGCATCAACGCGGGAGCATTGACAAAGCCCAGGATGCGGTTGGCCAGGGAGAGCGCTCCAAGAAGCGCGGAGAGGTCCGCCGCCTGGGGATGGACGGCCACAAAGCCGATGCGCTCCCCGGGCAGCGAGAGCTCCTTGGAGTAAGAGGTGGCAATGAGCGTATTGGGGTAGAAGTCGAAGGGGCAAGGCACCACGTGGTTGTCGTAGACGATCTTGCGGTACGGCTCGTCCGAGACGAGATAGACGGGGCGTCCGTACTGTCTGCTCTTCTGCTCCAGCAGGCGTCCGAGCTTCCGGAGGGACTCCTCGGAGTAGATCTGACCCGTGGGGTTGTTGGGGGAATTGATGAGCACCACCTTGGTCCGGGGCCCCATGGCTGCTTCCATCCGCTCCAGGTTCAGGCTGAAGTCCTCGCGCGTCGGCACCGTCCGAAGCACACCGCCGTGGTTGTCGGCGTAGAAGTTGTACTCGACGAAGTAGGGACTGGGGACCAGAACCTCGTCGTCGGGGTCCAGGAGTGCCTTGAAGATGATGTTGAGCGCTCCGGCAGCCCCGCAGGTGGCGACGATGCTGTCGGCGCTCAGCGGGACGCAGTGCTCACGGCTCAGGTGCTCCGAAACGGCGCAGCGCACCTCGGCCAGGCCAGCATTGGGCATGTATCCGTGCATTCCCGGCTGGCATCGGCACACGATCTCCACCAGCTTCTTCTGCACCGCATCGGGCGGCGGCACATTGGGATTGCCGAGGCTGAAATCAAAGACGTTTTCCGCCCCATGAATCTGCTTCAGCCGGGCTCCCTCCTCGAACATCTTCCGTATCCAGGACGATTTCTCCATGAACTGGAGCATTTTCCTCGCTACCGCCATGAGCCAATCCTCTCTCGTTTCATCCGACATCAGGTTCCAGAATCCGTGACCGACACATCCGCAGGACATCCCGATCCCCACAGGCGACATGTCGAATAGCGATCCATTTCGGCAACAGGGCGCTCTGTTCGGCGACCATTCCTTGCATCCACTATAGAAGACACACCGGGTTGGATGCAAGCGGCAAGAGCCAGAGCGGAGCCTCTTCCGCAGGCTGGGGACATCTCGACGACTGGTATCACCGTGGTTTAGCGTTTCCCTCTGCTTTAGAGGTCTGCTAGACTATGCATGGATTGTTCGGATGGATTAGGTCGTTCTCAATCAGGTGAGTTCGTTGGAGACCATCCTCAAGGGGAGTGACGAGAGCGGCCTGCTGCTGGCCAGTCCGCTCATGGATGGATCAAAGTGGGTCACTATCCTGGGGTTGATTATGATTTCAGCCATTCTCGCACAATACCCGGACGAACGTGAATACCAGCTATTCTCTGCATTTCTCTGCGTCTCTGCGCGAGTCAAAAAGAAGTAAGATTTGAGCCTTAAAGAGTATGACATCGGTTGACGTCGAGGAGGGTGCCATGGATTTCAAATCGTTTTTCGAGAAGTGTAAAGTTGAGTCCACGGTCAGCGATTTTGAATCTTACCTGGCCTACTGCATCCTTGAGAAGAAGGTCACGGAGGGCGCCCGATCCGGTGCCATGAATGTCGAAAAGTACACTCAGGCCCGTGACCAGGCCTTTGACCTGCGGGATGAAAAGGCTGCCCAGATGCTCTATTCCCTGTCGGGCGCGTCCGCATGGAAGGAAGGCGAGTGGGAGGGCGCATTGCGGTGATGAGGGATCATTCGCACAATGAAGAATCCCGCACGGGCTCCGCGATGGAATGCCGTCCGGGATTTTTTAAAGCGAAGCGATCTCGCCGGTATTGATTCTTGTCTCGTGCCCCTTCATGCGGAGAGGGGGGGGTGCATTTCACCTTCATCCCCCCCCTGGATGTCTCCCCGCCGAGGGGAATCTTCTCTCAGAGACTTGAGTGCTCTCTCATTTGGTGCGCAGGAACTCACCCGTGAGGACTTCCCAGGCCAGATCGGGCACCTTGCCGACCACATCGTCGATGACACCACCGTCCGCGTAGGTCATGCCGACCGAGCTCACCATCTCCACCAGCCTCTGGTGCTCCGCGTGGATCCAGTCAACGCTTTCCTTGCCGTAGAGCAGGTCCTTGAGGTTCTTTTTCATGTCGGTCGGGTCGATCACCATGAGCCAGCCCTGGCTGTACGGATCGTCCTTGACCACCCGCGTCTCCTTGGTGGCCTGGTAGTTCACCGCCGTCACCACCCCGGATGCGGGTGCGAGAGCCGAGGCTTCCTTGCCCATACGGTTGAAGCTCAGCCCGATCTCACTGAATTTGATTTCTTCACCCGTCATGGGAAGGTCGATCTTGTCCACCGGGCCGAAGAGCTTCATGCTGAAATCGTCGAGGCCGATGCGGATCCGCCCGCCGTGCTCCACGCGAGCCCATGCATGTCCCAGGTGGAAGAAATGCCCCTCGGGCAGTCGGTAGCCATCCACCTGCGGGATTCGTTCGAAATGGTAGGGAATCTGGAGCTCGAGGCCGTCTTCCAGCATCTGGTCGAACTGGCAGCTGTGGCACTCGAAGTCGTAGGGGCAGAGACGGAACGGCGCCCGCCCGGTGAGCGTGTGGCGGCACTTGCGATCCAGCCCCTGGCGATGCTTCATCTTCTCCTGCCAGGGAATGATGCTGGCCTTCTTGCCCGTGGGCTCGGCACCCTTCAGCCTGGCCACCACGTTCTTGTCCGCCGTCTCCTTCATGGCCTTGTCGAAGGCGCAGGTGTGGCAGTTGTAGTAGTTGTTGCAGAGCTTGAAGTCGATGACCCCGGCCTCCATCCAGATGCACTTGTCTTCGCCCTCGGGAACCGCCTTGAATCCTGTCACTTTGCCTTTCGTACCCATGGTCGTCCTCCTTCGTCATCCTAAAAGGTTCATCCAGTTGCTGGAATTTTCCACATCATCGATCGTTGCCTCCCTCTA
>JBFYYO010000236.1:0-5968 GCA_041310025.1 Syntrophobacterales bacterium
CTGAATTCTTCCTTTTTTTGACTCGCGCAGAGACGCAGAGACGCAGAGAAATGCTGAGAATGGAGGTCATTCATGACGTCCTTCCGGGTGTTGTGCGAGAATGGATGAATTCAGCCTTGAGTCGTATGCTGCAAGAAGAACCGTAAGTCTCCGTGTCCATCCCCTGATGGAAAATCCTACGGGATGGCCAGCGAGGCCTCCAGAGGGTCTGGGGAAACGACACCCCCGGGTCTTCGATCCTGCTTGAGGTGATGCTTCACCTCGCGCACCTGCCCGGTATCATAGACCACAAGAGTTTCCGCAAAGGCGCTGATATCGGCGGGGTCGTGGGAGACCATGACGACGGGGATTCTGAAAAGGGACTGAACCCGGGAAAGCTCCTTTCGCAGCTTCTTGCGCAACAGGGTGTCCAGGGCTGAAAACGGCTCGTCCAGGAGCAGGCAGTCGGGCTTCCGGATGAGCGCCCTGGCCAGAGCGACCCGCTGCTTCTGGCCGCCCGAAAGGGCATGAGGGAGGCTTCGGGCCAGATGGGAGATCTCGAAGGCCTCCATGTGCTCCTCGACACGGCGCCTGTCCTCTCTGGAGAGGCGCCACGGCCAGTTTCGTTTCAATCCGAAGCCGATGTTGTCGAAGACATTGAGATGCGGGAAAAGGGCGTAGTCCTGAAACAGGTAGCCGATGCCCCGATGCCGCGCAGGGATATTGACCTGCCTTTTCGAGTCGTAGAGCACCCGCCCGTTGAAGACGATCCGCCCCGAATCGGGAGTGGAGAGTCCCGCGATGGACTGCAGCGTGAGGGTCTTTCCCGACCCCGAAGGCCCGAACAGGACCACGAGCTCCTCCTCGGAAGAGAAAGCCGCCTGCAGCATGAAGCGGCCCCCCCTCGAGACCATCGTCTTTTCCACATCGACCTGGATCAGCATGTCAGGGCTTTCCAAATCCGTATTTCGCAAGAATCTGCTGCCCTTCAGGGCTCAGGGTGAAGTCGATGAAGCGCCCGGCCAGTTCCTTCTTCTCCGAACCGGCGACGACGGCAATGGGGTACTGGATGGGTTTGTGCCCGTCCATGACGGCCACCACGCGCACCTTATCTTTGGCGATGGTGGCGTCGGTCGAGAACACGAAGCCGGCATCCACCTCACCACGGCTGACATAATCCAGGGCCTGGCGCACGGACTCCGCGTTGATGTATTTCGGCTTGAGCGACTCCCAGAGCCCTTCGTTCGTCAGGGCCTCCTGCGTGTATCTCCCCGCCGGCACGGTCTCGGGATTTCCCATCGTCACCCTCGTGACCTCCTTCATCGCCAGATCCCGAGGGGACTTGATCGGCAGCTTGGAGTCCTGGGGCACGATGAGCACCAGCCGGTTGCTCACGAAATCCTTCCGCGTCTCGGGGAGGATCAACTTCTTTTCGCCGGCCTGGTCCATGGTCTTCTGGTCGGCCGACGCGAAGACGTCCACCGGTGCCCCCTTTTCGATCTGCTGCAGCAGCGGCCCCGAGGCTGCGAAGTTGGGGACCACCTTCACCCCGGGGTTCGCCTCCTCGAACTTTCGGGCGACTTCCTGGAACGCGTTGGTGAGGCTGGCGGCGGCCGAGACGATCAATTCCTGCTCGGCATGAGCCCGGATGGGGTTCAACAGAGACATTGGAACAGCACACCACAACATCCACCACACGACGGCTCTGACTTTCATCAATGGACCTCCTTGAGATACTGGGTTTTGAGAATTCTCCCCGAAGACACCAGCACGAGGATGCAGACCGCCGACGTGAGGCCGACCAGGATCGTGGCCAGCCGGTCGTCTCCCGCCTGCACCGCATCGTAGACGGCCAGAGAAAGGGTCTGAGTCTTGCCGGGAAGGTTGCCCGCCACCATGAGCGTCGCGCCGAATTCCCCCATGGCTCGGGCGAAGGCGAGCATGGCTCCGGAGAGAATGCCCCGCCAGGCCAGGGGGAGCGACACGCGAAAGAAGACCCCGGCCTCCGAGAGCCCCAGGGTCCTGGCCGCCTTCTCGAGATCGTGATCCACTCCCTCGAAAGCACTCCGGGCCGCCTTGAAGACCAGCGGCAGCGAGACGATGCTCGCGGCCACCACGGCACCCTGCCAGGTGAACATGAGGGTGAGACCGAACTGCTCATACAGCCAGCGGCCGATCCACCCGTTTCGGCCCATGATCACGATGAGATAGTAGCCGAGAACGGTGGGCGGCAGCACCAGAGGGAGCGTCAGGGCGGCGTCCAGCCACTCTTTGCCCCAGAACCGCCACCGGGCCAGAACAAAGGCCAGGGCGACTCCCACAGAACAGGAAGCCAGCGTGGCCAGTCCCGCAACCTTCAGAGTCAGCATCAGAGGAGCGAGGCTTTTCGTCATGGACAGTGGCTCCCTTCTGAATTCAGGGGTCCAAAAGCAATCTGTAGACGACATAGACGGTTTCTCAGTTTGCAGGATGCATTCCGTTCTTGATTGTATACATTCATAAATTTTCATTGAAAGATTCCAATCACAGCATCTGCGAGGAGTACGCCATGGGGCTGGCGTTCTTTGTTGACGTGTATACTATACATTCTCTTCCCTGCAAACGGTTCATGTGCAGGGAAGAGAATGGGCCCGAAAGGCGCTCATCCAGGTGTCTCGTCAGTGAGCTTTGAGCGGCCTGCGTGCCTCTTCGGAGCAAGCCTATGCTCAGACCATGCCTGCCACAGGGACGCCTTCGGTCGCATTCCCACTCCGCTCGGAGCCGTTCATGGATGCCGTCGGGAGAGGAGGGACGACAAGGGACGTGACTTGTGGCAGAATCATGCGGAGGATCTCATGCGGAGAGGGAACGCAGATCTGATGTGTTTGACAATTTTGTAGAGTGTGTTGACAATCCTGAACAGGAGAGACGAGGGCAGTGCCATGGCTCCCAAGGATGGACGAATCGTCTCCAACCTCAAAGCGGTGCGAAAGTCCCGAGGGCTTTCGCAGAGCGAGCTGGCTGAGCGGGTGGGCGTGAAGCGACAGGCCGTATACGACATGGAGACCGGCCGGTACATGCCGAACACCCATTTGGCGCTTCGTCTTGCCCGGGAGTTGAGCTGCGGGGTTGAAGACCTCTTCGCCCTGGACGAAACAGGGGAGCATCGATCCGTCACTCTGGTCGAAGGAACTTGTCGGGGGAGCCTTCGAGTCTCGCTGGCCAAGGTCCGCGACCGGATCATTGCTTATCCGATCGAGGGGCGATGGATGATGAGCCATGGCTTTCTGGCGGCGGACGGCCTGCTCGAGCAGGGTGGAGACCGGGCTCAGCTTCTCAGTGAGCCGGATCACCTTGACCGGAAGATCCTGCTGCTGGGATGCGACCCTGCCTTCTCGATCCTCAAAGCCCACATCGCTCGATGGGCATGCGACGCCGCGGTGGACTGCCGGTTTGCTTCCAGCCAGCTGGCCCTGGAGAGGCTTGCGGATGGGTACGCCCACATTGCGGGGACCCATCTTCACAGCGACGGTCCCGCTCAGGGGAACCTGGGATTCGCCCGCCGGTGTCTCAGGGGTGCCGGGGCGATGGTGGTGACTTTCTCCTCTTTCGAGGAGGGGCTCATGGTGGCTCCCGGCAATCCCCTGCGCATCCGTTCGGTGACTGATCTGGCGAACGGCCGCATCCGGTTTGTCAACCGGGAGCCCGGTGCAGCCCTGCGCATGCTCCTGGATGATCGGCTGGCACAGGCCGGTGTCGACGTTCGATCGATCCGGGGCTACGACCGTCTGCTGCCCAACCACAGCCGGTGTGCTCAGATGGTGGCCGCGAGCATGGCCGATGCAGCCCTGGGGCTCCGGGCCGTGGCGAGCGCCTATGAGCTCGACTTTGTTCCCCTGGAGGTCGTTTGTTGTGATCTGGTCATCCCCTCGGATCTGCTGGAGCTCAAAGCCGTCAAGATCCTTCTGGACGTGCTTCAGGCCGGAGTGCTTCGGAAGGAGCTTGCAGCTCTGCCCGGCTATGACCCTTCCAATACCGGCAAAGTGGTCGGGGTAGTATGACCGGAAGGGGGTGGGCAATGGCTGTCGTACAGGAGTCGGCGCTCCGGCGCATGGCCCCTGCAGTCAGTCTCAGCCAGGCTGAAAACTCCTGCACCCGTCGTTTCGACCCCGACCGCCCGATCCATTCCTTTCACTCGCATTCGGATCGTCAGAGCGCTCACAGTGGCAAGCTCATTGACCGTGATTATAGTCAATAAATATTTGCAGAATTGAATGACCGGTTGAGTCGTCATTCCCGCGTGCCCCTGGCGGGAATCCAGAGGTTTTCAAATCCCTGGATCCCCGCCAGAAGCATGCGGGGATGACATGCTTATTCAATGGACACTTTATTCTGTGGATGTGTACTTAGGCTTTAAAGATCAGGACTGGTTGGAGGGAAGAAAACAGAAATAAACGAAACCCTTAAAAGCAGGAGGTCTTATGGACGTTGTCGATGCCCTGGTCAGTCACCATGCCGTCCTCAGGCAGCTTTATTTGCAATCGGAAACCAACCCGGACATGTTTGATGAGTTCATGCGCCACCTGGTGGTTCACCACACCATGGAAGAAAAGTATTTCTACGACTTGCTCGAGGGGTTCCCTCAGGCCCACCGCGACGCTCTGGAAGCGGTGAACGAGCATCACATCATCGAGCTGATCATTAAGGATGCGGAACGCTTTCCTCGGGACCACGAGCGTTTTTCCGTCAAGATCGAAAGCCTCGGCGAGTATACGACGCACCACCTGGATGAAGAAGAGGCCGAGATCTTCCCCATGGCGCGGCAGTTGTTCACAGCGGAAGATCTCAACACCCTCGGAAGGCTCTTCTCTGAAGCCAAGGACAAGCTGCTGGGGGTTGTCCTCCCGGACCTGCCCACGACTCTCTCGGCGAAGCGTCCCAAGAAGGCGAAAGCTCCCAAGTCGGCACCGGTTTCGGCGGCTTCGGCAACTGCGGACCCAGCCGTCGGGCTTGGCATCGGAGGCCTGAGACAGTGATCGAAGTCGGAACCCACTCACGAAAAACCATGATCTGAAAACTCATTGAAAGGAGACTCTATGGATTTTCTCAAACGTGAATTGGCGCCCATTCCAATGGAAGCCTGGACGGAGATCGACGTCCAGGCCACACGCAGTCTCAAGGCGATGCTGTCCGGGCGGAAATTTCTGGATGTTACGGGGCCGATGGGCACCGGTTTTCCGGGCGTGCCGGAGGGACGGCTTGGCTATCCCGAGAATCAGCCCGAGCATGGGCCCCTTTACGGCATACGGAAGGTCCACCACATCGTGGAGGTGCGGGTGCCTTTCGAGCTGGATGTGGAGGAAATGGACAACGTGGTGCGTGGAGCCAAGGATGTGGACCTTTCAGCCATGGAGGAAGCCGCCCGTCAGATTGCCCTCTTCGAGGAGAAAGTGATCTACCATGGACTCCCCGAGGCCAACATCCGAGGGTTGAAGTCCTGCATCGGCGGGGAGTGTCTCATGATCGGCTCCAAGCCCGAAGCTCTGTTGGAGGGTATTGCTGAGGGTGTCACGGTCTTTTCCAGCCGGTCCATCGAGGGCCCCTACAGCTTCATCGTGGGTCCCAAGATTTGGAGTCGCATGTCGGCTCACGTTCAGGGATATCCCGTGAAGTTGCAGGCCGAGTCCCTTCTGGGAGGGGCTGTGCTGCTGAGTCCTTATCTGAGTGGTGAATTCGAGAACGAAGCCTATATGGTCACTCAGCGCGGGGGGGACCTCGAACTGATTCTGGGTCAGGATCTGGCCATCGGCTACGATTCCCACACGCAAACGAAGGTCAAGCTGTATTTCACCGAATCCTTTACATTCAGGGTTCTCGAGCCGGCAGCGGTGGCTTCCTTCACGGCCAAGAAATGAGCATTAGACTGCGGCGCCTGCGAGGATCCCGCCTCGAACCGCCGCGGTCGTTCTTCAGCCATTCCGAGAGATCTGCGGTAATAGTCAATACCCAC
>JBFYYO010000237.1:0-5885 GCA_041310025.1 Syntrophobacterales bacterium
TGACTGAGGCCCGCACCCCCATTCGCTCCAGGATGGGGAGAAGCACGTGCTGCATGTGGAAGAAGGTGGGAGCGTGATCCTGAAATAACCCGCCCCGGATGGTGAAACGCGATGGTGCATCCCCAAAGATGCCCAGGGGCAGAACGCAAAAGGCCAGCATCGTCGCCGAGCCGGCTGTGCCGATATCCCAGTCGCGCACCCCTCCCCGGATGTCCGGGCCGGGTCGGTAGAAGACCTCCAGCGACCCTACTTCGTCGCCCTCAAGCTTTCCCGAGCACAGCTCGCAGCAGGCCCTCATCGCCTGGAGATGCTGGGGCCGCAATCCCGGCTTCTCCCGTTTGGCTCGAATGCGAAAGAGGTGAAGAGGCTCGCCGAGCAGCGTCGCCAGGGCTCCGGCATATCGCAGCAAAGTTCCGCTCCCCGAGTGCACCGCCCCGTCGATTTCCAGCATAGAGCCTCCCCCGGCGGTCCAAGATCTGTACGATTCCTCACATCTTCAACCATAAGGTCCCGGTGCCTGCGGAACAAGTCCAGCGCCTGTCTCCCGTTCTCGGCCACCCGGTTCATGCGCCTGATGCGGCTTTCCCGATCGGTGGCGATCACCCTCGTTGAGCTTGCGCATCTGCCGGAGATGGCCTGCAGCGATCCATTCTACCGGCGTCGCGACCCGCCGAGGATGCCGCCCAGAACGCCCCGGATGATTTGGCGTCCGATCTGGCTCCCGATGGACCGTGCGGCCTGCTTGGCCATGGTCTCCACCATCCCCTGGCGCCGGTTGCTGCCCCAGATGAGCTCGTCCCACTGTCCGCCCCCGCTGGGCTCCGGCTCCACCCTGGTGCGGCCCGGGCGAACCGGTGGCCGGCGGGGTGGAGGAGATGGAGGAGGTGCCGGGCGTGCGGGATGAGCCTCCCCCACGAGGGTGCGGCGGCTCAGGATCTCGTAGGCCGATTCACGGTTCACCGGCATGTCGTACTTGCTTCCCACGGGGCTCCTCGCCCGCACTGCCGCGCGCTCTTCAGGCGTGAGAGCCCCCATGCGGCAGCGCGGGGGGCAGATGATGGTGCGCTCAACGGGCATCGGGACACCGCGCTCCTGGAGCGTGGAGACCAGGGCCTCGCCCACGCCAAGCTGGGAGATGGTCTCCGCCACGTCGAGCCTGGGGTTGGGGACGAAGGTCTCGGCAGCCGTGCGCACCGCCCTCTGGTCACGCGGAGTGTAGGCGCGGAGGGCGTGCTGGATGCGGTTCCCGAGCTGGCCGAGAATTTCGTCCGGCACGTCGTCCGGGAACTGGGAGCAGAAGATGACGCCCACGCCCTTGGACCGAATGATCCGGACGACCTGCTCCACCCGCTGGCGCAGAGCCGGCGGAGCATCGTCGAACATCAGGTGGGCCTCATCGAAGAACAGCACGAGCTTTGGCTTGTCGAGATCGCCCACCTCGGGCAGCTGTTCGAAAAGCTCGGAGAGCAGCCAGAGGAGAAAGCTCGAGTACAGCCGGGGCTTGTGGATCAGCTGGTCGGCGGCGAGGATGTTCAGCACGCCGCGGCCGCCGAGGTCGGTGCGCATCAGGTCGCCCAGCTCCAGCGCCGGCTCGCCGAAAAAGGCATCACCGCCCTCCCGCTCGAGGGACAGCAGGGCACGCTGGATGGCCGCCACCGACTGGGTGCTCACCAGGCCGTACTGCCGCGAAATCTCCTTGCGGTTGTCCGCGACGAACCCGAGCATGGCCCGCAGGTCCTCGAGGTCGAGGAGCAGCAGGCCTCCCATGTCGGCCAGCTTGAAAACGATCTCCAGGATCCCCGCCTGGGTGTCATTGAGCTCGAGAATCCGGCCGAGCAGCGTCGGACCGATCTCGCTCACGGTGGCGCGCACCGGGTGCCCCTTCTCGCCGTAAAGGTCCCAGAACACCACCGGACTGGGCTCGTGAGTGAAGCCCTCGATGCCGATCTGGGCAACGCGCTGCCGGATCTTGTCATTGGGTGTGCCGGCCATGGCCAGCCCGGCGACGTCGCCCTTGACGTCGGCCATGAACACCGGCACGCCCATGCGTGAAAAACCCTCAGCCAGCACCAGAAGCGAAATGGTCTTGCCGGTCCCGGTGGCTCCGGCCACCAGCCCGTGGCGGTTGCCGTAGCGGGCCAGCAGGTGGACGGGCTTCTCGCCTTTGCCGATGAGTATCTCGTTCATGCTCCCTCTCCCACCTTGATCGAACGATTGGTCCTTCGTTATTGCGAAATACGTCAGACGTTTCCCTCCGCTCTGCCCCAAAAGACGCAAATCGTCAATACAATCGCAGATAGCGGTTGCTGTGTCAGCATTGCTGTGCCGGGTCTGCGTCGGCGGTAGAGTGGGCAAAAGCGAAGCATTGCCCACCAATCGGCGGATCTGAAACCCCCGGTGGGCACGAAAAAATGGTGCCCACCCTGCGACCGCGATCCGGTAAAAGCAAATTGACAGAACACAGGTCAGCGATCGCCGGGAGAGGCTCAAGGCGTCAATGGCCACAGGACGGGCAGAGTCACCATCAACACCGCCAGCACCAGGAGAGTCAGCGGCACGCCGACTTTGACGTAGTCCATGAACCGGTAGCCGCCGGGTCCCATCACCAGCACATTGGCGGGATGGGATATGGGGGATGTGAAGCTGAAGGATGCAGCCATGGCAATCCCCATCAGCAGGGCATAGGGGGAGATTCCGAGCCCCGCGGAGGTTTTCAGCGCGATGGGCACCATGAGCACCACGAGGGCCGAGGTCGGGATGATGCTGGTCGCCAGAAAAGTGATGACCAGAAGTCCGAACAAGACCGCGTAGGGTCCGAGGGGGCCCAGCACGCTCACGACGCCTTCGGCCAGAAGCCGCGCCGCTCCCGACTGGTCCAGGGCCGTGCCCAGGGGCAGCATTCCGGCGATGAGAAAAACGGCTTTCCATTCGATGTAGCGATAGGCTTCGTCCATGGTGAGGCACCGGGAGAGAATCATGAGTGCGGCCCCGATGACGACCGAGATGTAAATCGGCACCCAACCAAGGATCACGGGCAAGAGCACGGCGCCCATGATGGCGAGGGCGATCTTGGCCTTGTCTTCCCGGGGTGGCTCCTGAACCGTTTCCGTCAGGACCAGGAAATCTGGCTCCCGCCCCAGAACGTTCAGCTTCCTCCATTGCCCGTACAACAGCAGGGCGTCGCCGAATTCCAGGGGCATGTCGCGCAGTCCGGATCGATAGGCGCGGCCCTTGCGCCAGACGGCCAGGACCGTCAAGCCGTATTTCTCGCGAAAATGAATCTGACGCAGCGTGAGACCGGACAGCACTGAATGCGGAGAAAGCATCACCTCGATGATCCCCACGTGGTCGTTTTCGATCATCGCCGGTTCCGGATGAAAGGACTCATCCGGAATGAAGATACCCTCCAGGCCCTTCATCAGCAGGATGGAGATCATATCGGACGAGCCGGAAACGACGAGCCGATCTCCGGGCTCGAAGGCGTCGCCGGGCTTGGGAATCAGGGCGGAGCCGTCCTGTCGCACCATGCAGAGAATCTGCACGCCAACGGTGTCTCCGAGACGGCTTTCGCCCAGGGATAAACCGATCAGGCCGGAACCTTCCGGGACCCGAAGCCGGCGCACCCGCTCCTCCAGCGGATTGTTGAGCTTCAGTGCCGGGGGCTCCAGCAGTCTGGGAGGCAGAAAACCGGCATGGCTCTCCAGAGCCGCCAGGCGCGACTCGGGTCCGTGGACCAGCAGGACATCATGCGCCTTGAGCTGCTGGAATTTCAGATCCTCCTCGATTTGCAGGCCGCCGCGTTGAATGGCCAGCACATTGAGACCGAAGAGAGTGCGGAAGCCGATTTCAGACAGCGTCCTGTCGACGAGAGCGGATTCGGGACTGAGCTGAAGCTCGGCAACCTGCATTCCGCAGGCGAAGAGAGCATCCACACCCATGGCATCGGTGTCGGGCATCAGCTGGCCCCAGTAATTCAGCTCCTGAATCCTGTCCAGCCGTCCCTCCACAATGAGGAGATCATCTGCCTGGATGACCTCCGACGTCTCCGGGGCCAACAGCGAATGGCTGCCACGCCCGATGCCCACCACATTGAGACCGAAAGCCGACCCCAGGCTGCTCCTGGCCAGGGTCTTTCCCACCAGGGCCGAATCCGCGGGAATCCGGATCTGGAACAAGCGCTCCTGGAGCTCGTACTGCGGGAGATAATCGCGCCGGGCTCCCGATGCTTCCATGGACTTGCTGCGATCCGGCAGCAACCGGTTGCCGATGAGGGTGAGGAATGCGATGCCCGAAAGCATGACCGTCAGTCCGAGCGGAGTGAAATCGAAGAGCTTGAAGGGGGTCAGGCCATTTTCCCGAAGTGCTTCGCTGACCAGAATGTTGGATGGGGTGGCGATCAGGGTGGTCGATCCCCCGAGCAGCGTACCGTAGGCCAGGGGCATCAACAAGGCTGAAGGTGGGTGGCCGGTCTTGCGCGATATATCCATGACCACCGGCAGCATGAGTGCTACAACGGCCACACTGTTCATGAATGCGGAGAGCGTGCCGGCCATGAGCATGATGGTCAATACCAGGAGCGAAGCTTTGCGCCGCGCGACCTTCAGCAGCTGGCGGCCGAGGATATTGGCGATGCCGGTGCGGGTCAGACCGCCGCTGAGGATGAACACCGCCCAGATGGTGACGACGGCGGGGCTGCTGAAGCCCGCCAGCGCATCCAGGGGCCGGATGATTCCTCCAACCGCCAGTACGCCCAGAACGAGCATGGCGAGAACTTCCAGCGGCATCCACTCGGTCACCAGCAAAACGATGACACTCATCAGGACGGCCAGAACGAAAATGATCTCTCCAGACATGTGCCTCCTGTCTTTCGCGGCGAAAGGCCTCTTCTCTGCCCAACCTGCTCATGGAATGCACAGCGTGCATCCCGGGGCCGCAGCGAGTCTTCGGCCCTCAATGAGGCTGCACGGCATGAAGTGCCGGAGAGTATATGGCCGTCATTTCACCATGCCGCCGGACAGAATCCATGGGAAAATCTGGATGCCAGCCTGCGCGGGCATGACGACCGGTCTGCTGTCGGCTGAGACCTGGACTTTTGGGGGCGCCTCTCCCCGGGTCGTTAATCCCATCATCCGTGGACCTCATCACTGACACAACTCGAGGCCGTTGACAAGCCCCCGCCCCATTGACGATGCGGGAGCGCAACCGGGAGCCTTCGGCTGGCCCATGCCGTTCGCCCGGGTGGCTATCCTGGCATCTGGCACATCGAGGCAGAAGGCCGGTTCTCGTTCCATCAGATCCGGGCGCCAAGGGCGGGTGCTTCATATGTTGGTTGAGGGGCCGGGGCGCTGATCGCTTCGGTCATCTGCCGTTTTCCCATGGAACAAGGAGAAGGTCATGCTGAAGGCAGATCCACATCCCGACTACCCGCCGGAGGATGGAAGGTATCTGAGGGCAACGACTGTTCTCCGGTCGCAGGCGCGATCATCCTGAACATCAGCCCCGATAAGATCCCTCCCGACCTCGAGAGTGTTGTAAGGGCTGGGATCGAAGCGGGTGATGCCCTGTCGGGCACGGTGCAGACCGAGAATATCGGTTTTGAGACGATCGTCTGCAATATCGACTCGAATCCCAACATCCATTATCTGATCGTCGGAGGACCGGAATCTGAAGGCCACTTGACCGGCGAATCGTTGAAGGCCCTGATCCGCCACGGTGCGGATGAGAAGAAGCGCATTCTTAGTACAGGCACACACATTAAGGTGTTCATTGTGCATGCACGTCATTCCCGCGAACGCGGGAATCCAGAGCTTTTTTCTGGAACGCTGGATCCCCGCGTTCGCGGGGATGACGAACGGGGCTTTCGGACACTTTCTTGTGTCGCGCTG
>JBFYYO010000238.1:0-5753 GCA_041310025.1 Syntrophobacterales bacterium
GACTCCCCACACGCCCCGCACCCGGCAGGGACAGGCCCTTGGACCGCAGGCGGCCGCCCATTGATTTCAGCAGACTCCACCACGACCCTCCCAGCCGCAACGCCACAAAGACTCCCAGCCCGAGTCCCGCGAGCGTCAGCGCAACCCGTCCCGACCAGGCTGCCGCCCCCAATGCGGCGATCAAGCACCCGACGCCCAAACTCCGCCACCGCTTACCGGATTCCTTATCTAAAGCCATCACCGTACCGATCCATTCTCGCACTGCCCGGTGTTCTGCCATGCCTGTCAAAATCCCCCTTTGATCCCTTCACCGTCTACATTCGCGGGCGACCTCCAACGGCGCACCCTCCCCACGGCAACCAAGGGGGAAGCAAACGGGGCTCGATTAAACCTGCTCCAAACCCTCAAGTCAACCATCCTCTCGCAGGGGAGCCCCGGGTCTCCATAGCTGTGAAAACAAAAGGGGTTCGCCCGGATCGGCTAACCCCTTGATTTCGTTGGTGCCCCCGACAGGACTCGAACCTGTGGCACCAGGATTAGGAATCCTGTGCTCTATCCGCCTGAGCTACGGGGGCGTGAAGTGACCCACATATCCAATTTTTCAGGAGGAATGTCAAGCGCTCACCCTGCAGACACGGTGCTCTTGACGGGAGACCGAATCCAGTCGGGGGCGGGGCGGCAATGCCGTTGACTTAAGGGGTGGCACGGGCAAAGCGGAGCTTGCCCGTGGTGGAGAAGTCACGCATGGGCAAGCTTCGCTTAGCCCATGGCACCCTCCAGGCACGAGCAATGAGCTTAAGTCAACAGCATTGGGGGGGGCGGTCGACCGCGATTCTCGCAATACTGTCGAATCAAGCTCGAGGAGAGGCAAGATCGCGACCATGGCTCGTCGGGCGGTCTCCAAGTACACGTGCACACATTGGAGTGTCCAAAAGCGACTGCGGGACTCCGCAGCACGTCATTCCGGCGGTTTTCAAGCCGGAATCCAGACAGATCAAAGAAAACCTGGATCCCGGCTAAAGCTTGTCCCGGCAGGCACTAAGCCGGGAGACTGCCGGGATGACGTTTGCGAATTCGAGCCCTTAACTGCGTGGACGTGCACTAAGGAGTCTTCCGCAGGGTCGACTGGTGCGGGAGGGGGATCTGAATTCAGATGGAGTGCGGGACCAGCGCGAGCTCATCGAGAGTGAAGAATCATTACCGGCTGATTTCCATCTTGCTATCCTGTGTGGCAACGTGTTAAGCGACAATCCACCTGTTAAGTGATATGTTTGCTTGCATTCACGGGTTAGATGAAAATATGAATTCAATGTGAATCGATGTTGCAACGAATGATTCTGAGGGGCGCTCTAAGTATGCAGTAAATCTAGCTCAGAAGTTATCTTGTGAAAACTTTCAGCTAGATCTGTTGGATTATTTTGCTATGATTTTAATGTGTTTGGTTGATTTTTTCTCAACCTGCGGCGGAGCGCTTTCACCCGTTCCCGAAGTCTCCCGCTTGCCAGGCGATCTGCGTGTGCGGCCATCTCATGCGGTTGTTCGGCTGAACGGACGGCATCTCGACAGATTCTTCACACTTTGCTCACACAACGTGGCATCAGGTCCACTGTCAAACCGCTTCTTCATCGAGAGGTTGGAGAATGGCTACGAGGATAGGATTCTACATCTGCCATTGCGGCACGAACATCGCCGGCAAGGTGCAGACCGAACAGGTGGCGGCATTCACTCGCGGGCTCAACAACGTGGTGGTGGCCCGGGATTACAAGTTCATGTGCTCGGACCCCGGCCAGGAGATGATCCAAAAGGACATTCGGGAGCTGGGGCTCAACCGGGTGGTGGTGGCATCCTGTTCTCCGAGGCTGCATGAAAAGACTTTTCAGACCGCCTGCCAGCGGGCCGGGCTGAATCCTTATTACTTCCAGATGGCCTGTGTGCGGGAGCATTGCTCGTGGGTCACGGAAGACCCGGAGGAAGCCACGGAAAAGGCCAAGAACCTGTCGGCCGCAGCCGTGAACCGGGTGAATTTCCACCATCGGCTCGACAAGCGCGAGGTGAACGTCCACCCCGACATCATGGTGGTGGGAGCGGGCATTGCCGGCATCCAGGCATCCCTCGACATCGCGCGGTCCGGGCATCACGTCTACCTGGTGGAGCGGGAGCCCTCCATCGGCGGACACATGGTCCAGTTCGACAAGACGTTCCCGACCCTGGACTGCGCCGCCTGCATCTCGACTCCCAAGACGGTGGCCGTGGCCCAGACCCCCAACATCCATCTCCTCACCTACAGCGAAGTGACCGATGTCTCCGGATATGTTGGGAATTTCCAGGTCAAGGTCCGCCGCAAGCCGCGTTACGTGATCGAAGACCGCTGCACCGGCTGCGGGCAGTGCACCGAGGTCTGCCCCGTTTCCACCCCCAACGCCTTCGATGAAAACCTGAACCTGCGCAAGGCTGTCTACCGGTTTTTCCCGCAGGCGGTCCCCATCACCTTCTGCATCGACAAGAAGGACCGGGCTCCCTGCGTGACGACCTGTCCGGCGGGGCTCAACGTTCAGGGCTACGTGCAGCTCATCAGCCAGGGGAAATATGCGGAGGCGGTGCAGCTGATCATGGAGCGGGTGCCTTTGCCGGGGGTTTTGGGCCGCGTCTGCCCGCATCCTTGCGAAACGGCATGCCGCAGGGCCCTGGTGGACGATCCCGTGGCCATCCGGGACCTCAAGCGGTTGGCCGCCGACCGCGTGGACCTAGCCGAGCTGCCCCTGCCCGTCATTGAGGACAGGCCGGAGAAGATCGCCGTCATCGGATCGGGGCCTGCCGGTCTCACCGCCGCTTATGATCTCCGGCTCAAGGGCTACCAGGTGACGATTTTCGACGCCCTGCCCGTTCTCGGCGGAATGCTTCGCGTGGGCATTCCCGACTACCGCCTGCCGCCGGAAGTGCTCGACCGGGAGATTCAGAACCTGCTGCGGACGGGCATCGAGGTGCGAACCGAGCAGCGCCTCGGAAGGGACTTCACTCTGGACGACCTGCGCGCTCAGGGCTTCCGGGCCATCGTCCTCGGCATCGGAGCCCACGGCAGCCTCCGGCTCAACATCCCCGGCGAAAGGGAGCTGCAGGGTGTCGAGGACGCCGTGGCCTTCCTTCGCGAAGTGAACCTCGGCCGCCGCGAGCCTCCGGGAAAACAGGTGGTGGTCGTGGGAGGCGGAAACGTTGCCGTGGACGCCGCGCGCACGGCGTTGCGCCTGGGATGCGAGCAGGTGAGCATGGTCTACCGGCGCAGCCGCGAAGAGATGCCGGCTTATGCCGAAGAAATTGAAGGGGCGCTGGAAGAAGGCGTCGTCATCCACTACCTCTCGGCGCCTGTGCGGGTCCTGGGCGAGGAAGGGAGAGTCACGGGATTCGAGTGCATTCGGACGGAGCTGGGCCCGCCGGATACCAGCGGCCGCCGCCGACCCGTGCCCGTGGAAGGCTCCGAGCTCGTCATCCCCTGTGATGCCGTGGTCCCCGCCATCGGCCAGGAACCGGATGTTCAGTGTGTGGCCGAAAGCGGGATCGACATTGCCCGTCGCAGCACGCTGCTGGTCCATCCCCACACACACCAGACGTCGGTCCCCGACGTTTTTGCGGCGGGAGATGCCGTGAGCGGTCCGGCCACGGTGATCGATGCCATCGCCGGCGGGCACCAGGTTGCCGAAGGGGTCCACCGTTTCCTGTGCGGAGAGGACCTGGCCGAGATCCAGGAACCGGCCGCAGCCGCTTCATCCAAAACCCCGGACTGGAGTCCCATCCCCGAGGAAACGGTTCGAGCCGCACGGGCAATCTTGAAGCACATGACCGTCCAGGATCGGGTCGGCTCCTTCGAAGAGGTCTCCCTGGGCTTCCCGGATGACGAAGGAAGGAACGAGGCTGCTCGATGCCTCAATTGCGGTGCCTGCTCCGAGTGCATGGAGTGTGTGCGAACGTGCGAGCGCCAGGCCATCGACCATACGATGGAGGCGGAGGAGCTCGAGCTGAAGGTCGGCTCCATCGTGCTGGCCACGGGCTTCGACATCATGGACCCGTCTCCCCTCAAGCAGTACGGCTATGGCCGCTTTCCCGAAGTGTACACCGGGATCGAGTTCGAACGGCTCAACAACGCCGTCGGCCCCACGGGCGGCCAGATCGTCATGAAGAACGGGGAGCGGCCCAAGAGCGTCGGCATCATCCACTGCGTGGGCAGCCGCGACGTCAACTATCACGAATACTGCTCGCGCGTCTGCTGCATGTATGCCCTGAAATACGGCCATCTCATCAAGGAAAAAGCCGGGCACGACACCGAAATCTACAATTTTTACATCGACATGCGCTGTTTCGGGAAGGGCTACGAGGAGTTCTACCGAAGGCTGCAGGACGAGGGCATCACCTTCGTGCGCGGCAGGCCCGGAGAGATCACCGACCAGGCCCTCCGGCCGTCCGAGGAAGGCAAGCTCATCATCGTGGGCGAGGACACCCTCCTCCAGAGGCGCCTGCGCATTCCCGTGGACATGGTCATTCTCTGCACGGCCATGGAAGCGCGGAAAGATGCGTCGGAAACGGCCCGCATCTTCGGCATCAACCAGGGCGGGGACGGATTCTTCCTCGAGGAGCACCCGAAGCTCGGCCCCATGTCCACGGCCACCGACGGCATCTTCCTGGCGGGATCCTGCCAGGGCCCCAAGGACATCCCGGATGCGGTGTCCCACGCTGCGGGCGCCGCCTGCCAGGCCCTGTCGCTGGCCACCGCGGGCAAGGTGGAGATCTCTCCCACCATCTCCTGGATCGATCCGGATGTGTGCGCCGGCTGTCAGACCTGTATCAACCTGTGCGCCTACAGCGCCATCGAATTCGACGAAAGGCGCCAGGTCTCCGTGGTGAACGAGGCGCTGTGCAAGGGCTGCGGGAGCTGCGCCGGGTTCTGCCCCAGCGGCGCCGCCCAGGTCAAGCATTTCACTGCCAGGCAGATCTTTGCGGAGATAGAGGCGTTGGTTTCGGGTTCCTAGTTCCTGGTTTCTGGTTTCTGGTTCCTGGTTTCTGGTTCCTGGTTTCTGGTTTCTGGTTTCTGGTTTCTGGTTTGTGGTTCCTGGTTTCTGGTTTGTGGTTACTTGTTGTCGGTTTGTGGCTATTGTTTATCAGAGGGGTGACTTGCGGGCAATTCAAACGGCGCAGCTCCATGGGAACATTTCAGAGTTTCGAGGAGATCGATGCATGGCAAAAGGCGCGCACCCTGGCGCGCCTGGTCTATTCAGCAACAAGCAGCGGCCCTTTCTCGAAAGACTTTGGCCTTCGGGACCAGATCAGAAGGGCAGCGGTTTCTGTTATGTCCAACATAGCAGAGGGATTTGAACGAGATGGAACTGGCGAGTTCGTACACTTTCTGTCCATCGCCAAAGGATCCATCGGCGAAATCCAGAGTCATCTCTTCGTGGCATTGGATCAAGGCTACTTGTCAGAAAATGAGTTTCAAGGACTGAGAAATACCACGTCAGAGATTGGCCGGCTCATCGCAGGCCTCATGAATTACCTGCGCAGGTCGGGACTGAAAGGCATCAAATACAGATCACCCGGACCGGAGGTTCGCGAGGACCAAATGCCGATTGATCATGACTCAGAACGATTTGACAGCGACTGAAAACTAGGAACTAGGAACTATACTCGTTGAGGATCAAAAGCATCATTCATGTGGGAGCGGCTTCCAGCCGCGATACCAACTCGTTCGCGGCTGAAAGCCGCTCCCA
>JBFYYO010000239.1:0-5727 GCA_041310025.1 Syntrophobacterales bacterium
AACCGCGCTCCCGATGGGATTCCAGCAGATGCTCCTCGCGTGGAAATCCACATTGGTCCATGATTCGCAGCCCATTGGGGACGTTGTTCCAAAAGATCTACACCCAAAGCCTTCTTTCTTTTTGCGGAGAGGGAGACCTGCGGACACAAATTCTGAGTATTCATGACGTCTTGGACCATTACTCTTGACATGGAGGAGCCGGCAGAATAAACGAGTTAATGAAAAAAATCTCAAGACGAGGGGTGCTGAGTGCATCCCCCTCTTCAGGCAGAGAGGGAAAGGCCGTTTCGGCTTCCGGCGCAACTCATGCCAGGCAGCGTGGTCTTCCCCTCCGGTTGGCAATCCACCATTTGATGATCAAGGAGTGATTTCGCATGGCAGACTATTACGTCAACATTCCTCTGGATGATGAGAAGCTCAAGAAGATTGAGGCCGCCGGTCTTGCCGGTGAGATCAAGGAAATCGACGGGAAGAAAACGATCCAGGTCGGCATGGGCAAGATGGATCAGAAGAAGCTGACCAAGGGAATCCCCGGTCTCGCCTTTGACGCCTCCAATGCCTGTGTGCTTCCGCCGGACTCGGAGAATATCCTTTTCGGCTTCGTTGTGGATCTGAAGACCTGCGACGTGATGAAGTATGCGATCATGAAGCTCTTCAACCCGTTGGCGGGCAAACCGCTGCGCTCGGCAACCTCCGCCTAGTGCTCTCTACACCATTGAGTGCCCGGTTGAATCGTCATCCCCGCATGCCCCTGGCGGGAATCCAGTGGTTTTTGAATGCCTGGATCCCCGCCAAAAGCACGCGGGGATGACGTACAAAAAATGTGGGCACCTTATGCTGTTTACGTGCACTGAGATGAGGATGGCAGCCCATGCGCCCGGGGCGTCGCGCGCGCAGACCAGCCGTGTCAGTCCAGCAAGGATGTTCGTGGCCTGAGGGAACATTTTCCGCATCTGAAGGGCTTGGGGGATACCACGGATGCTGACCATGTGACAACCGCCGGGCCTGCAAAATGACTGGCACCCGAAGCAGATCCTGACGAAAGCCCCCTCTCGAGGCTGATTTCTGGAGCTCCACCTCTGGGACGGAGACATCTGCAATGCCCATCGCCCCGCGTGCTCACCACACGGAGCATTGCGGTTCCTTGCTGCTGCACGCACCAAACCTCAGGAATCCCCGTGCGCTCCTCCAATAAGATGCCTGCCACCTTCTGAACTCCGGCCGGGGACTGGCAGCAGAACGAAGATGATCCGACAGTGAGGTGAAGCCACGGAGGAATGTGGAGAGGACAGGGACAGGACGGGTCTCACGGATTTGATTGAGCTGGCGCGCTGGCTTGGTGCAAGCGATGCAATGATCGTCTCCGCCGTGGATATCTCGGTGGAGGACGATTTGGCAAAGCTGTGCTTCGATCCGCCATGCGAGAGCTATGGGCTTTCGGCCAGCTGTCCGCCGCATGTCGCAGGCCCTTCGGCATTTCGGGAGCTCTTGAGGGGATATGAACGGGCTCTGGTTTTCAGGATCGAGGTCCCTTCACAAATCCTCCTCTCCAACGAGCGCCGGGAAATATTCAGGCTGCTGCACCAGATCGCCGCCGATGTGGAACAGGCGGCCGTTCGTAAAGGGTATCGGAAATCCAGAGGCTATGCCGGCGGTTCCTGCAAACAGCTTTTTTGCGGGGATCAAAGGGTTTGCCAGGTGGTGAGCGAGGGACGGGCATGCCGGAATCCTGACCACGCCCGGCCGTCCATGTCGGGTTTCGGCATCAACGTATCGAAGCTCATGGAGACTGCCGGCTGGACGATGAACCGAATCAGCGCTGAAACCGATCAGGCTCCGTCTTCGGGTATGGGAACGGTGTGCGGATTGGTCTTGATTGCATGATGAGCCCGCACGAAAAGGCATGGCCCGGAAACCGCCTCAAGGACCCATCCCTTCACCGAGTGCACCTCCCCTCCATCGAGTGACCGCATTGATCGCCATTCACGCCAGGGCCGTGATTCAAATGCCCGGATCCCCGCCAAACACATGCGGGGATGACGTACGAAGAATATGTTCACATTGGGCAGATGCTCGAAAGCCGTGCGAATCGGTGTCTGTTCCTCTGGGGTTGGTTGCGGTTTTGCCATCAGTCGACAGGCCTGCTTCCGGGTTGTCTTGTGGGAGCCGACGACCGATCGAGCGGGTCGGATTCTCATCGCAAGTCATAGCGACGTCGCTCCTCAGCCGACAGACTGCGTCCAGCGATCCGGCGGGCTGTCTCGATCCAGACCTCAGCGCGCAGGGTCGTGCTCCACAGTGTCCCCGAGAGGCCGAGCACCATGATCGATCTCGCGTCAGGGCATACCACGATATCCGCAGCGTGTTCGGGCAGCGTCACCGCTCCCAGCAATTGACCGTCATTGGTCCACAGCCGTATCTGATCGACGCGCGTATCCTGAAAAGAGCATGCAACGGACGCAACCAGTCCTGCTCCTGCGGCGATCAGTCTGACGGGTTCATCATGGCTCCCTCGTCTCGTCGCGGTTTCAGATGCGTCCTGCGGCACGAAAAGAAGATCGAACCCATCACCAATGACGACGATCTGCTCTCCCGAAAACGCGATCGGTACCGGTGGCAGGCCACTCTGGATCATGACAACCTCGTCCGGTGTTGAATCGGGTGAGTATACCGGCCACGACACTACGTCCAGGCCCAGCCGCTCGACCACTGCAAACACCTGCTCTCCGGAAGGATCCAGCGCGAGCCCCACGACCAACTCCCCGACATCGATCGTGCGCATGGGGCGGAACGAAGACTCGGTCAGCCGAAGAATGGCGATCGTATTGTCCGAGCCCAGTGCTGCAATGGTCGGAGCATCGGACGCGACAGAGATGACTTTGGGCTCACCCAGTTCCGGGGGCCAGGACTGAATCTGCACCACCCCTTCGTCGCCCAATGTGGCGATCTGTCCGTCTGCAGCCACCGCCAGCAGTATCTGACCTCCGTCGGCAAACTTGAGTCGAACCGGAGGAAAGGGTGCAGGGACATCGGCAACCGGGTCTCCGTCAAAGCCAGGTCCAAAAACCAGTATTCTGCCGTCCTGAGTCGCCAGAGCAGAGCGTCCAGTGGAAGATGCGGCTATGCAGCGTGCATCTGCTCCGGGTCGAGCCTCACCGACCAAGTGGCTCCGCCGGTGTCGATCCCACAACCACACTCGTCCCCCCATCCCGCCCGCAGCCACAAATCTGCCCGAGGGATCGGCTGCGACGCAGCTTACCGGCTCTTCGTCGCCCTGCAGAAGCGTCTCGCGCGCCGCTTCGCCCTGCCACAGCATAACCGCCGGCACGCCGGATCGACTCACGCTCGATCCGGTCAGTATCCATGGATCGTCAGCAGGTCCGGCCCATGCCGCGATCAGGCCAAGATCGGGTGCGGTCATGGGCAGAAACACTTCTTCTTCCATTCCTTTGCCCAGAAGCAGGCCGGCGGATCCATTGCGACGGCAGGCGGCCACCCACCGCTCGCCGTCGCAGTGGAGCGAAAAGACCTGGCCGGGAGCTGAAATCTCGTGAACCGGTTCCATGTCCGGGAATGACCTGAGCAGCAAACGGCCGCCCTCGGCGGAGATCAACCTGCCGTCAGTCAGCCACCCCAAGCCAGTCAATGCATCGCTCGACCGGTCGTCGCTCAGCCTTCCCTGCCACTTGAGGTGATCGCCCACACGTATGAGACCGATGTCACCCCACGCGCTGCCCCAGGCCAGCCACTCGCCGTCCGGAAGCTTGACACCGGGCGGTGAAAAGGCGAGATACCTCGGTATAACGCCATCCTCTAGGCTTGATGGGGTATTGCCCCGAAACTTGTCATCCAGGTCGTCCCAGCGCAGCCAGCCGATGCTGCCTGGAGAAGCCACCGCCAGCCACCGGCTGCCCCACGCAACCGCGCTCAGGCGCTCGTTGCTGTTTACGCGCTTCCCCTCTCGGCCAGTCTCGGCATCGTGAACCAGCAAATGGGATGGGCGCTCGTCGCCCAACGCCCGTGCCTCGTCGATCGACGCCAGCCAGCGTCCGTCCGGACTGAGTGCCAGGCCCGACACGCGACGTGCCGTGCCGTGCCCATCGATCACCCTGGTCAGCATGGCGTGTCGATGCAGCAACGACAGCAGAATCCCGCGCGCCTCCGGAACGGTGGGGACCGATGCAGCTTCCGCTGCCAAAAGCAAGGCGGCATCGGGCTCGGCTTCGCCCCGTTCGCGAGCGGCGGAGCTCGCGCGCTCGGCCGCTCCGTGCCGTTGGCTTTCGAGCAGGAAGCTTCGCTGCTCTTCAGTGAGGCCAGGTTCTCGACCCTGTGCATCCGCAAACGCATCGGCCATCAGCTCCTCAAGCTCCCGGCCTCGCAGCAGCGCGCTTCCATCTCGACTGGACTTCCAACGGTCGAGGCACTGAACAATGATCGTGTGACGGTTTGCCCACGCAAAGTCAGTCTTCAGCGCCTGCTCCACCCCCGTGTAGTCCGGATCACTCGACTCCTTCTCGAGTGTCCATATCCAGTTGGGCCGCTCAAGCGTCGCGAGGCCTGATGCTTTCAACGCCTGCTCCAGATCCCTCTTTCGACTTCTCCCTTCCTCGGTTTCCGGATCGCGCGGAATCGCCGGGTGAACGGCGACGATGATCTTCTTGCCGACCGCCTGCGCGTCGGTCAGCTCCTGCGCAGTCACCTTGGATTCGAGCCACCGTGGACTCAGGAGCAGAAGGAATGCCCCGCTGGCGTGGATACCAGCCACGATGGGCGGGTAGTAGTCCGGTGCTCCCGGCAGGATGCCGCGTCGATCGCGCCAGACGGTGTGATTGCGGGGAGAGAGGAGCAGCCATCGCTCCAGTGTTTCGGCCGCATCCAGGTCCTTGCTGGCATAGGAGAGAAAGAGATCATACCTTTCCATCGATCATTCCTCCGTTGTGGAGCATCTTCTACGCCAATGCGCCTCTGATCTTCGAGAGGGCGGCACACATGCTCTTTGCGGTCTCCTCTTCCGGCGCCATGGCCATGATGTTCGCCAGAAAATCCAGATGCTCGAGCACCGACCTGAATTCCCGCGGTGATCCGATGCACGTTTTCACCTCCATGTAGCCGCTGATGATCTTATCAGTATTGCCCGCCAGGTCGCGAGCAGCCAGGTGCTCGAGCAGAAGGCAATCGGCGGACATGACGGCATTCCAGAAATCGGGGGCACGCAGCTGCTGCTCTTTTGCTGCCGCCCGCGCCTTTTCGATCATCTGCCGGATACCCCGGAGGGCTTTGACGGATGGATCGATCACAGAGAGGAGCACTGAAGCCGTCAACCAGTTGAGCTGCGGGTAGGGATCCCTCTGGCTGCTGTGCTCATAGGCCGCCTTGTAGTGACTGGCCATCCTCTCCAAGGCTGCCTTTTTGCCGTCGAGGTCCGCCGCGATCACGGCTCCGCGTTTGGCGGCGCTCCCCAGGAGGGACAGACGTTCGGAGGACTTGCCCATCAATTCCACGAGGGCGTGGAGATGCGACTCGGATTCCTCGATCAGTTGCTTTGACCTGCCCGCGTTGGCCTTCGCATCTTCCTTCCACAGCGCCACCGCCCAGCGCGCCTGAAGATTCCAGAGCTGTTCGACGGCCTTCACCGGGTAGGGAGCCTTTTCATCCTCAAGCGCCTTCTTGTAGCATTCCACTGCCTTGCCAAAATCCTCCAGCTCGCCCCAGGCACGCCCCAGGGCC
>JBFYYO010000240.1:0-5696 GCA_041310025.1 Syntrophobacterales bacterium
GTTGGGTCGGGCGGTCCGCCCCCTTGGGACATTCTCAAGCCGGGAGAGAGTCAGAGATGGAGGAGGCAGCAGGGGATCTCTTCAGTTTCGCCACAGACCGAGAGGACGTCAAATGGCTCCTGGATCAGTTTCCGTCAGATGCTGACGTCAATTCGGGCAAGCTGGAATATGAACTGCAGATTCTCAAGATCATCACCGTCGGGTGGATCCTGTCTTATTATGTGGAGCCCATCCCGGAAAAGAATGAGCTCCTGGGAGCTTACTGGGGTGCTGTGCACAGTTTCGCACAGAGCATCTCCGCTTCTGCAGAAATGCTGACCGATGGCCGTGTTGACTATTTTGGTGTCATCAGAGAGCGTCTGGATACCTATCTCAAGGCGATGAGCGAGAAACCCGATGCTCACGAGCCAGCGTCGGTGATTGGGCCCGAATTCGCCAGGATTTGTGGCAATGGGAGTGACATCCAGACCATTGCGTGCGGCACCCGCATGTTCGTGACGACGACGATCCGAGTCAAGGAGTATCTGGACTCCATCCAGGCAAGTCGCCACTGAGCCTGCCCCTTCCGGATGTGCTCAATGCTTTTGAATTAAGGAGTGGCGCGGGCCAGGCGAAGATTGCCCGTGACCGACGAATGAGGTCGCATGGGCAAGCTCCGCTCAGCCCATGGCACCCGACCCGACCCGGCAGATGAGCTTGATTCAACAGCATTGCCGGATGCTCTCTCCCGGCAGAAAAAGCGTCGTGGTCCCTGCCGCAGCCAGGCAAGCAGCTTCAGCCCCCGAACATCCTCAGCAGTTCAGCAGCCCGGCGCTGGACTCCTCCCATGAAGGCGCGATCTTGCTCTTTGCGCTCGAGGTTCTTCAACTGAAAGACCATTCTGCGGTTGCCTTTGAGCCGCTCAGCGTGCCGGTTCAGGAAATCCCAGTAGAGCGTCGTGAAGGGACATGCTTTCGTTCCGACCGCCTCCCTGGGATCATAGAGGCATGACGAGCAGTAATTGCTCATTCGGTCTATGTACTGCCCCGTGGCACAGTATGGCTTGGTTCCCACCATGCCGCCGTCGGCGAACTGGCTCATGCCCAGTGCATTGGGCAGAGAAACCCAGTCCACTGCATCGGCGTACATGGCCATGTGCCATTGATGAAAAGAGGTCGGACTTACTCCGTAGAGGAGTGCGAACAAGCCCAGGACCATGAGCCGCTGGATATGGTGGGTATAACCGTACTTCAGGAGCTGCTCCATGCTGTCCCGAATGCAGGTCATATGGGTTTCGCCATCCCAGTAAAAGGAGGGAAGAGGCCTTTGGTGATCGAGATGATTCATGAATTGATAGTCCGGCATGTGGAGCCAGTAGAGGCAGCGGATATATTCCCGCCAGCCAAGGACCTGTCGCACAAACCCTTCGACACTGCTGAGCGGGAGCCCGTTCCGCTCCCAGGATGCGACGGCGCCTTCCACACAATCGCGCGGATTGAGCAGTTTGAGGTTCAGCGACGATGAAAGGCGCGAATGGTAGAGGAAAGGCTCGCCTTGCCACATGCAGTCCTGGTAGGGGCCGAAGAAGTGGAGTCGATTCCTGAGGAAATCATCGAGCAGTTGCCGGGCGTCCGTTGGAGTCACGGGGAGGTCGAATGCGCTGCATTCGCCGGGGTGATGACGGAATCGACTCTGAACAAGGTCCATCACCTGCAGCGTCAAGTGATCGGGAGGAAAACGGGGAAGGGGAGGGAGATGGGTCAAACCCCCGGATGGAGGGCTCCTGCGGTTCTCGGCGTCGTAGTTCCAGCTGCCTCCAACCGGCGACCCTCTCCGATCCACCAGGATGGCGTGCCTTCGCCGCATCCAACGATAGAAATCCTCCATGATGGTGCGTCGCCTGTTGGAGGCGAAATCCCGGTGCTCCTCAAGGGTGCAGTAGAAGTGGGTGTCCGCAAGCGTTAAAACGGGTACGGTGCAGGAGGCTGCGGTCTCCTCGACAGCACTCTGAACGCGATAATCGCCGGCCTGAACCATGATGATCCGTTCAGGACGCAGTACCGGCAGATCCGCCTTCAGGACTTCGGCGAAAGATGCCCCGCGGTCGTTCGATGTATCCCGAGAGAGCGCATGATAGAGAACTCTGTACCCCCTTGCGACCAGTTCGTTCCGGAAGTGCCGCATGGCCGAAAAGAACAGCACCAGGCGCGTCTTATGGCACCAGACATGGGTTGCTTCCTCCTCCACTTCAGCCATCCAGACGGCGTCCAGGCTGGAATCAAAACCACCGAATGCCGCCGAGGCCGGATCCAGCTGGTCTCCGAGAATGATCACCAGATGTCGCATGCTTGAGGGGCTCCTCCTCGTTGGGTGAGCAGGCCTCCAGCGTCTACAGTGCTGGCTGCCGGGCGTTGAATCGTTTGTGCTTCACTCGGGTTTTGCATCCTGTCGTGTCTGTACGTATATTAAATGCGCTTCCTATGAGCGCAACGTGTCGGAGGGGCTTCGATCATCCCCGGACGATCACCCTGGCCCCTTGGCTTTCAACAGTTTTCTCTTCAGACCCATTGACCCATTGGAGGATTGGACATGCTCGAAATCGGCAGCAAAGCCCCTGACTTCTGTTTGCCTGCTCCCGGCGTGGATCAGGTGTGTCTCAAGGACTTGCTGGGCAACTGGATCGTGCTCTACTTCTACCCCAAAGACAATACCAGTGGTTGAACAACGGAGGCTCTGGAGTTTTCAGAGCTTATGCCTCAGTTTCAGGCTTTGGGGGTGAAGGTTTACGGCGTCAGTCCAGACTCCGTCGAGTCTCACAGGAAGTTCACGGAGAAGCACGGCTTGAAGGTTTCGCTGCTCAGCGACCCTCAACGTGAAATTTTGAAGTCATACGGTGCCTGGGGCAAGAAAAAAATGTATGGCAAAGACGTCGAAGGGGTCATTCGGAGCACCGTGGTCATAGACCCCAAAGGTGTGATTCAGCTGCGATGGCCCGGCGTGAAGTCAAAGGGTCATGCCGCTCAGGTGCTCGAGGGGATCAGGGAATTGCTGGGTTGATTCGAGGTCGTCCTGCTGCCTGCCATAGACGGTGTGCAGCAGGGACTGTGGATTCCGAGCCCGCTCAGATTCTTTCCGGTCTCGCTGCGCCGGGGGATTCCCGGAGCGGTGCCCAGGTGACGTCCGAGTGATCACCGCCGAGCACACGGGCCGCTCCGGTCTGATTTCCAGCCTGCATGCCATCAGCCCTCGTCAGGCTGCCTCCGCCTCCGGCTCCATGTCCTTCAGAACATGGTCGATGTTGAGGAGAAGCTTGACCCCTGATTTGCCGGTCTTCGCCATGGCGAGGATGTGACGGGTGTCGATACCGGTGCCGAATGTCGGTGTGGGCTCGATGTCCGAGGATTTGATGGCGGCGACATGGGAAACAGACTCGACCGCCAGGCCTGTGAGCCGGCTGCCGTTCCGTCCCGTGGTCTCCATGACGATGATGCAGTTCCTGTCGTTTTCCTCCAGTTCCCCCATTCCGAAGCTCGCCCTGAGATCCATCACGGGGATCACCTTGCCGCGCAGATTGATCACGCCTTTGATGTGGGGAGGCATGTTGGGGACCGAACGGGTCGGCTGCATGCCGACGATCTCCCGGATCCTCAGGATGTCGATCCCGTAATCGCGTCCGCCCAGGGTGAGGGTCAGATACTTCCCCTCGAGATTGAGCTTGCTCTTGGAGTCCTCGGCCGAAGGCGCCCCGCTGCGCTCCAGGATGAGCTCCGTGGTCTGATCGGTATCATGCATCCGTGAATACAGAGGGGTCCGGTTGTGCTTCTGATACGCCCTTTCGGCAAAACGAAGATCGACGAACTTTTCAACGTCTATCGGTGTCCCGATGCCCATGCGCTCATGCATGTAGGAGTGCATCTGCTTCAAGGCCGCAACATCGGGAAATAGATCATCCGTCTTGATACCCTGGGCTTCCTTCAGCACATTCTTGAGAATCGTGGCCTTCAGACCCAGCTGCTTGTTGGGATCCAGAAAAGGGACACCGATCTCCGCCGCGAGCTCGGGCTTGCCGGCAATGAATTTTCCAGCTTCAACGAGCATTTCGGTGAGCTCGTAGACGACCTCGGGATAGGCGTCGATGAAAGCCTGCTGCATGGCCACGACGCAGCACGGATGGTTCTCCCAGAGCTCGCTCGAAAGAAACTGAAGCTGCGCGGCTGCGGACGCGATAGCCTTGGTGCCGAGGGGCTCGGCCACCATGAACCCGCCAACATCCGGGTTGTTCTGCATCGATTCCTGCATCTTGACCGGCGCGACGATCTCGAAGATCACGTCGTGCTGGCCTTCTCCGGCCATTCCGGGCTTCAGCCCCGCCTTTTCGAAGAAGAGATGCGCCAGCATGTGGTGAATGGAGAGCTTGTGGGGGATATAGAAAGTCTTGTCGCGGAAGAACTCGGCGTAAGGCGGTCGGTAATCGCCGGATCTGTTGCGAACGAAAATGCTGCCGTTCTTGTGGGCGAGGAGGACGAGCCGGATGGGAACGCCGTATCCAAAGAGGTCCATGGCAATGGGAGCAAGGACGCAGGCGCCGTCCACCGATCCGGACTCCAGTGCGTTTTGAACGGGATTCCAGCCCCCCATGCACTCCGTTTCCAGCTCGAAGGTGGCGGGCGTCAGGTCGCCCTTGGCGATGAGGTGTTTGAGAACGCCGAGCACCAGGTGATCCGTGATCTGGATGTGGGCCATACGCAAGCGAACTTTGCCGGCAGCGGTCATGCGCTGCTCGCTGGAGAGAGATGCAGCCTTGGCCTGTTGAACCTTCAGCCCGAAAGCCTCGTCGATCTTGCTCCGGAGCTCCTGCTCATTGAAAGGCTTGGCCACAAAGCTGCTGACACCGGCCTCCAGCGCCCTTTGCTCCTGTTTCTTTTCTCCCTGCCCCGTGGCCATGAGGAACGGGACGCCCCTGGTGCGATCGTTGGCCCTTACCCACTTGAGCAGTTCAAGGCCGTCCATGTTCGGCATGTTCCAGTCACTGATGATCAGATCCACGGAGGCGCCGGATTCCAAAGCTTTCACAGCGGCGGTGCCGTCCACGGCTTCGGTGATATGTTCAAAGCCAAGGCTCTTGAGAGTTCTGATCTCGATTTTTCGCATGACGGCTGCGTCTTCAACCAGCAGCACGCTGACCTTGGTGGGGTCAAATCCCATCGCTCAACCCTTTCTGTGATTGTCCTGAATATCGATGAATCAAGGAGGCTTTGTCGGTGCGGCTTCCATTCACCGACAGTCGTGAAATAGGCTCAGTCCTTATCGTTGGTCCGCTCGGGGTAGTAATCGGTTCATCGGAGCCGATCTTTGAGAGGTATGTTCGAGGCGCTGAAATTCTTGCCGGATTCAGCGGGATCTGCCTGTACGGGACCCCTCCGTGATATGTTACCCGTTCAGACTGAAATCTTCCTTTTCTTTGACCCGCGCAGAGCCGCAGATGCGCAGAGAAATGCCTGGAATGGGAGGCCGTTACGTTCGGGGGTTTCGCAAGAATGGATGAAATCATCCTTACAGAGGAGCCTCTTGCAAAAGTCAAAGAAAGCCCTTCGACAAGCTCAGGGCGAACGGATGTCGGATTGAGATCGGATGTCGGATTCAGATCGGATGTCGGATTCAGAACGGATGTCGGATTGAGATCATTTCCTTCTGGCCGTTCGTGGTGAGCCTGTCGA
>JBFYYO010000241.1:0-5639 GCA_041310025.1 Syntrophobacterales bacterium
GGGGTTCGAGGCTTTCACATCATGGCTATCGAATGGGAGCAGAAGGTGCCCGAAATCATGGAGCGGGCGGGACTGCTCCCCAGACCCCAGGTTTAGATATACTCGTTGAGGTTGAATAGTGGCGTTTCTCTAAACACCCCGGATGCCGGCTCCCGGCTTGAAGCATGCCGGGACAAGCTTCGCCGGCATGACGGACGTAGATGCCGCTTCAGACGTCATTCCGGCAGTCTTCAAGCCGGAATCCAGAAGACCTTCACAAAATGCAAACTCTCATCCTCCATGAGTATCGATGAGAGTCTCATGAATGGTCTCATCGCCAATCGTCATTCCCGGCATGGCCGGGGCCCGGAGCCCGAAGGAGAGGAGCCGATGGCCCCGGCGAAAGCCGGGAGGGGACATCTTCGTGAGGCTTTTTGGACGCGCTTCAGAGGTTCGTATCATGCGTGAAGGGGCGAAAAGAAGGCGGGGTTGGAATCTGAAGCCTGGCATTGCCTGCGGAAAAGTGAAGCCCCCTTGTGCCTCCTTCTGGCAGGGGATAGATGAGCCGTATGTTGTGGTCATTATGGAAACCGGTTGGATCCCTGTATGCTTCCCGGCGACTGTGGAGAACCCGAGCTTGGATCCTTGATAGCCGGCAATAATCCGATTGGTTCGAGGAGAACACCATGCAAGCTGCTGTCGTACCTCAAAAGCTTCCCGACGCCGTGCAGGAAGAAATCGGGAAATATAACCTCAACCTGTGCATGACCTGTGGAACATGCACCAACGGCTGCCCCATCACCGGCACGCCGGGAATGGAAGGGTTTGATACGCGCAAGGTCCTTCGTATGCTCGCCCTCGGCATGGTCGACGAGGTGGTGGACTCGAAATTCCCCTGGCTTTGCACGGGTTGCGGCCGCTGCGCCCATGGATGCCCCATGGATATCGACATCCCCTACATCATGCTGCACATGAAGCACCTTCGCCCCAGGGACAAGGTGCCCGGCATTCTGCACAAGGGGGCTGAAAACTGCTTCAATACGGGCAACAACATGGCCATCCCCCTGGAGGATTACCTCTTCCTGATGAACGACATGGGAAAAGAGGTGGCCGAGGAGGAGTGCCCGGGGTTCTACGTTCCTCTCGACAAGGATAACGCCGACATCCTGTTCTTCCCCAATTCCAAAGAGGTCTTCGCCGACAACGACGACATGATTTGGTGGTGGAAGATCTTCTATGCGGCCAGGGAGAACTGGACCATTCCTTCCACGAACTGGGAGTCGGTCGACTGGGGCCTTTTCACAGGCAATTACGAATACATCAAGGTGTTCGCTCAGCGCAGAATCGATTTCATGAAACAGCACAGCATCAAGCGCATGATCATGCCCGACTGTGGTGGGGGCTCCTACGGCTGCCGTTACGGCATGAAGCTCTGCGCCCACGACGACCCCGCCAATGTCATCAACTATGTGTACCTGTATGAGTATCTGGTGGAGCTCATCCAGTCGGGAAGAATCAAGCTCGACAAGAGCGTCAACGCCGGAAAGATCTTCACCTGGCATGACAGCTGTAAGCATGGGCGGGAGCTGGAGCGTCATTTTGGCAAGGGATACTACGAGGAGCCCCGCTGGGTCATTCAGCAGTGCGTCGACCAGTTTGTGGAGATGGAGCCCAACCGGGCTAACGGCCACTGCTGTGGAGCCGGCGGCGGCATGTGGCCGGGGCCCTTCCCCGATGAGGCCGCCTTCCATGGCCGAAAGAAATACGAATCCATCAGGAACAGCGGCGCCAACGTCCTGGTGGTCGGGTGCTCCAACTGCCACGACCAGCTGATGAAGCGTGTTCCCAAGTACTACCCGGACTACAAATATGAAGTGAAGTACATCTGGGAGCTGGTGGCCGACAGCCTGGTCATTGAGCCCTGGAGCGACGAGGAAGTGGGAAAGGCGAAGGCTGAAGCGGCAGCCCAGTGGGAGCGCTTCGGCATCGAAGAAGAGGAAGACGACGAGTAACAAATCAGGCGATGCTCTTGGAGGGCCCTGCTGCCGCAGGGCCCTGAATGCCTGCCGAACAATCTCCCTCACATCGAAGAACATCGAGAGCAGCAGGCTTCTTTGAGCAGATTTCGCATCCTATCCCCGGTTTGGTGCAGGCTGCTCTCGTTGAGGGTGCCACTCATTGGGTGCCGACCCGATGAATTCCATCTCCAGATCTCGATAGAAAGCCGTTGTGTCGCCCTTGCTCCAGAGGCCCACGTAGCCCTCGACGGGATGGGAGGCCGTGAATCGCAGGCAGGGGCGTCCGTCGAGTGCTCCCGTGACCTCCCGCCCATCCACCGTCACCTCGAGCCGCATCCAGCGGTCCATGGGGATTTCCATCGCCGTGCGCTCGCGAAAATGACGGGTGTTGTTGACAAACTCCAGCAGCTGGAGCTCTCCGGCGCTGGCATCCGCGGCCAGAACCAGGCTGTTGCCAACGTTCATCAAGCCAAAGGCCAGCCCCGCCGCGAGATCCACGCACCCGGCCCGGATCCGGACATCGACCCGGGCTCGGCCGCTGTGAAGACGGCTGTCCCGGGCCACCGCCACCGGGTAGTAGTGCAGGGCGTGCCTGTTTTCCAGGAATCTTCGGTATCGCCCCCCGAGCACGGTATCCAGGACGGAGTGGAGCGAGCAGGACACGGTGCCGGTCATGCCGGACCCGTCCTGCACGATCATCTCCTGCCCTTCGAATTCCGCCCGCGACCACTCTCCCACCGAGGCGTAATAGCCGGGAAGGCGGGCTTCCGAGCGACCCAGGAAATCATAGTCCCCCTTGAAGAAGAGCTCGGTCAGTGTGTGCACCTCGGCCTGGCTGGGGATGGCGAGGTCCAGTAGCCGGCTGCAGCCGAGGAGGCGCCCGGTCTGGTCGAGCAGGTCCTCCATGGCCGGGCAGTCCAACCCTTTCAAAGCCGCCTGCAGGATGTCGCCCGTCACTTCCACGTCATAGCCCAGACGGCTCAGCACCCGGGACAGGAGCTCGATGCGCAGGGCCTTCCCCATGCCGGTTCCCGCTCCGCCGGAAAACTGGATCGCGACGGTGTTGGCATCGGGATCATCCGAGCAGAGCGCATCGAGGTTCGAATAGTGGTACCCGAACTTCACACTGAGGTTCAGATAATCCCGGGAGATGAGAGCGTAGGAGTCGACTTCCGGGGGAGTCGCATTCTCCGGCCCGATGCTGCCGGCCATGAGGGCCATGAAGTTGCGCGCACTGATGTCCACGGCCCCGGACCAGGTGATGCCCGGATGGGTCAGGCCGCGCCACAGGGCTGCCATGGGCCTGGACTGGATGTGCTCGGGCCGGATCTCGTCGCACGAGGTAAGCCCCGGGGCCAGCCCCCCGCCCAGGTCGATGAAATACAGGGACAACGGGATATTGGCGCTCAACTTGCGCGAAACCACGGAGGAGTCGGCAAGGTCGGACAGGCTGAACATTTCCACCATGGCCTTTTCATGGGCGAACCGGATGAGGTCGTGGAGGGTGCGGCACCCGCCCGGTGTGAAATTCGGCGCTTTGGGGTCGGTCAGGTTCAACGGGGATATTCGATCGAGCACTTCACGAAGGTGTCTGCCTATGGGCCCACGTTCGTCATCGCCGCTTCGGTCCGGAAGCTTCCTCGCCAGCTCCGGGACAAGGCCCAGGTAGACTTTTCCCTCGTCCGCCAGAAGGGTGATCTCCTGACCGTCGGCGATCAACATCGTGGCCTCCCGCGTGTCCATGAGGGCTGGAACATTGACCTCCCGGGCCACGGAGGCCAAGTGGCTGGCCGCACCGCCAAGGTCCGTGATGAGCCCCCGCACCCGGCCCATGAAGGGTGCCAGGTCGGGGGCAGCCGTCCGTGAAATGAGGATGGCGCCTTCGGCCGCTTCCGGCTGAAGATCGGGACGGGCTTGAACCGCCTTTCCCGAAACCTGGCCCGGCGAGGCAGTCTGGCCGGCCGAGAGCAGCAGCTCCAGACCGGACACATCGGGCGGATGCTGTTCATCGTCGCCTGCGGCCATTCCCAGGGGGCGGGTCTGGAGAAAAAACAGATTGCCGCCTTCGTCTTCGGCCCATTCAATGTCCTGGGGCGCGCCGAAATGCCCCTCCATCCTCACGCCGGACTCCACCAGCGAAAGCACGGCCTGATCAGAAATGACCGCTCCCGGATCGCCGCCATCGTGCGGTGCTTCGCCGGCTTCGATGCGACACCCGACAATCTGAAGCGAGCTTCGGTCGACATGGAACACATCGGGAGAGGCGGAGCCGCCCACCACCTTTTCGCCCAGGCCGGCAGCGGCGTCGATGCGGGCCCGTCCCGAAGCCGGTCGTGACGGATCCACCGTGTAGAGCACTCCACTGGCCCTGGCCCGAATCATGACCACGGCGGCGACGGCCATCGGAGTCGCTGCGTCGGTCAGTCCGTAGCGAAGCCGGTAGATGATGGCTCGCGGAGTGTACTTGCTGGCCAGAACCGTTTGGTAGGCTGCAGCGATCCGCTCCCGTTCCAGATCGAGCACACTGGTGTACTGGCCGGCGAAAGACGCCTCCGTGTCTTCACCAACGGCGCTGCTGCGCATGGCCACCTGAGGCATGCCTCCATGGCGGGAAGACAAGCTCATATACTCCCTGTCGAGCGCATCGGCCAGATCCCGGGGCAGTGGAGCCTCCCGAATCCCTTCCTGGATGCGGAGGCAGGCCTCCCAGCTCTGCGCCGCATCGGGGTCGAATTCGCCGAGCATGGCGTCGATGGAATCGAACAGCCGGTTCTCGCGCAGGAACAGGTCGAACGCGGCGGTCGTCACCACGAAGCCGTCGGGCGCAGGCAGCCCGAGCTCGTTCCGGACTCTCGCCAGGTTCACCGATTTGGCTCCGGCGAGGAGAAGGTGCTGGGGGCCAAGATCCGGGAACGGCAAGGTCAAAGGCCCTTCCATGACGGCCCGACGGTGGGCCATGAGGGGTGCCAGGTCCTGGGCCACCCTGTCGAAAACCTGCAGGAGCTCCTGGTAGCGATTGACGGCCAGGCCGCTCAGAGAGGACACCAGACCGCGCACTTCCTCCAGGAGCTTTGCGGTTCGGCGCTGAATGGACGACAGAGTTGCAAGTCCCGCCCCTCGGTCCAGCAGCTCGAGCTCGGAGAGAATGCGCAGGGCCCGGTGGTTGTGATTCAAAAAATCATCATAGTGGGCGTAACGTTCAGCGGCAGGACCCTCGGGGTCCGCCAGAAGGCGGCACGAATCGGTCTTGAAGAACATGGCGGTTACCTCGTCTCGATGGTTGATCTCAGCTCCGGCCTGCAACAGGAGGTCGACCCCCTTGCGGCAGGGTGCTCAACCGACGGAAGCCACACGGTTCGCAAACCATTGCCGGTCGCCTCCTCGAAATCGCACCCGGCTACGGTTGGGTCATCGGCTCCCGTGAATGACTCTCCTCACCAGCTTGTCGATTTCCACCACCACCACCACGGTGACCGAGATCAACAGGATTCTCAGCCATTCCGTGAGCGTGATGGGCTCCATGCGAAAGACCCACTGCAGAGCCGGGAGATAGATGGCTGCCAGGTGGGCCAGAAAGGCAGCCATGGTTCCGAAGAAAAGAAACGGATTGCCCAGGGGGTTCATGCGGAAAAGGGACAGCGT
>JBFYYO010000242.1:0-5604 GCA_041310025.1 Syntrophobacterales bacterium
CTCCTTCAGCGGGGGGACACGGTCCTCACACTCGGATGATCTGTCAAAACAGCGATCGTGGAAGTTGCACCCGGCCGGAGATTTCACCGAGCCGGAGGGCGCGCGGCCCCGCTTTCGCGAGCTTCTTGGGGCGGTGGGATCCAGGGAGGGCACAGCGCTCAGGAGCGTTTGAGTGTAGGGGTGGCCCGGTTTTTCGAAGAGCTCGCGGGCTGGGGCCAATTCCACCAGGCGTCCCAGGTACATGACGGCCACGCGATCGCTGATGTGGCGAACCACGGAAAGATCGTGGGAAATGAAGAGATAAGTGAGCTGGAACTGCTCCTGCAAGTCCTGGAGCAGGTTGATGATCTGGGCCTGGATGGAGACATCCAGGGCCGAGAGAGGCTCGTCGCAGATGACGAGCTCCGGGTTGAGCGCCAGAGCCCGGGCGATTCCGATGCGCTGTCTCTGCCCGCCGCTGAATTCATGGGGATAGCGGTGCACGTCCTCGGGGTGCAATCCCACCAGGTCCATCAACTCACGGACCCTCTCCCTCCGATCAGCCGCCGACCCCATCCGGTGGATCACCAGCCCCTCCCCGATGGTCCGCCCCACCGAGAGGCGGGGGTTCAGGGATGAATAGGGGTCCTGGAAGACCACCTGCATGCGCCTTCTCATATGGTGAAGCTCCCGCCGGCTCAGGGTGGACAGATCTCGACCGTCGAACAGAATCTCTCCCGATGTGGGCTCTTCCAGCCGAAGGATGACACGTCCGAGGGTGGATTTGCCGCAGCCGCTTTCCCCCACCAGCCCCAGAGTCTCCGAGCGCTGCAACGAGAGATCGATTCCATCCACAGCCCGGATGACTCCCGACTGCCTTCCGAAAATGGATCGAGTGACGGGATAGTGCTTGGTGACCCCCCGGAGTGACAGCAGTGGGCCGGAAGCTCCTCGATCAACCAAGAACGCTCTCCTTCTCGTAGAGCCAGCACCGGACGGGATGTCCCCCGCGTGGGAGCAGAAGCTGCGGCTCCGGTTCGCGGCAGCATTTGTCGAAGGCGTGGGGGCACCGGGTGTTGAATTTGCACCCTGCCGGAAGCGCCAGGAGGCTCGGAACCGTTCCGGGGATTGCCTGGAGCCGCTTCAGAGCGCCATCGGATCGGGATGGCATGGAGCGCATGAGTCCCTGGGTGTACGGGTGCAGGGGCGTCTCGAAGAGCTCCCGCGCCGTGGCCTCTTCAACGATTCTTCCCGTGTACATGACGAGAACATTCTGAGCCATCCCGGCAATGACCCCCAGGTCGTGGGTGATGAGCAGGATGGCCGTGCGCCGGTTTTCGCGGAGCTCCTGCATGAGGTCCAGGATTTGTGCCTGGATGGTGACATCCAGGGCCGTGGTGGGCTCGTCGGCGATGAGCAGGGCCGGGCGGCATGCCAGAGCCATGGCGATCATGACCCGCTGGCGCATTCCCCCGCTCATCTGATGCGGATAGTCCCTCATGCGGAGCCGCGCCGAGGGAATACCGACTTCAACCAGCAGGCTCTCCACGCGCTCCAGAGCTTCTCGGCGGGACATCCGGAGGTGCAGCTCGAGGACTTCGGCAACCTGGTCCTGCACGCGGAACACCGGGTTGAGGGAGGTCATGGGCTCCTGGAATACCATCGAGATCTCATTGCCCCGAATGGACTGCATCTCCGGTTCACTCAGCCCCAGCAGGTCCCTCCCTCGAAACAGGACCTGGCCCCCCGCGATCACTCCGGGTGATGGAATGAGTCGAAGGATCGAAAGGGAGGTGACGCTCTTCCCGCAGCCCGACTCCCCAACCATCCCAAGAACTTGAGCCTCATCCAGCGCGAAGCTCAACCCGTCCACCGCCCGCACGGTTCCATGTTCCAACAGAAAATGTATCCGGAGGTCTCTCACATCCAGCAGCACAGGCTCATCCCGTCTTCGGGCTTCGCGCACCTTCCTGTCGGTCTGTGCTCAGGCGCCGGGAAAGTGGCGGGCGGTTCGCGTTCAGTCGTAAACAGCCGGGGCCTCATCAACGAGAACGGGGAAAACCGTCGATCAAGACCCGGCAGCCGATCTGGCGTTCTGAAGTTCTTGAAACCGGGCGGCGATGAGGCGGGCGATGTGGGGGGCGTTTCCACCCGATCGGTTGTTGATGATGAGGTTGACATGGATGTCCTGACTCAGGGCCTCCTCCGCGACGTCCACCGTCTCCTCCACCATGTGCGGTTGGAAGAGGCCTTCCACCATGGCATTGAAGGGGTGGGCCCGGGCGTAGGCATCCTCGTAGCGCACGCCGCGCGGTGTCATGAGCCGGATGATGCAGTGCCGCCCGGAGTTGAAGAAACGCCTGCCAGCTGCATTCAGCTGTCTGCGAAGCGGTGGCAGCCATGTCCAGTGGGAGAGGACCTGGCCCACTCCGCGCCTTTCCATCACCTCGAAAACAGGTTCCGAGAGATAGGCTTCCGTTCGAAGCTCGATATGGTAGCGGTTGTCGCGGGGGACCGCGCCAAAGAAAGCATCGAGGCTTCCGGCAAGCTCCTCCGGTGGGGTCCGCTCATCTTTGCGCTGGTATTCCTGCTCGAGCACCATGGCGCGCAGAGTGGGACCGAGGAGCTGGACCGCCGGCTCCATGAAGGCGCGCATGAACAGATCGGGATTGAGGTAGTTGTCATTGGGGACAGATCGGCCCGACCGCAGCAGTTTTTGGGCGGAAATGAGCTGGGGGGCCTTCAGGATGATCTGATCCGCTTCACTGAGATGGTGTCGATAAGCTTTGAGGACGTGGAAGGTCTGAGTGGGGGTGCCGTCGGGTCCAAGAAGCGGTGCGTAAAAGGTGTAGTCGATCTCGAGCACCCTGAAATGCTCGAAATATTCCTCCACGCTCTCCACCGGAAGGATCTCCTCCTTGAAGGTGCGCCCTCCGACGCGGTTTGTCCTGGAGCTGATCCTTCCCTGATAACGTTCGGGGGTGTAGATTTGGCCGAGCCACCCCGCATAGCGGTCGCTGGCCGTCCCGATGGAGACTTTCGGGTGAAGGCCGCGAAAACGGAATCGCTCGAGCTCGGCTTCGGTCAATTCCAACGGCTCATCGAATGCACCCATTGCCGGACAGCTGTTCGAAGAGGCAGAGACGCCCCCGGCTAGGCCGGGAAACGGCTGGACGACGAGCCGTTGCCATTGCCGTTACCGTTGCCATTGCCCTTCCCATTGACAAGGGACCTGTCGCTGCATTTGACGGCCTCGAACAGACGAAGAGGGGGGATGTTCCGAAGCTCGAATCGCGCACGCACGATGGGGAAAAAGCGCTCCAGATGGACCTTCAGATGATGATCCGCCTGAAAGCAGGTTTGGTAGACCAGAAACTTGCCGCCTTCTTTGAGGGCTCTGTGGGTATTGTACAGAATCTTGTCCTTGATGTCCTTCGGGAGCCAGAAGAACGGGATGCCGGAGATGATGTAGTCGGCTGCGGACCGCCTGCAGGTTTTGAGCGCATCGAGCACGTTTTCGGCGCTGTCGTTGATGATGGTCGCCCGAGGATCGTGAATTCGGTTTTGCAGGATGGACTTGAAGTCCTTGTTTCGCTCAATGGCGATCAACTGGCTGCCATTCTTCATATTCTTCAAGATGTAGTCGGTGAAGACCCCCGTCGCCGGGCCGTACTCGATGATCACGTTGTTTCGGTCAAAGTTGATGTTGCTGCAGACTCTCCTGACTCCGAAAGGGGACGTCGGAGTGATGGAAGCGACATCCCTGTCCTTGATAAAGGTCCTCATGTAAGCCATCGTGTGAAACATATCAGCTCCTGAAATCCATATCGATGATCTGTGGCACTGATCAAGTCTGACCAGTCTTCTCCGAGAAATCGCCGTCAGTCGATCGGGGGAAGTCGAGCATCACGTTTCTGATACCCTATTCACATCCCCCTTCAGACCCCGCTCCATGTAGGGAGCGGCCGTCCAAAACCCTTGCATTCACGGGTTTGAATACAACACTTACCAGTGTTTTCTTAAAGTTAAGAGCAGTTTATGATGAAATGAAGCAATGCCCCAAGTTTCACTGACGGGAGACCTTATACCAGATTTTCCCTGGATTGGATACTTTATGAACGTGCCGCTCGCAAAATACGAGAATTTTCTCATCGGTGCCCAATGCGTCACGCATGGCTCGTGCTTTGGAGCGGCGGCGGCGCGAAACGTCGCATGCTGGATCATCCCGCCGCGCCGCATGCGTTGACAAGTCTCATCGAGTTTGGCAGTAAGGTCAAGGTCTCTCTTTTTCGACAACGCCGGTGAGGGCGGAGTCGTCCATTCTGAAAGGCACGAGGAAAGGAATAATTTGACCACATCTCTCAGAGATTGCAGTCCCCGAAAGATCCTGGTCATCAAGCCCAGTGCCCTGGGGGATGTGGTTCACAGCCTGCCGTTTCTCAATGCCATTCGCGACAGATACCCGGATGCGGAAATCCACTGGCTCATCGCCCGGTCGTTCGAGGATCTTCTCCAAGGCCATCCCATGATTTCCCGATTGTGGGTCATTGACAAGGATCGATGGAAGCGGCTTTCCAATGTTTCTGAGACGGCGCGCGCCCTGCGGCGGCTCATGCGTGAGCTGAGAGAGGAACGATTCGACCTGGTGGTCGACCTGCAGGGACTTTTCCGCAGCGGGCTCCTGTGCGGGGCTACGCGCTCGCCCGTGCGGGTGGGCTTCAGCGAGGGCAGGGAGGCAAGCCCTCTCTTCTACACGCACCGAATACGCGGTGGCAGGGATTGTCACGCCATCGAGCGATACATGAACGTTGCCCGAAGTCTCGGAGCCCACACGGACCGGATCGATTACCCCTTCGGCTGGGATTTGAACGATTCTTCCCATGTCGAGAGCCTGCCTTCCGACTATGTCGTCATGGCGCCGGCCGCAGGTGGTGAGGCCAAGAGGTGGCCGGCGGAGAGTTTCGGGCAACTGGCGTCGCGGCTGCCCTGGCCTTCGGTGGTGATCAGCGGAAGGGGTGACGCTCAACTGGTGGAACAGGTGGTTGCGGCATCGAACGGGAAAGCCTTGTCGCTCGCTGGAAAGACAACCCTCAGGGAGGTCACGGCGGTGATCCGGCGAGCACGGGCTTTCATCTCCAACGACACCGGCCCCATGCATATCGCCGCGGCATTGGGAGTGCCGGTTTTTGCGGTGTTTGGTCCGACGAGTGCTGCGAGGACGGGGCCCTACGGTCCGGCGCACACGATCATCACGGCCGGGCTTGCCTGTTCGCCGTGTTACCGCAGGAAGAAATGCTCCCACTGGATTTGTATGGAGAAAGTGTCCGTCGATCGGGTGTTGATCTCCATCGGGGACCGGCTGGGAGCGGGGGCTGATTCATGAGCCCGTTGTGGAGACCCAAGATATGGCCGATCTGAGTGTGGCGATCATCACGCGAAATGAAGCCGCCAACATCCAGGGCTGCCTCGAGAGCCTGGCATGGGCCCGCGAAATCGTGGTGGTGGACCAGTTCAGTGAGGACGGGACGCCCGAGGCGGCTGCCTCCTGCGGGGCCACGGTGTTCCAGGAGACCTGGCATGGATTTGCAAAGCAAAAGAACATCGCCGTGGACAGGACGACCGGGC
>JBFYYO010000243.1:0-5489 GCA_041310025.1 Syntrophobacterales bacterium
CGCCCCGGCTCGTTCAGCTCGACCGCTCCGCGATCGAGGTACTTGTTGAGGGAGTGCATGGCGAAAAGGTAAAGCGCGGCCATGAGACTGCCGGCCATCGTCCCCGGCAGACCGGTCAGAGCCAGTGCCGCAAAGGAGAGCAGCAGCGCCGCCACCGGCACCCAGCCGTTGGCGTAGGTCATGGTTCCCAGATGGCGCCTGAACCTGAACCTGATATCCCCGTTTTCGGGCTCGATGGACTCCAGGAAACGAACCACATCACGTATGATCCAGCTGGGAGTGGAAGCGCCTGCCGATACCCCGACCAGGCTGTACCGGGCCATTTCCTGTCGATTCAGATCCGCCTCGGTCTCGATGTGGTAGGTGGGCACGGCCGCATCCCGTGCGACCTCGGCCAACCGCAGCGTGTTCCCGCTGTGATAGCCCCCCACCACCACCAGGGCCTCCACCTGGCTGCAGAGCCGCCTGACTTCAGCCTGCCGTTCGTGGGTCGAGCCGCAAATGGTGTTCTTGACCACTCCTCCCGGATATCGCTTGAGGAACCGGTCCTGGATCTTCTGAAACACCTCTTCGTTCTGGGTGGTCTGGGCGACCAGGAGCACCTTGTCCCAATGGGAGGGGAGCTCATCGATCTGCTCGGGCTTGCTGACCACGTGCCCCCGCCTTTCGGCATATCCGATGAGCCCGATGACTTCGGCGTGATCGGCATCGCCGGCGATGATGGTGTGGAACCCGCGCCTGGCGTGCTGCTTGATGGCCGCGTGCACCCGGGCCACGCGCTTGCAGGTGGCGTCGAGGAGGGTGGCCCCCAGCTGATGGAGGGTCTGCCGGTCGCCGGGGGGAATGCCGTGGGCGCGAATCACCACCTTCTTGTCCGCACAATCCTCGATGCGGTTCACAGCCTGGATGCCCTTTTCCTCCAGGGTCGCCAGCACCTGTCGGTTGTGAATCAAGGGACCGTAGGTACAAATCGATTCGTTGCTGGTCCGTTTCTGAATGGCGTCGAGGGTGATATCGAGAGCGTCTCTCACGCCCTTGCAGAATCCTGCTGTCTTGGCAACGAAGACCTTCATGCTGCTCCAATCTCGTCTTCGGCTTCAGCTTCAAAGAGTGGCTCCGACGTCTCGTGAGCACCGAGCTTCACGGTGAGGAGCTCGGCGCCGCTGACGGCAACCGAATCCAGCCACCGATCGAAACAGGACAGCATTTCGTGCACTTCCCTGATCTCCGTGAGCTGATTCCGGAGCCTGCCCCCATCGGGACACCCTTTGGAATACCAGGAAAGCAGCTTCCTCAGATGCCCCGCCGGCCGAGGCGCCCCATCGAGAAACAGCCCGGCATGACCGAAGACGGTCTGGCGAAAGTCCTCCCAGCTCGGATTGTATCGCTGTGAGCACGGTGTTCTCCACTGGTGGGACAAAACCCCGAAGAGCCAGGGATTGCCCATGGCGCCCCTTCCAATCATCACTCCGTCGCACCCCGTCTCCTCCAGCAGCGCGCGAGCGCTCGACACACTGGTCACGTCACCGTTGCCGATGACCGGAATCGGCACGGATTCCTTGATGCGCCGGATCCAGGACCAGTCCGCCCGGCCGCTGTACTGCTGAACCGCCGTTCGCGCATGAACCGAGATGGCATCGACCCCGGCCGAGACCAGCCGTCTGGCGGTATCGAGGATGTGGATGGATCCGCCGTCCCAGCCCAGCCGAACCTTGACCGTCACCGGGACGCTGACGCTTCGCCTGACGGCTTCAACCAGCCGGATCAGCCTGACCGGGTCTCGAAGCAGAGCTGCGCCCGCTCCCTGTCTGACCACCTTTCGCACCGGACAGCCGGCGTTGATGTCGATGATCGGAGCCCCTCGATCCTCGAGCCGGCGGGCTGCCTCGGCGGCCGCCTCCGGGCTCACCCCGAAAATCTGAACCGCCATGGGAACGGAGAGGCGAGGCTCCTGGCGAGCCAGCTTCCAGGTGGCGGGCATCTCCCGCCGCAGACCCTCCACACTGATCATCTCGGAGGTGACCATTCCAGCGCCGTGCTCCGCCGCCACCCTGCGAAAAGCCGCGTCCGTCACACCCGCCATCGGCGCCAGAATCAACGGTGGATCGATCCGGACGGGACCGATCGACAAAGGGGAGGGCCGAAAAGTCCACGAACATTCATTCATCGAGTCTGCAGATTCCTTTCACATCGAAGTTTCTCTTTCCTTGAAAGCAGGAATCGTAGCAACATCGCCTGTCCTTGACAACACTGCATCCGTCACTGCATCCGTCTGGTCCCCTGAATGCCGTATCGAGTTTGACAGGCAGAAGGCGCTTTGTTAGCCTGTTTTCGAAGGAAACAGAAGGTTCTGCCTGAAACGAGGAGGACGGGCGGCAGGGCAGTCGGGTCTGTCTGCAGCCAAACAAATCTTGGGGAGGATGATGTCAGTCAACTGCGCCGACGGTGTCGATGTGGCCATTCTGGGGGCCGTGAAACGGGAAGTGGAGCCGATCCTCGAAACCTTGAGCAATCTCAGGGTATTCGATTTCAGGGGAGAGGTCCTCCACCTGGGAACCTGCGGTTCGCGTAACGTCCTCATCGGCACGACGGGCCTCGGCAAGGTCAACGCAGCCATCACCACGGCCGCCGTCCTCGAGACCTTCGGGGCCGCTCAGGTTTGGAACATCGGCTGCGCGGGAGCCTTTGAAGAAGGTCCGCTTCGGGTCGGAGACGTTCTCGTCTCCCAGTCCATCTGGTGTGGAGACGAAGGAGTCCTTTCGAGGAAAGGCATAGAATCGCTGCGGACTATCGGTATCCCGCTCGTCACGCGCGGCAGCGAGTCGTTCTTCGACACGCTGCCGGTGTCGGCGGGCTCCTCGGCCTACGACCGAACCCTGCGGCTCACCCCACCGGGGCTTTACCGGACCGGCGAGGGACGACCTCAGTCCATCGAGGGGGATGGCGAAGTCGAGGCCACTGAGAAAGCGGAAGGCTCCGGCATCTTTCAGACGGTCTACGGCCCAAGCCTTACGGTGAGCCTGGCCAGCGGCGACCGCAAGACCGCGAGGAAGCGGTACGAACGCTACGGAGCAATGGCTGAAAACATGGAGGGGAGCGCCATCGCCCAGACCTGCTTCCGCTATGAAATCCCTTTCGTGGAATGCCGGGGCATGAGCAACATGGCCGGCGACCGCGACAAGAGGCGCTGGAGCCTGGATCTGGCTGTCGCCCATTGCTGCGCCATCGTCCAGTACTGGCTGGAGAATGACGAATGAGCCGCCTCCCCCGGGGACGCATTGAACCGGCCTCCCGCCAGGAACCGACAACCATGACGCAGACCCTGCATCTCGGCTATTCGCCGTGCCCCAACGACACGTACATCTTTTGCGCCCTTGCCTCCGGCAGGGTGGACACTCACCCTTACAGGCTGCAGATCACCCTCGCCGACGTGGAGCTCCTCAATCAGAAGGCGATGGGGGCGGCTCTGGACGTCACCAAGGTGTCCGTCTACGCCATGCTCCACTTCCTGGAGTCCTACTGGCTCCTGGGGTCGGGCGGAGCCATCGGGCGCGGGTGCGGCCCCCTCGTCGTGGCCAGGGAGCCCCTCGCCCCCAGGGACCTGGGGAACAAGCGAGTGGCCATCCCCGGCCGCATGACCACGGCCAATCTTCTCCTCCAGCTTTCGGGCGTGCACCGGGGACCCGTGCACGAGATGGCCTTTGACCGGATCATGCCCGCTGTGGCTCGGGGAGATGTGGATGCCGGCGTGATCATCCACGAAGGTCGATTCACCTATCCCCTCCACGGCCTGCACCTGGTGCTGGACCTGGGTGCGTGGTGGGAGCAGGAGATGGGGCTGCCCCTCCCGCTGGGCGGAATCGCCGTCAAACGGGAGCTGGGGCGCCAGGTCGCGGCGTTCTTCGAGGAGAAGATCCGCGAGAGCCTCTTGTTTGCCCACACTCACCCCGAGGCGGTCTGGCCCTACATCGTGGAGAACGCCCAGGAGATGGCCCCCGAGGTCATCCGGAGCCACATCGACATGTTCGTGAACGACTTCAGCATGGCAGCGGGAGAAGAAGGGGAGCGGGCGATCCGCGCGCTTCTGGAGGCGGCAGCCCGGCAGCAGAGCCGGCCGCTGCCCGCCCTGCCCCTGTTCTGGAGCTCTCGACAACACTGATCCCCCAGCGAGGATGGATTCCCATGGAGCACATCAACCGCCCGTTTGCACTGTTTCCTTACCAGGTTCTCTCCGAGCAGGCCTTCAGAACCCTGGCTCTGCTCATTCCGAAAACCCACCTGCTTCAGATCCTCGAGACCACAGCGCTTCCGGCGTGGGGCTCTTCGCACTTCGAAACGCTGCCCGCGGGATTGGACGACGGGGAGGCCCGGCAGATCCGCCAGGCACTGGCCAGCTTCGGCGAATTTGCCGCCGTTCACCAGGATCACTGCCTGAAGGCGTCCTACAGCGCCGAGTCCCTGTTGCGGCAGAACTGGGAGAGTCGATTCGATATCGAGACTTCATTGCGAGGCAAGGGGAAGAAGGGGCCGGACCCTGAAACCCGGAGGTTTCTCGAAGCCGCCCTCTTCCTGGAGATGGCCCGGGAGCTGGACCAGAGGCAGTCGGACCTCGAAGCCGACCTGGCCGAAGCCGCCCGGCTCGAAAACGAGTTTCGCGAAATCCTGGGCATCAGCGAAGAGGAGGCCAACCCCGAGGACAGTCTCGAAACACTGAGCCCCCCCCTCGCCGCCGCCCGGGCCCATCTGTCCTTCATGCTCCCGAAGCGCATCGCGAGCTGGCTCCTTGTCTTCTCACGCACGCATTTCGCCGCCGAAACTTTCGGGCTGGTGACCGTCAACGGGGAAGTCATCGATGGAATCGTCGACAGGCTCGAGGCGGCCGCCAGGCACCGGGCATCCCGTCCCGAGCTGATTCAGTTTCCGCTGGCTGCCCTCCCGTGCCTTCCCAAACTGCCTGCCGAGGATTTTGCAGGAGGGCTCGGCGCCATTCTGCAGACCGAGGGGTTCCACGAATACCAACGGAGCTTCGCTGCCCTCCTTTCGGACCCACAGAGCCCAGACGGTCAGAAAGCCCTCAGACAGGCCTCGGAGAATCTGAGAACGGCCATCGAGACCACCTTCGGCACAGCCAGTCCGCAGGCGCCGGTCATGGAGCTCGGTCTCACCAGCTTCATGGATTTGTCGCTGGCCGAGCTCAAACAGGCCATCGACCCGGGCAGCCCTCCCCCTCCCGACTGGGCCGGCCGGCCGGCCCCTCCCCTCCTTTGCCTGCGGGAGATGCTTTGAGAGGTCTCAGGTTGCAGGTTTCAAGTCTCAGGTTGGAGACAAAAATATGAAGCTCTGCGTTCTCCGCGGCTCTGCGTGAGAACAAAAGAGACCCCCTCCAACCGTTCGGGCTGCCGGGGCTCAGAGCTTGCCCGACCGGAAGATCGAAAGGATGAGCCACAGCCCCAGGATCGTCGCGATCACGTAGCCCGACAGGCCGAAGA